>CBDUPW010000262.1:0-10278 GCA_965369205.1 uncultured Polyangiaceae bacterium | reverse complement strand
GTGGCTGCCAGGCCGCCGTCGAGGCTGTCATCGAGTAGCCGTTCGACCAAGGTGTCGGTTTGCGTTTCTTCCACCACCAGTTCCACGTCCGGGAACAGTTGGCAGAAGCGTGGGAGCAATAGCGGCAGCAGAGTGGTTGCCAACGTCGGGATCACACCCAGACGGTAGCGCCCGGCCACCTCACCGTCTGGTGTCAGGAGGTCACGGAAGCGATCGAGCTCGCGCAGCACGACTTGAGCTTGGCGCAGCAGTGCCTTCCCGCGCTCCGTGGGCACGACGGGTTGTTGCGAGCGGTCGAAGACAACCTGACCCAGGAGGTCTTCGGCCTTTTGCACTTGCATACTGAGCGCTGGTTGGGAAACGTGACACTGCTCGGCGGCGCCTCGAAAGGAGCGCTGGCTCTCGACCGCAACGAGATAGCGGAGCTGGGTCAGGGTCAGGGCCGATAAGTCCATGTGATGTGGCGATTGGAAGAAGCGATTGGAAATCCAGCGGGACTCAGTGCACTTTAGTCGCATCTCCAAGAGCTGCCTCGATTGGACCGTGGCGGCTCCGAGAAAAGAATAGTAATATCCGACAGTTGCGCCCGTTGCGACCTCGGGGAACAGGGCCCGGTGTCCGAGGGTTCCTCTCCCACGGACAAGTCCGTATCTTCGCGGCGCAAACCAGCCGTCGCCCCGCTTCGGGGCGGACACCCTTCAGGAGACACCATGCCCAAGCTCGACGGAACCAAGACCCACACGCACCTCAAAGAAGCTTTTGCCGGGGAGTCCCAGGCCAACCGACGCTATCTGTACTTCGCGAAGGTCGCCGACGTCGAAGGGTTGCCCGACGTGGCCGGCCTCTTCAAAGACACCGCTGACGGCGAGACAGGACACGCGCACGGCCATCTGGACTTCTTGAAGCAGGTCGGCGATCCGGCCACCGGCAAGAAGATCGGTGCCACCAAGGACAACCTCGCTGCTGCTGTCGCGGGCGAGACGCACGAATACGAAACCATGTACCCCGGGTTTGCGAAGACGGCTCGCGAAGAAGGTTTCGACGAGATCGCGGAGTGGTTCGAGACCTTGGCCAAAGCCGAGAAGAGCCATGCCGGGCGTTTCCAAAAGGCTCTCGATACTCTCGACTGAGTCGCACTTCCGGAACCGAAAGCCATCGGTCGTGCGTGCGCCCGATGGCTTTTGTCATTTGTCACGCAGAGAGGCCTTGTCGTTATGAGTCACATTCCACGGGAGCCTGAGGCTCTGCCCGCCACCGACCCCAACGACGACCGTTATTGGGATGCTCGGGACCTAGAACGCGAGCTGCGGCGCACCTATCAGATCTGCCACGAATGCCGCATGTGCGTGACCTACTGCGGTTCGTTTCCGATCCTATTCGACGCCGTCGATGCCGACATCGACGCGGGCCGCGCTGAGGGGGCCGAGCACATCGGGCCCGACACGGTGCGCCAGGTCACGGACCACTGTTGGCAGTGCAAGCTTTGCTATATCAAGTGTCCCTACACGAAGGACGAGGACGCTCGCGAACTGCTCGATTTTCCACGCCTGATGGCACGGGAGAAGGCGCAGCGTGCGCGACGTGACGGCATCCCGCTGGTGGATCGCATCTTGGGGGAGCCGCGTCTGGTCGGACTGCTGGGCTCTGGGATCAACGCCGCGCCTGCGAACTTCGTGAACGCGAATCGCCTTGCGCGCAAAGTGGCCGAAACGGTAGCGGGCATCAGCGCGGAGTTCCCGCTGCCTCCCATGGTGGCGAAGCCCTTCGCAAAGTGGTTCGCTGCCCATGCGCCGCTGCAAACCGCGGGTGATGCCGGTAGCGTGGTGTTGTTCGCCACATGCTACGGTGAATATAACTTTCCGGAAGTCCCCCAAGCGGCGGTGCAGGTGCTTGAGCACAACGGCTACGAAGTCATCGCTCCGGAAGAGGTCGACTGTTGCGGCATGCCGAATCTGGACGGCGGCGACGTGGCTGCCGCCAAGGCGAAGATGCAGCGCAACGTTGACCGCCTGCTACCCCTCGTGCGGCAGGGAATGAAGATCGTCACGCCAGGCCCCACCTGCGGCTACACCATCAAAGAGGAGTGGGCCGTCTACCTGGGCACTGCGGAGGCCAAAGAAGTGGCCGAGGCGACGCTGGATTTGATGGAGTTCCTGGACCGTTTGCGTCGGGACAAGGCTCTCAATCGGGAGTTCAGCAGCGGGCTCGGCAAGGTGGCGTACCACGCCGCTTGCCACTTGCGCGCGCAGAAGATCGCGCTGCCCGGCGCGCGGCTCCTGGGCCTGTTGCCGAATACTGAGGTGCGCAGTGTGGAACGCTGCTCAGCCGTCGACGGTACTTGGGGCATGAAGGCCGAGTACTACGATGAAGGCGTGCACTACGCGCGGCGCATGGCCCGCGCTTTGGCGCCCGAAGACGATCAGCCCGACGTCATCGTCACCGATTGCAGCTTGGCAGGGCAGCGCATTCTGAAGGAAAACCGTATGCGAGCCTTGCATCCGATCGTGGCCCTTGCCGGCGCCTATGGACTCACAGAGTCTGGCACTCCGGCTCGGCTGAAACCGGCAGAGGAGGAAGCATGAAGCCCGTCGAACGCAGTGAAGTGCTTGGTCTGGGCGCCTACGAAGAGATCCGCGATCGCTTCCGCGGGCGCATCATTGAGGAAAAGAAACGCCGACGCGTTGCCCTGGGTTCCAACATGACGGGTGTGTTCGAAAACCACGACACGGCGCTGTACCAGATCCAGGAAATGCTGCGCACCGAACGCATCAGCAGCGAGGCCGCCGTCGCCCATGAAATCGAGACCTACAATGCGCTCGTTCCGAAGGCTCATTGCCTATCCTTCACCCTGATGGTGGAGTACCCGGAGCGGGAGGAGCGTGAGCGCATGCTGAGCGCCTTAGCTGGGCTCGAAGACGCAGTGTTCTTGCGCGTGGGTCAGCAGCGCGTTGCGGCAACCTCGGACGAGCGCTCTGACGACAAGACACGAACGACTGCGGTGCATTACTTGCGTTTTCACTTGGGTCAGCAACTCAGCCAAGCGCTCCTGGACGGCGAGCCGGCGGCGCTCCTGGTCGAGCATGCCGCCTATTCGGCCGAAACGCCTTTGAGCGCGCCGACGCTGCAGAGTCTGCGCGCGGATTTGAGCGAGGACTGAGCCGCCGCTCAGAGCGAAACGTCTGACGCCAGTTCGACGCGCTACCTCATGCGAGTGGAGGGGGGGGGCGGTGGGCTATTGCCCGTCGCCAGACGAATGAACAGCCGAATGAAATCGGCTTCTGTCAGGATCCCGAGCAACGTGCCGTCTTCCTCGGTGACCGGAAGACAGCCGAGCTTGGCTTCCCACATCAGGCTCGCCGCACCGACGAGGCTCTCCGTGGGCCGAATCGTGATCATCTCCCGCTGCATGATGGCGCTGGCGGGTTGTTTGTGAATGACCTCGTCGCGCTTGTCGGCGGCATTCGAGAGGAAGCTGGACGAGGCGTGCAACAGATCTCGGTGACTCACAACGCCGATCAATTTGCCATCTTCAACCACGGGCAAGTGGCGAAAGCGGAAGCGAATCATTCCGTCTTCGAGCTTCCCCAGGGTGTCGTCTTTGCTGATCGTGACCAGCTTGCGCGTCATCACTTCGGCAACGGTCTTGGGCAGTTCCGGCATGCGCCCGTCATACTAGTGGTCGGGCGCGTGTGCAATCGCCAGGCCGAGGCGTTGCATCAAGACCCTAGTCCGTGCAGTCGTAGCGGAGCTTGCCGTCACGCCTGGGCTCTGCACGACGCACAGGGCGTGCGTCGCGTACGCTCTCGACTCAGGCGCTGGCGAAGCGCGCCTCTTTGATGCGCCTGGCGCCTGCCGCAGTCCAGCTCGGGAGCTGCGGGTCGGCTCGAGCCCAACGCAGTGGCCTCGGGGCGAACGCGACGTCCTTGCCCCAGCGCAGCCGTGGGGACGTGGCCCGCGCGGCCGGGGTCATGCATGTCGGATGCGGGCACACAAAAATGGTGCGAAACGTTGTTCGCAATTGGTCTCGAGTCTGCCGACATGCTCGGCAAGGCTACTGCGAAGCGGGGCACGCGGTCGCCTCCCCAGGCCGAAAAGGTGCCGGCTTTGCGGAGCTTGCGCTATCTATTTGGGCGCATGAGCTTTGATCGGGTCGTACCTTCTGAAGGTCGCCGTCGGCGGATCAGCTTGATCGGCAAAGAGGCGCTCGCGTTTGCGCGTCAAGCCGCGCTGATGGCGCGCAACGTGAACGGCCAGACTCCGTCGCAGGTGCTTGAGAGTGACGATGTGGTTGTGTTGTTGCACGGCTTGTTCGCGACCGCGGGAGTACTTCGACCGCTTTCTGAACGCATCCAACTCGAAGCGTCCGCACACACGGCGACTTTTTCGTACGCACCCGGTCCCGGCGTGCATGCCATCGCGCGTCGCCTCAGCCATCTGCTGGCGGAATTGCCGAGTGGAGCGCGCCTACATCTAGTGGGGCACAGTCTTGGCGGCGTAGTGGCCCGCTGGTTCGTGCAAGAGCTCGGGGGGGATCCGCGGATCGTGCAGACGATTTCCCTGGGTAGCCCTTTCAATGGCACGCGCAGCGCGCGCTTCATGCCCACCACCGCAGGGCGAGATATTTCCCTGGACTCGAAGGTGCTGCGTCGCCTGCGGGAACGACCCAATCACGGCGTGCCCCATGTCTCCGTGGCAGCCTCGGACGACACCGTCGTGAGCGAACCCGCTGTCTTTTGCCAGGGCGAGCGCGTGCTGGTCGAAGGCTGCGGCCACAACGGTCTACTATTCGATCAGCGCGTAGCACATTTGGTGGTATCGCGGATCGTGGCAAGTCGCGGCTGGGCCTGAGACAAAGCCAGGCGTCGCGCGCACATTCTGTTTATCTTTTGGGCGGGGCCGTGGTAGCTCGGGCACGTGCGACAGCGTCTGCCCCGACTCGCCCTGCTTCCCGTTTGCGCGGCGGCGTTGCTCTGGCCCGCGGTGGCAAGCGCTGATGTTTCCAGTTGGCTCTATTTGGGCGGGGGCCCCGGCCTGGTCGAGGCTCCCGACAAGACCCGCGAGTGGGTTCCCTCCCTGCAGATCGACACGGGAATGGGCACGCCGCCCTCGGGCTTGGTCATGGTGGGCGGGGGCTTCCGGATGCACACTTTCTTCGGTGAAGGCTCGGACCTGGGCCTGGTAGCGCGCACGGCCACCCGGGGATACGTCAATGGTGGGTTCGGGGCGGCGGTCGATCTTGGCGGCTACCAACGCTGGTGGGGGCCTGGGTCCACGGGCTTGATGGCGTCCCTGAATCTGGGAGCGCCCTGGGGGATCACCCTCAGCGGCACGGGCGGCCGCGGCAGCAACGAGGGGCAGCATTTTGCGGTCACTTTGGGCATCGACCTGGCCCGGCTCACGGTCTATCGGCGCACCGGCGATAGCTGGTGGAAGAACACTTTTCCCGCCTATCGTCCCGAAGAAGAGCGTTGAGGCTGCGGCGCCCCCCAGGGGAGGCGCGCCTGAAGCGACCGTGGCCCTTCGCCACGCCGCGCGGTTTCCCGTGGCCCAGAGCGAGTTTTGGCCGACAAATGCCGTGTCGGGCTACGATGGCGCTGGATATTGGTTTAGTATGGAGGGGTCATGGGAAGTTCTCCGGTCCAGCCTGGCAGCCTGTTGGCGGGCAAGTACGAGGTCAGCCAGATCCTAGGCGAAGGGGGCATGGGCGTTGTCGTAGAGGCGCGCCATGTTGATCTAGATCAACGCGTCGCGGTGAAATTCCTGCTCCCGGAAGTGGCGGAGCATCAGGACGCTGCTGAGCGCTTCCGTCGCGAGGCCCGGGCGGCAGTCAAGATCACCAGCGAGCACGTGGCGCGGGTGATCGACGTCGGCAGCATGGACGATGGGATCCCCTACATGGTCATGGAGTACCTGCAGGGTCAGGATCTGTCCGACGAGCTGCGCAGCACGGGGCCGCTGCCGGTGGAGGAGGCCGTGGGCTACGTGCTGCAGGCCTGCGAGGCTGTCGCGGAGGCGCACTCGGCTGGCATCATCCATCGCGATCTCAAGCCCGCCAATTTGTTTTTGCATCGGAAGGCGGACGGCACCCGCATCGTCAAAGTGTTGGACTTCGGCATTTCCAAATCCATTCCTGGCGGCTCGTTGGATGATTTGGCGCTGACCAGCACCGCCGCTCTGATCGGCTCTCCGCTATATATGTCGCCGGAACAGATGCACTCGGCAAAAAGCGTCGACGTGCGCACGGACATTTGGGCGCTGGGCGCGATCCTGTACCAGCTGTTGGCGGGGCGGCCGCCCTACGTGGCGGAGTCGTTGCCACAGCTCTGCTCCGCCCTGCTCAACGACGTGCCGCCGTCTCTGACTTCGCTGCGCGCCGAAGTGCCCGTTGGCCTGGAACACGTGGTATTCGGTGCCCTCGCCAAGGATAAGAACGAGCGCTATCCCAGCGTGGCCGAGTTTGCCGCATCGCTCCTCGAGTTTGCTCCCAGTATGCAAGTGCATGTGGAGCGGGCCTCACGCATGCTTTCCGGGACCGACGTCAAATTCACCCCAAAAACAAAGGCCGACGTTGCGCCACCGGCGAGCGCCGCGGTCACCACTGCGGATAAACCGAGCAACTCCGAAGCTGCGACCCTAGCGGAGGCGGCCTTTCGGGAAACGATTGCCAGTCAGCACCCCGTGAGCGACGACGCACCCGGAGCGAATACGCTGGCGTCTTGGGGTAAGACTGGCGACCGCGATCGCGACTCCGCGTCTCCGCCGCGGCGAGCTCGTCTTATCGGTGCGGGCGTCGCGGGAGTGCTCGTGGCCGGCGCCTTGGTCGCGTTCGGTGTGTCGCGCACAACTGCGGTGGCACAAGCGCCGGCTGCCGGGGCAGAGCTTGCGGCCGCATCGGCGCCGGAGCCCGAGCCGCCCGAGGTCACACCGACCCGAGCCGCTGCTCCGGAAATAGCAGCCGCCGAAGACGCGGGCGCCATTGAAAAGCCTTCTCAAGACGAGGCGGCGGCTGTGGTCGAAAAGCCGACTCCGCCAACGCGAGCAGCGCCTCGTCCTGCCGCCCGTCCGACAACCAAGCCGACGCCTGCTGCACTGCCGACGCAATTCGGCGGCCGTCGCTGAGAAGAAGGGATCATGGTCAGTCGCAGGAACCGATGGCTCGGCGCTAGTTGTGCGTCTGTGGTGATCTTGCTGGGCATGGCGGCCTCTGCGCAGCCGTCCGCGAGCGACAAAGCCGCCGCGGAAGCCCTTTTCGACGACGCCCAGCGATTGATACAGGCCGGCAAGATCAAGGAAGCGTGCGTCAAGTATGAGCAAAGCCAACGCATCGATCCGGCGATCGGCACGGTGCTCTACTTGGCAGATTGCTACGAGCGTTCTGGTCGCCTCGCCAGCGCATGGGCAACCTTTCGCGAGGGCGCGAGCATGGCGCGTTCCGCGGGGCAGTCGGATCGCGCCGCCGCGGGAGACAAGCGGGCGAGCGCCCTGGAGCCGCGCTTGGGCAGGTTGGTGCTTCAAGTCGACGCTGCCACGCGCGGGCTTGAAGGGCTGTCCGTCGAACACGGCGGCAAGCAGGTCAACCCGGCACTCTATGGCGTGTCTTCTCCGGTGGACGCGGGGACGCTCCAGGTGCGCGTGACGGCGCCGGGTCACGAATCCTGGTCCGGGGTGGTCGAAGTCAAAGACGGGTCGGAGTCGCGACTCGCCATCCCGCCGCTCAGGAAGGTTGCAGAACCGGCGGCGGTGGACCCCGCTCCCGCTCCCGCGGCCGTGCCCGCAGCGGATACGGCGCCCACGCCCGCGCCTGCTCAGCCGCTTCCGAGCGGGGATAGCGGAGTGGGCGATGGCCAGCGCATGGCAGGCGTGGTGCTCGGCGGCGTCGGTGTGGTTGGCGTCGCGGTTGGCAGCGTGTTCGGCATCACGGCGATCAACAAGAACAGCGACGCCGAGAAACTGTGTCCGCGGGGAGATGTTTGCGACGACGCCGAGGGTGTCACCCTCACGGACGACGCAAAGAGCGCCGCGCTCGTGAGCAACATCGCTTTCGGAGTCGGGGGCGCCGCGCTGATCGCGGGCGCCGTGCTGTATCTCACTGCGCCGTCGGAGCAGGTTGCACTGCGCGTCGTGCCGTCAGTCGGTAAAAGCTCCGGTTTCATCCAGCTCGGGGGGCGATTCTGATGCGCCGGTTTCGAGTGCTGGGGCTGCTGGTTGTCGGCGCTTTGGGCTGCGAGAGCATCGCGGGCATCGAAGACCGAACCTTCGAGGCTCCCATCACCGGAAGCGCCGAGTGTGAGGCGTATTGCAACGACGTCATGACCGCATGCTCGGGGCAGTTTGCTGCGTACTCGAGCCGCGCTAGCTGCGTGCGCACTTGTGATGCGTTTCCACGCGGAGAGGCTTCGCAGCAGAACACCGTCGAGTGTCGCGCGCAGAAAGCAAACATCGCGGTTACGACCAAAGAGCCTGCCAGTGACTGTCCTGCCGCCGGACCCTTTGGCATCGGCGCATGCGGTTCCACCTGCGACGCTTACTGCAGCCTGCTCGCTGAGCTGTGCCCGGAAGAAGCCAGCGCGGTTACCAACTGCAAAGCCAGCTGCGAGGCGCTTCTAGTATCCAAGGTCTACGACCTGTCGAAACTTGCCACCGGCGACACCCTTGAGTGCCGCATCCACCACCTCTCCTTGGCGGCACTGGACCCAAAAGAGTGCAGCAACGCTGCGGTCCTGCCTCGCCCGGGCAATGCGTGCTCCGACCCTGCGGATTCGGCGCCAGAGTGCGAGGACTACTGTCGCGTGGCGCGGGTCGCGTGCAGCGGCGGCCTGTCGGTTTACGAGAACGAAGCGCAGTGTCTGGCGACCTGCAAGGCGTTGCCGGTCGGTATCATTGGGCATACCACAGAAAACAGCGTCGGCTGTCGGCTGTACCATTCGTATAGTGCGGTCGCGAACCCGACCGGGCACTGTTCCCATGCGGGCCCCCTTGGCGACGGGCACTGTGGTTTGGATCAGGGAGCCGTCTTCGGAAACTGTGAGTCTTACTGCGCAGTGCTTGAGGCCGGTTGCAAGTCGGACTTCAGCGGGAAGTTCGCTTCGCAATCCGACTGTATCAAGGACTGCGCTTCGCTGAATGGCGCCGCTAAGGACCAGGGCTACGACGTCACCAGCGCCAGCAGCGGTGATAGCGTTCAGTGCCGCACTCTGCATGCCAGCCGCGCCTTCGGCGACGCAGGACAATGCGCCGCCGCCATGGGCGCCGCACCGTGTGACTAGCCTCGCTTCGAGGGGCGTTTTAGATCGCGTCGAGCAAGGAGACGAGTCGGTCCAGATCGGCGCGGGCGTGTTTTTCCGTCACGGCGATTAGGAGCTGGTCTTTGCGCGTGTTTTCAAAGCGACCGAGGTCGACCCCCGCGAGTACGCCTTGGGCTGCGAGCTTGCTGCAAACGCTTCCGGCGTCGCCACCGCGCACGCGCACGGTAAACTCGTTGAAGAATGGAGCGGCGTCGATGGCGGAGGAGTAGCCATCGAGGCCAATCAGCGCGGCCTTCAGGTAGCGCGCCTTCGCGGCGCAGTGCTCCGCCACGCGCACGAATCCTTGTTTCCCGAGCAAGCTGGCCCGGATCAAGAATGAGAGGGCGAGCAGCCCTTGGTTGGTGCAGATATTGCTGGTGGCCCGTTCGCGGCGGATGTGCTGCTCACGGGTGGATAAGGTGAGCACATAACCGCGCTTGCCGTTGGCATCGACGGTTTCGCCGCAGAGGCGTCCGGGCAACTGCTGCAGGTAGTTGCGTTCCCCACGGCACGCGAAGAGCCCAACGCCCGGTCCGCCGAAGTTGGGGCCGCAGGCCAGCGCTTGGCCTTCACCGACGGCAATGTCCGCGCCCAGTGCGCCTGGGGACTCTATCAATGCCAGCGCGTAGGGTTCGCTGGTGGCCGTCACCAAGAGACAGCCCTTTGCATGGGCGGCTTCGGCAAGCTTGCGCAAATCCGAGATGGTGCCGAAGAAACTCGGGTAGCCCACGATGATGGCTGCGGTGTCGTCGTCGATGGCGGTAGTGATACGCGCGATGTCGACTCCGCCATCCGTCGCCGCTTCCACTTCCACGTAAGCGTCGACTTGGGCGGTCAAGTAGGTGCGCGTGGAGTCCCGGTAGTCCGGATGCACGCAGTGGCTCACGAGGACCTTGGAGCGCTTCGTCAGCCGGCGCGCCATGAGCGCCGCTTCCGCGGTCGCGCTGGCGCCATCGTAGAGGCTGGCATTGGCCAGGGGCAGCCCCAGTAGCTC
>CBDUPW010000261.1:0-10288 GCA_965369205.1 uncultured Polyangiaceae bacterium | reverse complement strand
GCCATGTCGGCGGCTTTCCAAAACGGAAAACGATCGCGCTTCAGCAGGTACCAGGCGGCCGCCGACGCGCCGATAAAGCCACCGTAGTAAGTCAGCCCGCCAGCCCAGAATTTCGCCCAAGCGAAACAGTCCGCTTGGGTCGGATGGCAAACCCCCTTCGCGGCATCCCACACCCCTTGATAGCGTTCGCTGCCGCACTCGGCGACGGTGATGCGCCAGTCGACCTTGCTTGGATCCGTGCACAGGTGGACGTAGTCCCAAAAATAGCCGTCAGCGATGACGTGCAGCAGCCGCGCACCCACCACCCCGGCAAGCAGCATCGCCAAGCCGAGATCCACAACCACGTCCGGGTCCTGCCCTACCCGCTTGGCCCAGATGGCGCCTGCCGCCGTTGCGAAAATGAAGCCCGTCAGCAGCAGAACAAAATAGCTGGGGAACGGAATGTCGAAAACGGTGAACAGTCGCCCCTGCATGAGTCATTCATCCCACGTGGCGTGCGCCAGCACTCACGCTGGCGCTTCGGACTCGCGCGGGTTGTCTCCGGTTGCCGCGTCCGGGGCGTCCGGGGCTTGCGGGCTTTGAGCGTCGTCCCCCTCAGGCACCGCCCCGGCGTCGGGCGTCGCGGCGTCAGTCGTCGCGGCTGCGGCCGTGTCGGGCGCCGTGGCTGGCTCGGTACTGGGCTCCGGCGCATCCGTGCCAGCAGCTGGGGGCTCCGGCGCTTGCTTCGGTTTGGGGTCCGGGCTGCGCCGAGAGGTGATCATGTCGATGGCCATCAGGCCCACTCCGATGCAGATGAAGATGTCTGCGACGTTGAATGTGGGCCAGTGGTCCGTGATCGTCCAGCCCTTGGAGAGCTTCGCGATGCCGCGATTCATGGCGCCGATCCAGTCGGCGCGGTAGTCGATAAAGTCCACGACGCTCGAACGGATGATGCGATCCGAGAGATTGCCGAGTGCGCCGCCGAGCACCAAGGGAAGCCCCCACTTCAGCGCGCGCTGCCCCGGCGCGAGCCGGCTGTACAGCGACACGATGAACGCGATGGCCAACACGCTGACCGCCAGGAAGAACGGCTTGCGAATGTTCTCGCTCGCGTCGTGCAACAGACCCCAGGCGCCGCCGCGGTTGTACGCGAGGGTGAACATCAAATGATCCGGCAGGAGCACGATGGACGGATCGTCCAAGGTGCGCTTGGACAACTCGACTTCGGCCCAGGCCTTGGATCCAATGTCCAAGACCAACGACACCGCGGCGAGCACGCCAAAAAACAGGTAGGTGGGACGACCGCGGAGTGCCGCGATGCCTTCGGGGCTCAGGCTCGGCGTCGCCGTTTCTGCAGCTGCGCTCGGCGCGGGCGGCTCGCCGACTTCGGGCGCGTCGAGGGTTTCGAGCCCGGGACCCACGACCGGGACTACGCCGTCGCCATCGAGGGCGACCGCCGCGAGGCTGTCCGCGGGCAGGTCCGTCAGCGCTGCGGCCTCCGGACGAAAGCCGACCTCAATCCCACCGGCATCCTCGGGCAAATCTGCCGGCGCTTCGGCGTCGCTGGCCTTTGAGGCTCCGGGCTGTTCAGGATCCGTCATGATCGGCGGGGGTAGTTACGACAGGACGGCCGGATCCGCCAGTGATCTGGCACCCGCTCCGGCAAGCTCGCGACCTTTTTGGGCATTTCTGCGAGCATTGCCGCACCACCGCACATCTGTTTAGGTACCCCGGTGACACAGGCACCCTGGGAGCAACGCCACGGAGTGGACGTGGTGGTCGACGCTTGGCTGAAATCCCACAGCGTTCGGCAGTGCCTCACCGCGGACATTCGCACGCAGGGCCAAGACGCCAGCAGCCAGCCCATGCTGCCCGAGCTCTCCCCGGCACTGCGCAAGTCCCTTGCGGCCCGCGGGATCACTGAACTGTTCAGTCACCAAGCCGACGCCATCGCTGCCGCACAGCGCGGACGTCACGTGGTGATCGCGACGCCAACCGCCAGCGGCAAGAGTCTGTGTTTCCACTTGCCGGTGCTGCAAGCCCTCGCCGAGGACCCCAGCGCAAGTGCGCTCTTTCTGTACCCCACCAAAGCGCTCTCCCGCGATCAAGAGCACGCGCTCCGACAAGTGATCACCGACGCACAGCTGGGCGTCACCGCCACGGTATACGACGGCGACACTCCCGGGGACGCGCGCCGGTTGGCGCGTGAACGCTGTCGCATCGTGCTGACCAACCCCGACATGTTGCACGCGGGGATCCTGCCGAATCACACCAAGTGGGTCTCCACGTTCCAGGGACTCCGCTACGTTGTACTGGACGAGCTGCATACCTACCGCGGTGTCTTTGGTTCCCACATGGCCCACGTGATCGCACGTCTGAAGCGTATCGCGCGGTTCCACGGTTCGGATCCGGTGTTCATTACCGCTACGGCCACCATCGGCAACCCGAGGGAGCACGCGGCCCGCCTGATTGGTGTGGACAAGAGCGAAGTCGAGCTGATCGACAAGTCCGGGGCGCCCCGGGCGAGCCGTCGACTGTTTGTCTATAACCCGCCCATTGTGAACGCCGAGCTCGGCATCCGCGCCAGCGCACTCAAACAGAGCGTCAGCTTGGCATCGGACTTGGTGAGGGCACGCGTGCCGACGATCGTATTCGGCCCGTCGCGTAACAGCGTCGAGGTCATGCTCAAGTACTTGCGCGCGCGCGCCGGTGACGTTGCCGGGGCCGACGCGATCATGGCCTATCGCGGCGGGTATCTGCCCGACAAGCGCCGCCAAATCGAAGCGGGCCTGCGCGACGGTCGCATTCTTTGTGTCGTCGCGACCAACGCCCTCGAGCTCGGCATCGACATTGGAGATCTGGATGCCGTGATCTGCGCGGGTTACCCCGGCAGCGTCGCGGCAACGTGGCAGCGCTTCGGACGCGCTGGCCGCCGAGGCGCCGGCAGCATCGGTGTCATGGTTTGTGGCAGCTCCGCCATGGACCAGTACTTCGCTCGCGACCCAAGCCACCTGCTGGGTGCACCCGCCGAAGAAGCACGCATCGATCCGAACAACGTCGAGATCCTGGTGCAGCACCTCAAATGCGCCACCTTCGAAGCTCCCTTCGAGATCAGCGGCAAGGGCGGGCGCCCTGCACATCCGGACGCTGCCATGGGCGAAAGTTACGCCGGGCTTTCGACGGATTCGACCCGAGACGCGCTTTCGTACCTTTCGGAGCACGGCCTGGTCCACGAAAGCGGCGACAGCTTCCACTGGGCCGGCGAAGCCTTTCCGGCCAACCACGTGTCCCTGCGCAACATCGGCTGGGACAACTTCGTAATTATCGACGTGGCGACCGATCGCAGCATTGCCGAGCTGGACTGGCGCGCCGCGCACACCATGCTGCACGAGCAGGCCATCTACCAACACGACGCCGAGCAGTACCAAGTCGAGCGCCTGGACTTCGACAATCACAAGGCGTTCGTGCGCAAAGTCGCACCCGACTACTTCACCACCGCCCTCACCTATCGCACGGTGCAAGTGATTGACGAGTCCCGTAGCGCCACCCTCGGGAACGCCCGCATCGGACTGGGCGACGTCAAAGTCGAAGAGAAGGTGACCGGCTACAAGAAGATCAAATTCTTTACCCACGAAAACGCCGGCTACGGCGACGTGCACTTACCCGAAATGCAAATGCACACCACGGCCTTCTGGCTCACGGTGCCCGAAGACGTACTGGAGGTGATGAACGCGCCGCGCGCGGTGGTCATCGACGGCCTGCGGGGGCTCGGCCGGGCCTTAGAGACGGTCAGCACGCTGTGTTTGATGTGTGATCCGCGAGACATCAGTCAGACCTTGGGCGACGGAGCTGCGCCTGGCGGCGCCACCTTCGCGCCCGGTCGAGATCCCTTCGGCGGACGCACCGGCGGCTTTGATCCGACGGTCTTTCTCTTCGACGCATTGCCTGGCGGCGTCGGACTCGCGCCCCGCATCTTCGAGCGGGCCGAGGAACTCCTAGCGCGCGCGCGTGCGCTGATGGAGGGCTGCCGCTGCGAATATGGCTGCCCGGCCTGCGTCGGCCCCACCGAAGAGTCGGACTCACGCCGGCGCACGGCCCTGCGCTTGCTCTCTGCTCTTGACCTACGCGCCACGACGCCGCGCACGCCCCGGGTCGAAACCGCCTAAGGTCGGGCCGCTCCCCGGGCGCCACGCCGGGAATTCGTCCGTCTGCCGCCGAGTGCGGTTGCGCCACCTTGCCGCGCGCTTTAGCCTTCCTCAGTCGTTATGAGAGCAGGCGCACGTTGGATCCTTCGCGGCACGGCGATGCTCGCTGGCGCCAGTCTCGTCTACGCCTGCCTCGCCCGGGACGAGGGCGCTTTCGAAAAGCAGTACAGCGACGACGGCGGTCCCCCCGCCGCCATCGAAGCGGGGCCCAGCATCGACGACGCAAAGAGCGAACTGCCGCCGGTGGATCCCCACGGCGTGCAGGGCGTAGACCCACCCCACGGTCCCTGGTCCGGAGGCCAGCTCGCCCTGGTGCGCGGCAACGGGTTTTCGAGCAGCGTCCGCGTGTGGTTCGGCGCAACGGAAGTGTCCCAGCCGGACCTGGTGCCCATCGACGCAAAGCGCGTGCAAGTGGTGGTGCCCGCGGGCTCCGCCGGGAGCGTGGACGTCCGAGTTCAAAACGGCAACGACGCTTCCACAGCGCGCAGCATTATCGGTGGCTACACCTACGACGACTTCTTCTTGGAACCGTCCGCAGGCCCGACCTCAGGCGGGACTCGCGTCACCCTCAAGGGCAGCGGCACCAACTGGTCGGACGGCACCGAAGTGCTGATCGATCTGGCGCCGTGCACGGACGTCAGCATCGTCGGCAAGACCGAAATGACTTGCACCACGCCGCCGGCCCCACCGGGCGCGAAGCTCGTGCGCGTGACCACACCGGACGCAGTCAGCGTGGATGTGCTGGACGGCTTCACCTACGGCAACAGCGACAACGGATACCGCGGCGGGTTGAGTGGACAGCCCTTGGGCGGCAAGTTGCGCGTGCTCGCCCTCGACGCGTATTCCGGAGATCCGATCCCGGGTGCCTTCGCGATCGCCGGTGACAGCCTGGAAAGTGCGCTCGTGAAGAAGACCGACGCCGCTGGCGTGGTCGACTTCAGCGACCCGACCCTGACCAAGCAGCGCTCCGTCACCGTCGCCAAGAAGTGCTTCCAACCGATCACCTTTGTGGACGTTCCCGTGGATACGGTCACCGCCTATCTGGACCCAGTGCTCTCTCCGGCCTGTGCCGAAGATGGCGACCCGCCGCCCACGGGCGGCAGCGGCTCGCTTTCGGGAAGCATCAGCGGAGAGTTGCTCTGGCCGAAGACCAAAGAGTTCGAGCGCGCGGGCTGGACCAACGTGCCGCTGCCCAAAGGCCCCAACGAAACCCATGTGGCCTATGTGTTTCCCCTCGCCCAGAGCGCAGCACAGACCTTCCAACTGCCGGGAAGCTTCGCGGCCGTCACGCCGGATGCCGGGGGCACCATCGGCTTCGCCTACGCCCAGAGCGCTTCGACGGGCAATAAGACGCTGTATGCACTGGCGGGCATCGAGGACCGCTCGCTCTCGCCGCCCAAGTTCATCGCCTATGCCATGGGCATCGTGAAGGGCGTGCCCAGCACGCCCGGTGCCAATACCAGCAACGTCTATATCGAGATGGATATCCCGCTGGATCAAGCGCTGAAGGTGCAGAGCGGCGGGCCGACTCCGACGCCCAAGGGCCCGGACCGCGTGTTGGTCGCCAGCGCGGTGGCCATGGGGGAGCTGGGCTACCTGTTGTTTCCGAATTCCGAAAAGAGCGCGTTTCTCCCGGGCTCGCCCAGCTTTTCCTTTGTGGGCTTGCCGCCGCTTTCGGCGGCGCTGACGGGCAGTCAGTACGTGGTGGCTGCGCGCGCTGTGACTGGAAAGGGCGAAGCAACGCCAGAGTCCGTTGCCACGCGCATTCAGACCAACACGACGTCGACCACGCTATCGGTGACCAACTTCGTCGAAATCCCCGTGCTCACCACCCCCAAGAACAACTCGACCTGGAACGGCAAGGACCTGGCGTTTTCCTTCGTGCCGGGCGGCGCCGACGTCGACCTGAGCGTGATCACGATTGCGTCCAGTGGCGGGCTCGTCAACTGGACCATCGCTGCACCCAAGGGCAAGAGCGACATCATGTTGCCGGACTTGAAGGCCCTCGACCCCGCAGCGGCGCTGCCCGCGGGCCCCCTGACCCTGGCAGTGTCCCTCGCCCACATTGTGGGCTTCGACTACGGCTCGTTGCGCTATCGCGAACTCGCTGATCGTGGCTGGAACGCCTATGCGACGGACATCTTCTTCTCTCACTTTTGAGATGACCGAAGAGGCACGCACCCGAACGCCGCCGGGACGCCGCCGGGGGCGCCATCTAGTCCGCGCGCTTGCCTTTGGTTGCGGCGTCGTGCTCGTCAGTTCCTGTTTTGACCGGGGGGACCGCTGGATCGCTCCGGAAAAGCTCCCGCCGCCGGTGTGTGTCGTCGGCGACCAACGCTGCGGCCTGCTCGGCGTGGAGACCTGCGTGGTCAAGGACGGCTTCGCCGCTTTCACGGTGACGGAAGACTGCCAAAGTGCCGGCTTGGTCTGCGCTCCACAGCTACTCAGCTGCAAACGCTGTGTGCCCGGTGGCAATGTATGCGACGGAATGCGGACGGCGGTCTGCGACCCCAGCGGCGACGGCGTCACCGTCACTGGGAGCTGCGATCCCGAGCAGAAAGAAGCCTGCCGCAAAGGCGCCTGCGTGAACCTCTGCGACGAAGCCCAGACCCTGCGCAGCAACGTCGGCTGCGAGTATTGGGCGGTGGACTTGGACAACGCCAACGTTGGCCTTTCCCTGAACGCCGCCAGCCAGCAATTCGCCGTCGTCGTCTCCAATCCTCAGCCGGACGTATCCGCGGAAGTTGTGATAGCGCGGGACGATTCGGCGGTTGGGCAAGCCCCGGACATCGTGAACGTCGCCAGCGCCACGATCCCGCCGCTCAGTCTGCGGGTCTTCAAGTTGGGGCCTCGGGAAGTCGACGGCTCGCCCCCTGGCGAATTCGATACGGGCAGCCACACCGCACTGACCCGAGCTGCCTATCGAGTCAGCAGCGACTTTCCCGTCGTGGCCTATCAATTCAATCCCCTGGAAAACGTGAACGTCTTCTCGAACGACGCTTCATTGCTCAAACCCGTCGAGGCCCTTGGGGCTTCCACCACGGCATTGGCCCCGGCGTACGTCGTGCTGGGATGGCCGCAGACCATCGCCACAACCGAAGACCCGAAAACGAACTTCAGTTCGACCAACCCCGTGGACTTGCGCGCCTTCTTGACGATCGTGGGGACCCGGCCCGATACCAAGGTGCGCGTGCAGACGCAGGCCGCCGTCATCGGTGGCGGCCCCGTCAAGACGACCCAGGTCGGTGGCTCCATCGAGGCAACCCTGCAGCCCTTCGAAGTCCTGAACTTGGAGACGGACGATTTCAATTCGGATTTCTCCGGCTCCCTGGTGGAAGCAGATGCGCCCATCGTGGTGTTCAGCGGGGGGGAAGCCAGCGACGCCCCCTTCTTTTCGGATCTCGCGGAACGACGCTGTTGCGCCGACCACCTGGAAGAACAGCTCGATCCCATTCGCACGGCGGGGAAGAAGTTCGCTGCCACGGTTTCGGAAAACCGCACTCGCGCCGTGAGCCTCGCCGGCGGCACCATCGGCGTGGTCGAACAACCGGAGTACTTCCGGGTCATTTCCGTGACCGAGGCCGGCGCCCGGGTCGTCACCAGCCTGTCCGGCCAATACCGCGACTTCGAGCTCAAAGGGCGCGGCGACTTCGTCACGATCCAGAGCTCCCGGGATTTCGTGCTCGAGTCCGATCAGGCCATCATGTTGAGCCAAGTTTCGGCGAGTCAGGAAGCCTCCGGTATCCAGCGTGGGCTGCCCGGTGGCGATCCCAGCATGCTGATCGTGCCGCCTCTGGAACAGTTCCGTTTCTCCTATGTCTTTCTGACTCCGGACAAGTACAGCTTCGACTTCATCCGTATCATCGCGCCTCCCGACGCCACGGTGATCTTGGACGGGGAGTCCGTTGCCGCCCTCGAGGGCTGCCGCGTCAGCGCGGCAGATGGGCTTTCCAACGCAGAACGGGGCGGACCGCCGGCTTTGGTGGTGCATCGCTGCCAGCTGTCTTTCCCGATCATCGACCCCACCAAAGCGAACGACTTGCTGACCCCCGGACTGCAGAACGACGGCGTGCACCGCATCGACTCGGACCGCAAAGTCGGCGTCTTGGTCGAAGGATTCGACGCCTTCGTCAGCTACGCCTACGCCGGCGGAACAGAGCTCATCTCTATCGTGCCCGAGTGAGCGGCCAATGCGATAACAGCGGGAGTGGAGCCTTCGCCCCGCTTTGTCGCTGAGCACGCTCGCATTCGGCGACGGAGAGCCGGCGGGGCCCGAAGATCGTGGGATCTGCGGCGTCGGCGTCCATCAGATCGCTTGGACGGTCCACGCCGTAGTCGTCGGGGTGCCCGGGCATGTCCAGAAAGATATGCCCGAGCTCGTGCGCCAGCGTGTACGAGCGAGCCCCCGCAACCAGCGCAGCGCGGTCGATGATGACCACGTTGCGGATGCTGCCGCCGTCCGCATAGATAAAGCTCTCTCCAATGCGTCCCGTACGCGCGAAGCTGGGGATCACGATGATTTCAATGCTGCTCGGGTCGTCGTCGGCTACTGCGCGGATCAGCGCACGCTCTTCGACGGTGCCCGCGGCCGCGGTGAAATCCGAAAAATGCGTCAGGCCATCGGAAAGCTCGACAACGCCCAAACACGCCTCCAAAGTCGGATCCGAAGAAAGCTTGCCGACCGAGGAGAGCGTCGCTCGCGATCCATCCCGACGCGTCACTAGGACGTCGTAGGTCGGCATCGCGCCGGAGACGGTGCGCGGATTCGGACTCAGCTGGGTCGAAAAGCCTGCGGCGAGCAGGGCGGAACTCAGGGCGTGGGCGACCTTTCGCGGCGAATCGCCGGGCTTCGTCGTGAGCCCGACGCGGTGGTCGTCGACGAGCAGGCGCAGCGTGCCGCCGCTGGCCGGCAAACCGCGCTCACAGCCGATGGCGACCATGAACGGTTTTGGCGGATCGACGATCTGTACGGGCACGTCCGCTTCGCTGCCGAAGCTGATGCCACACTGCCCCCAAATCCCAGCAGCCGATCGCACGTCAGCGTGGATCAATGCCCGCGCGGCGGCTTCCGTGCCGCCGATGGGCGGCGCCCCTCCGGGCGCTTGCCGCATCAAGTGTACCCGCAGGGTTGCACGGTAGCGATCGAGAGGACCCATGGCGGTGATGCGCGGACCGCCGACCCGCAAGCTGACCACCGACGCCCCGGCGTGGCTGACAATGATTCGGCCGCCCACCTCGGCGCGAAGCGACGCTGCAGCGGCATCGGGGTGGCTGCGATCGATGTCGTCACTCGACGCGCGGATGAAGGGCGTCGCGCGACACTGCTGCTGCGGGAAGGCAGTCGGGCACGGGATGTCCTTCAGTGCCACGTCCCCCAGCCGATCCAGCGGCCGCGCCGCCGGATCCACGGAGACCACGTGCAAGCGTTCCGGCAAGTCTGCTCGCGGGCCAGCGACGACGATGCGTAGCATGTCGTCGTCGCGCTCCTGGTTCGACTGCTGCAGCGCACGCGGCAAGCTGCGGCTGATGGAAGCGTGGGAACGCGCGGGATCGATGAAACGCCCCGCTCGATCCTCCACGCCGACGCCGAGCACCTGTACGGAGATGCTGCGCTTGCCAATGCGCAACTCTGCGGCGCCGGGCGCCACGCCCTGGACGAAAAAGCGTTTCGCACGGTGTGGCGCAGCCAAGGCTTTGCTGTCGCCCAACAGTCGCAAGCCACCTTTGGCGCGCACCTGTTCGGCGCTTGGGTTGTGCAATTCCAAAAGCGTGCCGGTGACGGCGGCGTCCACCCGCGCCCCTTCGGCGTCGGGCACCCCATCGTTGTCGGCGTCGTCGCGGTCGGCGAAAAGGACCAGGCGGTCTGGCAACGCCTTCGCGTCGTCGCCGTTTGCAACCGGGGCGACAAGCAGCCAGCAAAGGGTGAGTTCGGCCCAACGCCGCGGCTTCATTCCGGCCAGCCGAGTTGCACGCGACGGAACCGGGGCTCCGTGACCACGACGCTGCCTTCGATACCTGCACGAGAAACCAACGCGGCCCAGGCCGCCGTGGGCAGGTGCTTGCTTGCCAGGATCCCGCGGGTCAGCTCCTGCGCGCGCTCGCGC
>CBDUPW010000260.1:0-10291 GCA_965369205.1 uncultured Polyangiaceae bacterium | reverse complement strand
TGCCGCCCGAAGTCGGATGCTGAAACTCGCCCCGATGAAAACCGATCACAGGTGCCCTCGCGAGTGAGGCGCTTGCGTTCTGCGCGCCCGAGTGCCACTCCCTTGGCCGTGGCAGTACGGTCGCGCAGACGTTTCTTGGGCTGGCTGTCCCTTGGCTTGGTCGCCGGTGCGACGGGCGTCGCGGTGCTCAGGGCCACGGGATACGAAGTGCCCGCAGACGTGCGGGGCAGGCTCAAGGCCCTCTCGCCTTGGGAGTACGTGGTGCTCCGCGCCATCGGCGATCGCTTGGTCGCGCCCGGCGAGGTCAACGTTGCGGACTTCGCCGACTCGTACCTGGAAGATATGGCCGCCAGTGACCGTGCGGACTTGCTCAAGATGGTTGCCGTGGTGGAACACGGTGCGCCGCTTGCAGCCGGGTACATTCACCGTTTCTCCGCACTCTCAGCTACGGAGCAAGACGCCGTGCTGACCAGCTTGAACGAGAGCTCTCTGCCGCTGATCCGCGCGGGATTCGAAGCGCTCAAAGCGATCGCGTTCATGGCCTACTACCGGCTACCAGCGTCCTGGCCCGCCTTGGGTTATCCCGGGCCGGTGGCTCCGCGGAGTCTGCAGTGATCCATCAAGGCCGCAAGCTCAGCGCAGACACAAATCTGGACGCCGACGTGGTGGTGATCGGCACCGGGGCCGGTGGCGGCATGGCGATGCGTGAGCTCGCCGCGGCTGGGTACCAAGTGGTCGGCCTCGAAGAAGGCCCTTTGGTCGAGACGTCGCAGATGACGCAGCTCGAAGACGAAATGCTGCCCAAGCTCTACCAAGAGCGCGGCGGTCGCATGAATCAGGACTTCTCCATTCGTGTGCTGGGCGGGCGCTGCGTGGGCGGCTCCACGGTGCACAACATCAACCTGTGCAAGCGCTTGGCGCCGGAAGTGCTGCAGGCCTGGGAGCGCGGTCATGCGGTCAGCGGACTCTCTGAGAAGGAGTTGGCACCGTTCTTCGAGAGTGTGGAGTCTGAGCTGTCGGTCAGCTTGATCCCGGAGTCTGATCGCAACGAGAACAACCGCGTGCTCGAGCGGGGCGTGCAAAAGCTGGGTTGGAAGGGCGGGCCCTTGCAGCACAATCGAGTGGGCTGTCAGAAGAGTGGCTTCTGCGAAGTCGGATGCCCATTTGCAGCAAAGCAAAACGCCGCGAAAGTTTTGGTGCCCGCGGCGCTTGCTGCGGGCGCAACCCTGTACACGGACGCGCAAGCGCTGCGCATATTGCACGAGGCCGGGCGGGCCACCGGGGTCATCGCCGCGCTGCTGGATGCGCGCGGGCAGAGCCACCACACCCTGACGGTCAAAGCCAAAGCCGTCGTGCTCGCAGGCAGCGCAATTGGCAGCGCAGCACTGGCGAAGAAGAGCGCGCTGCCCGATCCGCATCATCAACAAGGCAAGCGGCTGCACTTGCATCCTGGCGCGCCCGTGGTCGGCCTCTTCGAAGAAGTCATCGATGGGTTTCGCGGCATTCCCCAGAGCTACGAGTGCACTGAATGGCTGGATCTGAGTCCGAATAGCGATCGGAGGGTCTGGATCACGACGGCCTTTGCGCATCCCATCGGGGCGGCAGTGACCCTGCCCGGTTTTGGCAAGACGCATTTCGAATGGATGCAGCGCTATCGCCACATCTCCGTGCTGACCGCGATGCTGCACGACGAGACCAGCGGCAGCGTCGGCGTGAAGCGCGATGGGCGCGCGCTAGTGGAATACACGCTAAACGAAGCCGATCGCGACCAGTTGGCCAAGGGCCTCCGTGCCTGCGCGCGTTTGCTGTTCGCCGCGGGAGCCAAGCGCGTGTTGGTGCCGAGTAACCCGCCCTTGGAGCTCAGCGACGAAAGCGCGTTGATCGGCGGCGGCGCTATCACGACCATCCCGCGCAGCGCGGCTGAGTCCATTGGTCTTGCTGCGGCGCACCCCATGTCGTCGCTGCCGATGGGCGACGATCCGAAGCGCTCCGTTGTTACGAGCCGCGGACAGCACCACCAAGTGCGGGGGCTATTCGTCGTCGACGGCAGCGTGTTCCCCACGAGCATCGGCGGGCCGCCGCAGATCCCGATCTACACGCTGTCCAAGTACTTCTGCACCCACATCGCACAATTTCTGAAGAGTTAGCGCCGCGCGGCCACGACGCGCTGAGCGGGAAGCGTGCTGCCGCGCCACCCAGGGTCGCGACCCAAAAGAAAATCACTTGTGAGTGCGCGAGTCAGAAGTCGTTTGTGGGGCATAACCCGTCGGAGCGGCCGAGCCGTGGCGCTAACAAGTGTCGGGGCCCGTGTAGGTCCCTCCATCGACGTCCAAACGCCATTGCCCTTTGCCCTGGGCGTCCGCGAAGTAGTGGAGCACTGCGTCCCGCCAGGGGCCGGGCGCGCCGCGGTCCTGTGCGCCTTCCCAAACCTCTTTGAGTGAGCAGCGCGGCATGGGGGCCGTGGCTGTGGAGCATTTATCTGTGCGGCGCGTGGATAGCCCGGTGCCGCTCACATCCACTTCGAGGCAGCCCGTGGGGGTTGTGTAGGCGTAGGAAACTTGCGCGGTGGCGCTGCGAGTCAAATCCATGTGGCCCGACAGAAAGTGGCCTGAGGCGCGGAAGCCGACGAACTTTGCGGCTGTGTCTTGCTTTTGGGCGGCGGACGCCGCTCGGCTGGCGAAGGCGGTGGGATCGAATTTGCCGGGCTTGATCACTGCGACCTCGCCGTCGCCAAGGGCCACCTCGATGCTTTTGTCTTCGTGAAATAGACTCATGCCAAAGCAGGCCACGCAAGAGCCGAGGGTTGCCAGCACGATCAGCCCGCAGGTGCCCATGGCGAAGTAGCCGAAGCGCCCGCCCTTCTTGGGAGCGGGTGCGTCTGCTGTCGGTGCTGCCTCGCTGGGGGCGCTCCCCAGGGTGATCGGTGTGGGCGGGCCGAATGGCACGGCGTGCGGGTGGCTGGGGGCCGAAGGCACATGCCGCGCGCCGCCCGCCAGCGGCGAACCGCCGCTGATGAGGGAGGCAACCGGGACGAAGCTGTCGGGCGGAAGCGCGCTGGAAGCGTAGCTAAGGGCCTGGGCGAACTCCCGCGCGCTCTGATAGCGGAAGTTTGCGTCCTTCTGCAGCGCGTGCAGCAGGACGTCGTCTAGGGGTGGGGGAATGTCCGGGCGCAGCGAAGAGGGCTGTGGCGGCATTTGCTCGACATGCGCTTTGAGCAACTCGTAAAGCGTGCCCACTTTGAAAGGACGCTGTCCTGTGGTGACTTCGAACAAGATCACCCCGGCGGCGTAGAGATCTGCCCGGTGATCGACAGGCATTCCGGCTGCTTGCTCCGGTGCCATGTAGAACGGCGTACCCATCAGGGAACCCGTGCGCGTGGCCTCGCTGAGGCCGCCCATATCTGGTCGCAGCTTGGCGATGCCGAAGTCCACGACCTTGACGTGACCGCTCTTGGTCAGGAAGACGTTGTCGGGCTTGAGATCCCGATGCACGATGCCCTTGTCGTGTGCAGCGCTGAGGGCGTCCAAGAGTTCCGCGAAGAGCGTGATGACTGCGCCGAGCGGCAAGGCGTTGTGCCGCGCCAAAGTCGCGGAAAGGGCTTCGCCTTCGAGTAGCTCCATCACGATGTAGGGTTGACCGTCGGGCAGCGCCGCCATGTCGAGCACGCTGACAATGCGTTCGTGACGGATCAGGTTGACGGCGCGCGCTTCGCCAAAGAACCGCTCGACTAAGGCGGGGCTCGCTGCACACTCCTTGGAGAGCACTTTGATGGCGACGCGGCTGCCGATGCTCGGATGCACGGCGCGGTACACCGCGCCCATGCCGCCTTCACCGATCTTCTGGGCAATGCGGTAGCTGCCCACGGTCTTGCCCAACAGCGTGTCGGCGCCGACAGCAGCCAGGACGCCGCCGTCTTCGGTGCAAAACCCTGAGTTCGGGTAGGAGCTGCCGCATTCGACGCACACAAACATGGTGGGCGCGGCAGCATTGCAGAGGCGCCGGGACACGTCCAACGATTGGCGCGCACTGAGGTCGGCGGCCGCGTTAGAGTGCCCGCCGTGAGGTTTCCGGTTCTTCCAGCCATTGGGTTCTTGGCAGTGCTCACCGCAGCCTGTGGTCGCGGAGCGGCGCCGGGCGCGCAGGATCCAGCGCCTGCGTCGGTGGCCCCGCAGCCCACGGATCCTCTCGAGGTCCATGTACCGCCGCCGGACAGCTCGGAGCCGTTGGTGGCGACCGACACGGAGCCACCGCCCCGGGATAGCAGCACCAAAGACGTGCGCGCGAGCGGCTTGGTCGTCGAAGACCGCGTCGTCGGAAGCGGGGAGACCGCTGCGCCTGGGCGACGCGTGTCCGTGCACTACGAAGGCTTTTTGGAAGACGGCACCAAATTCGACAGCAGCGTGGACCGCGGCCGCCCATTCGAAATCGAACTTGGGAAGAACCGCGTGATCAAGGGTTGGGAAGAGGGGCTGCCTGGCATGCGGGTGGGCGGTCGACGGCGTCTGACTATTCCGGCGGCACTGGGCTATGGTGCACGTGGAGCGGGCGGAAAGATCCCGCCGAACTCGACGCTGATCTTCGATATCGAGCTGTTGGAGGTGCAGTAAACGTGACCTCGCGCTTTGATGCAGTCCATCGCAGCACCCGTGTGGTTTTCGGCGATGGGATCCGAGCTGCCAGCGTTGCCGTGCTAGGCGGGAAGATCGCCAGCGTGCACGCCTACGACGAGCGCCTCGACGCCGCGACGCTGCACGACCACGGGGATTGCCATCTGTTACCCGGGCTGGTCGACACCCACGCCCATATCAACGAACCCGGGCGCACGGAATGGGAGGGATTCGTGACGGCAACCCGGGCGGCGGCGGCCGGGGGCATCACCACCGTCGTGGACATGCCGCTGAATAGCATCCCGCCCACCGTCGACCGCCCGGGGCTCAGCGCGAAGCAGGCGGCGTCAGCAGGCAAGCTTTGGGTCGATGTGGGGCTTTGGGGCGGCGTCGTGCCCGGCAATACGGGCGAGCTTTCGCCGCTGTTCCAGGCGGGCCTGCCGGGCTTCAAGTGTTTTTTGGTGCCGAGCGGCGTTGACGAGTTCCCCCATGTGGAGCGCTCGGACTTGCTCGAGGCCCTGCCCGTGATCGCGGAACTGGGCGCAGTGCTTTTGGTACACGCAGAAGTGCCCGGTCCCATCGAAGCTGCCGAGCGCGCCGTGCTCGCGTCCAATCCGGACCCACGCAAGTACTCCACCTACCTGTCGACGCGCCCCCCGGCGGCGGAGCGTGAGGCCATCGAGCTGTGCGTCGAGCTGTGTCGGCAGACCGGCGCGCGCGTTCACATCGTGCACTTCGCCTGCGGCGATGCGGTGGACCTCTTGCGTGCCGCAAAGCAAGAAGGGCTACCGTTCTCGGCGGAGACCTGTCCGCATTATCTATACTTCAAAGCGGAAACGATTCCCGATGGCAATACGGCCTACAAATGCGCGCCGCCCATCCGTGAAGCGCGGCATGGTGCGGCCCTGCGCGCGGCACTCGCCGACGGCAGCATCGACTTTTTGGTCAGCGATCACTCGCCCTGTGTGCCGCAATTGAAGCAGCTGGAAAGCGGCAGTTTTTTGGAGGCTTGGGGTGGCATTGCCTCGCTGCAGCTGGGGCTGTCTATCGCACATACCTTGTGTCAGCAGGGCGAACTGTCTTTTGCCAAGATCGCCGAATGGATGTGCGCGGCGCCGGCGCGCATGGCGGGGCTTTCGGATCGCAAGGGGGCCATTGCGCCGGGACTCGACGCGGATTTCGCGGTCTTCGATGTGCAGCGGGAGTGGGTCGTGCGGGGCGCGGAGTTGGCGCAGCGTCACCCGACGACGCCCTACGAGGGGCACACGCTCACCGGGCGCGTGGTCCAGACGTTTTTGCGCGGGTCGAAGATCTACGACGCGGGACAGTTTTCTGAAGAGCCCCAGGGATCCCTGGTGGCCGCGCGGGCGCCGGCATGAGCTGCTTGCGCATCCGCGGTGACGACCTGTGGGTAGAAGACACCGATCCGGGTTCGGATCGCGAGACGATACTGTTCAGCCACGGGTTGCTGTGGTCCTCGGAGATGTTCGCCGATCAAATCGCCTCGCTCAAGAGCGAGTACCGCTGTGTCGCCTGGGACCACCGCGGGCAGGGGCGGAGCGCTTCGAGCCCGCTGCCCGCCATCGACATGGATACGCTCACCCTGGATGCCCTGTCGATCATGGATCGTCTGCGGATCCCGGCCGCTCATTTCGTTGGGCTGAGCATGGGCGGATTCGTGGGGATGCGTGTCGCAGCGCGTTTCCCCCAGCGTGTGAAGTCCTTGGTTCTGCTGGAGACCGCTGCCGGGCCTGAGCCCCGGGGGAATCTGCCGAAGTATCGTGTGCTCGGATTCGTGGCACGACATTTGGGCGTGCAGCACACTGTGGACGCGGTCATGCCGGTCATGTTCGGCAAGACGTTCTTGACGGATCCGAACATGCAGGCCAAGCGAGCGGATTGGCGCGCGCGTCTGGCTGCATCCCGGGACGACATTTGGCGGGCGCTTGCCGGCGTGTTGGAACGGCCGGGCATCGAGCACGAGCTTCCGAACATCCGCTGCCCAACCCTGGTCCTCGTCGGCGACGAAGATAAAGCCACGCCGCCTGCGAAGGCCGAGCAGATCGTCCTTGGGATCCCGGGAGCGCGCCTCGAACTGGTGTCCGGCGCCGGGCATACCTCCAGCGTCGAGCAGCCCGAACGGGTCACCGCCCTGCTTAGAGAATTCCTCAAGCAGCAGGTTCGGCGGCGGGATTAGGCCTTCGCTTCCTGCGGGGCACCGCGCGGGCTATATTTCGATGGCGATGCGCTTTCGGAGTTGGGTGTTCACGGCGGCGGGGCTGAGTGTGGCTCTGCACGGTCTGGCGCAACCCCCTCTCGATCTAGTGGACCCCTGGAAGCGCACTGAGGCCGCGCCGAAGCTCGACGCCCAAGACCCCTGGCACGACCCCAGCGGTCCGAAGCTCGACAACCGCGACCCGTGGAATGAGGCATTGCTCTTCGAAATCCGAGATCCCTGGCGGGACCGCAGCGCCGAAGTCGCGAAGGCCGTGACGACCGAAGATCCGTGGCATAGAGATGTGCCCACCGCGGCTTTCCCCCCCGTGTCGCATGCGGTGCCCGTCGCCGACCCCGCCCGGTTGCCGAGCTTGCCGGCGCCGCGGCACGCCGTTCCCACCGCTGCGTTTCCCGCGCTTTGACCTGGCACCCGCAGGAGCAGGCCCTGGCAGTGCTTCCCCGTTGTGTTGCGGCGGAGCCTCGGCAAAGATGCGTCCTGCCATGGAGGACTTCACTGAGTTGCTGGACCTTGCTGCTGGGCGCCTGGGCGGCCGCGTTCTGTTCGCCAACGATGAGTTCTTCGCCGAAAAAGAGAATCTGATCAAAAGCGAAGCCGCTGTCTGGCTCGAGCACGAATACACCGAGCGCGGCAAGTGGATGGACGGCTGGGAGAGTCGGCGACGGCGAGAGCCGGGCTACGATTTTGCGCTGCTGCGCTTGGCTGTGCCCGGCATCATTCGTGGCGTCATCGTCGACACAGCGTTTTTTCGCGGCAACTATCCTGAGCAGTGTTCGCTGGAAGGCGCCTGGGTAGACGGCTACCCCAACCCGCAAACATTGCTGGAGCCCGAGGTGCAGTGGGAGACCTTGCTAGAGAAATGCGATCTGCAGGGCAATGAAAAGAACCGCTTCGAAGTGCGTCACCCAGGGGCGTTCAACGTGCTGCGCTTCAACATCTTCCCGGATGGTGGCGTAGCGCGATTGCGCGTGCACGGAGAGCCCGTGATCGACTTCGGCCACTTGCCGGTAGGGCCGGGGCTGGTGGATCTGGCGGCCGCGCTCCATGGCGGCCGCGTGGTGGCGTGCAGCGATAGCTTTTTCGGACCCAAGAACAACCTGATCATGCCGGGGGACGCCCGCAACATGGGCGAGGGTTGGGAGACCCGGCGCAGGCGCGGCTTGGGGCACGATTTCGTCGTCGTGCGGCTTGCCAGCCAGGGCACGATCCGTTGCGTAGAGGTGGACACCACTCACTTCAAAGGCAATGCCCCCGCGCGCTGCCTCGTGGAGGGCACCCGCGCGGAGGGCGAGGCGCCTGGGGCTGACGCGCAGTATTGGCCCATTTTGGAGGCGACGCTGCAGCCGCATACGCGCCACATATTCATCGACGAAATCAGCAGCGATCAAGTCGCTAGCCACGCTCGTCTGAATATCTACCCGGACGGCGGCGTTGCGCGCTTGCGACTGCATGGCGAAATCCCCGAAGCAGAGCGTGCGCGACAAGGCCTTCGCCTACTCAATGCGTTGCCCTCGCTCCGTGCGGAGTTGGATTTGCGGGCCTGCTGCGGCTCTTCGCTGTGGGCGACCAGCATGGCTCGAGCGCGGCCCTTCGAAAGCGTGGACGATCTCATGGCGCAGGCGAGCCGGATCTGGACGCAGCTGCCTCCGGACGCGCACCGCGAGGCGTTTGCCGCGCATCCGCGGATTGGCGAGCGTCCGGTCGGTTCCGACGCGCATGCGCGATGGTCGCGACGAGAGCAATCGAGCGCCCGTAGCGTCTCGGAAGAAACACGAATCGAACTCGCGCGGGTGAACAAGGAATATGACGAGCGCTTCGGGTTTGTCTTTTTGATCTGTGCAACCGGCAAGACTGCGGACGAAATGCTTGCGGCGGCCAAAGAGCGCCTGAACAACGCTCCAGATCGCGAGCTTGCGGTCGCGGCCGCCGAGCAAGAGAAGATCACCCAATTGCGACTACGGAGGCTGCTGACATGCTGAGCCCGATCACGACCCATATCCTCGACGTCGCTCGAGGCAAGCCCGCCGAAGGCGTCGCGGTCACCCTGGAGCATCATAAGGAGGGCTCCTGGCAGCTTTTGGGTCAACGCAAGACGGACGCGGATGGGCGCGTGCGGGACCTCTTGAGCGAGAACGTCAAGCTGAGCGCGGGCGCTTTCCGACTGACCTTCGACACCACCAGCTACTTCTCGAAAATGGGCGTGGAGAGCTTCTATCCGAGCGTGACGGTCACGTTCTCCGTGAAGGACCCTAGCCAGCACTTTCACGTGCCGCTGTTGCTGTCGCCCTTTGGCTACAGCACCTACCGCGGCAGCTGAGCGCTGCGATTCAGCACGCGGCTTAGCGCTTGCGGCGGCCGTCCAGGATCTTCACGAAGGAACGACTACCGAGTTCTTCGGCAGTCAACCCGCTCAGCCGCACAGCTTCTTCGTCCGTGAGCGCGCCGCAGTTTTTTGCGCGCAAGAAGAAATTCAACAGCCCCTGGCCGGTCGCGGCGTCGTCGAAGATGTCCCCGACAAGCGTCGCCTGAGCCGCGCGTTCCACAAACTTCGTCAAGCGTTCGCTGGCCGTATCGAGGCCCAATAGGAAGAATGCATAGACCGCCGCATAGCGAGTCGGCAGTTGCCCCGGGTGCAAATCCCAGCCTTGGTAGAAGCCGTTGACCAGGGAGTGGTTCGCTTGATCGAAGTGCAACTTCCAGGCGCGGTGTACGGACTCGATGTTCTCCGCCACCTGGAGCGGGCTCAAGGCAGGCCCGTCCTTTGGCGCAGCGTGGGGTGCAATGGGCATGATCGTGGTGGCGCCGTCGCTCATCCACACGCCGGTGTTGGCCAGAGACACTTGCATCACGTGTTTTGCAAAGTCGCAGGAAGCATGGGTCATGCTCTGATACGCCGCAGTGATGTTGCAGCTCGCGGTGTAGTCGTAGGTCCCAAAATGCGCTGCGGTGATGCGTCCGTCCCCCGCGGCAAGAAGGGCCGACAGGCCTGCGCGCCCGTCGAGACCAATGATCACTTGGGTTTGCTCGACCATGACCTCCATCTTCAAAGAACCCGGGGCGAAGCCGGTCTTCGACTCCAAGGTTTGGAAGAGCTTCACCAACGCGGAAACTTGCTCGGGAATTGTGACCTTCGGCAGGGTGATGACGAAGTTGTCGGGCAGCTTCTTGCCGGACTTGGCCGCAAGTTCGGTCAGGAATAGATCCAGAGTGCGCACGCTGCGGCCGCGCAATTCCGCGGTGAGTGGCTTGATACGGATGCCGATGAAGGGCGGCAGCGAACCTTCTTTGATGCCCGCGGCGACTTCGCCAGCGGTGCGCACGGCGTCTTTGTCTTCTTCTTCATCGGGCCGGTTGCCGTAACCGTCTTCGAAATCGATGCGGAAGTCCTCGACGCCCTCGCGTCCGAGCTTTTCCACGATGCGATCGTAAATCGTCGTGGCAAGCCATG
>CBDUPW010000259.1:0-10316 GCA_965369205.1 uncultured Polyangiaceae bacterium | reverse complement strand
CGCCCGAAGTCGGATGCTGAAACTCGCCCCGATGAAAACCGATCACAGGTGCGTCTCAGCCGACGCGGAGGATCTTGCCGCCGTCCAGGGCGTATTCGGGCGGAAGCGCTTCGCTCGCGCTGTTTTGCATGGATTCGGGAACGTCCCAGCTTCGGTCCGCAAAGCCCTGGGCGATGCGGTTGCGCACCCGCAAACTCTCTTCTTCCACCAACGCCGCGATCAGCGACTCCACGCTCTCCGCGTCGTTCATGGCAAACACCGTGGTGACAGCTGCAAAGCGCACGGGCTCGCTGGCGTCTTGGAGGAAGGGTTCCACAGCGATGCGGACGTCCGCGGACGGCAGCTCCTCGAGCAGGGCAATCAACTGGATCTTGGGTTCTGGGTTGCGCACGTACTCCGCGTCGAAGAGGTCCAAAATGCCGAGCAGCTCTTCAGCGTAGCTGTCTTCGGAAACGATGCCGCGCAGCGTCCGCAGGGGCCAGGTCAGGCTCTCGGCACGTTTGCAGTGCTCCCGGATCGGGTCCAAGGCTTCTTCGCCAGCGGCGATGATGCCCCGCATGGCCGTTTCTTTTTCTTCTTGGTCCGTGATCGACGGCTCCATGGTCCAATCGAAACGCTTGAGCAGCGCTGCCGCGCTTTGGGCGGTTTCGATGCGGCCAAGCTCCTCGAGCGCCTCTTGGCGGTCGTAGTTCTGGCTCATCTTCGTGGAGACCAGCTTGGTCATGCGGGCAATGTCTTTGTCCCGCGCCTTGGGTTTGGCGTCGCTCTTACCCTTGAAGATGTCGAATAGTCCCATCGGCTCCAGTCCTCGCGGTTGGGGCGCCTTATACTCCGAACGCCCGCCTTGTGCGAACCACACGTGCGGTGGGGCAGCGCGCCCGGCAGGCGCGTGGGCCCCGGGTCAGCGGGCAGCGGCAGGCTCCACGTCGTGGAGCCCGTTTCCCCTGCCCTTTTCCGTCGGCGCTTTAGCCAGCTGCGGGCACGGCGACGAGGGTGATCGCGCTGCCACGGACTTCGACGCGATAGCGCACGGCGGTCCCCGTCTGCGCCATCGCCTGCTGCTCATTCTGGCGAATGTGCGCGACAAACGCGGACTGGGTGATGTGGTCCACGGCTTCGCCCAGCTGGCGCTTCGCGTTGACGTATTCGCCGAAGAGTCGCTGGTAGTAGGCGTTTGCATCCTCTGCATGCAGCGCCTGGGCGGCCTCGGCACTGGTGCCGGCAGCGTCCTGCTGCACCGACAGGTCCTCAAAGGAGGGTCCGCCTTGGGTGGGGATCGAGGGCCGCCCCTCTTCGTCCGTGGTGTCCTCGGGCACGCCCATGAGCTGGTTCAGGAGCGAGTTGATGCGGAACACCAAGCCACCAAGATCCGGATGCTCGATCTGGAAGCGCAGATCCGTGCGGCCGTTGATCACCGCAAGGAGACCGTCTTCGAGCTCGCTGACGGGTCGCGAGAAGTAGTTGCCGAGCAACACACCCGTGACGATAACGAGCAAGATCCCAAGAGCGGACACGCCGAAAACCGGCCAGAGCAGCCCGCCGAGGCTTCCGACCAGCGACGCAGGCACTGCCGCGATGATCACCGCGCGCTTGTCGTCGCCGTAGCCGGAGAGGGGCGCGGCAGCGAATACGTGGCCTGCGTGCACACCTTCTGCTGCAGCAACATTGGCGGTGGAAAGCGCTGCTTGCGCCGACTGGGTCACCGGCGCGGAAGCCGACGCCTCGACGACGCCGCTAGTGCCGCGGCCGCTGGAAGCCACGGTTTCGAGCTGCGCTGCAGGGACCGCCAAGGCGATGAAGTGACCACTGGTCATCTCGCTCGTGCGCGACAAGCGGTCGTCATTGAGCGGCGTGCCCACGACGAGAGCGCCCACAACTTCGCCATTCTCTCCGCGGATTGGCGCGTAGCTAGCGAGGAGCTGTTCTTGGCGCTGACGATTGAGCCAGACGTCGCTCCCGGTGTTGCCCGTCTCGAGGGACTTCGCGAGGGACGGATAGGCTTCGCCCATCTTGTCGCCGCGCATCAGCGCCGAACCGTTGCGCCCCATGGCAACGCCGGTTCGGTCGACGAACAGCACCAATGCGGGCGCCATCTTCGCAAACGCCGTCTCAGCGACTGCCGCGTCACGGAGCTTGTTGGCCTGTACCGTGGCGGCTTCACTACGGGCCTCCGGGGTCCCGCCGGAGTAAATCTCGCGAACGGGCGCGGTATTTGTCTTCTCGTCCATCCAGCGCTCAAGCCGGAGCGCATCCAGCGCCAGCTGTGCACTGGCGGCACGCAACGACTGGGCGACCTCGGTCTTGCGTTGGCTCGGGTTTTGGACGACGTCGCCGAGCGAGGTGGCTAGGAGTGCGTACGTGAGCCCTCCCATGAGCACCACGATGATGGCGTTGAAGACGATGATCTTCCAGCGCATGTGTCAGTCCCCTTCGACTGCAATACGGGCCCCGAATTTGGGGTCAGCCGACACTACCCATCCCCGGGCAGGCGGCGCGAGGGTACACTTTTTCCATGCCGATGCGCACCCTCGCCGTTGCAGACGATCCCCTCTTCCTGGCTCACCGCAGCAAAAACCCGCATCCGGAACGCCCAGAGCGCCTTCAGGCTGCCCGGGAGGGCCTCACCCGCGCCCTGGCCGGCGGAACGCATGCCTTAGGCCTCGATCCCACGGACGCGACCGAGGAGCAGCTCGCGCGGGTGCACGGGGAGGCATACCTGGCGGAGCTCGGCCAGCGGGCCGGTCAGTGGGGACACTTGGACGCCGACACCTATCACGCGCCGGACTCCGTCGCGGCGGCGCGGCGGGCGGCGGGCGCAAGCGTCGCCGTGGTCGATGCCTTGATCGACTCCCGAGCCGACGCCGGGCTCTGCCTGGTGCGGCCCCCGGGGCACCACGCTCGGCCGAACAGCGCCATGGGGTTCTGTCTGTTGAACAACATCGCCGTCGCCGCGGCGCATGCACGGACGCGCGGCATGCAACGCGTCGCCATCGTCGACTTCGACGTGCACCATGGCAACGGCACCCAAGAGATGTTCTACGCGGACCCAAGCGTGCTCTTCGTCTCGCTGCACCAGTTCCCCTTCTACCCGGGCACCGGCAGCGCCAACGAGCTCGGCAAGGGCGAAGGCACTGGATACACGGTGAATGTGCCGCTCAGCGCAGGTGCAAACGACGCGGTGTACCAGGCCGCCTTCGATCAGATCGTGCTGCCCATCGTCGAGCAATACGCGCCGGATATGCTGCTCGTCAGCGCTGGCTTCGATGCGCACCAGCGCGATCCCCTCGCATCGATGCAGGTCTCCTCCGCAACCTACGGGGCCATGCTGTCGGCGCTGCGCAGCGTGTTGCCGGAGCGTGCACAGAGCAAAGTCGGGCTCTTTCTGGAAGGCGGGTACGACCTGCGAGCGCTGACGGACTCCCTGCAGTCCGCCCTAGCTGGATTGGCCCAAGACCAGGCCTTTCCGGCCTCAACCGGAGAACTGGGCCGAGAGCTGGACCCAAAACACGTGCGGGAGCTTGAGGTCTGTCGGGCCCTCCAGCGGCGTCACTTTCTGCTCTGATGCGCCCCAATCCCACCCGTCGGCCCCAAAAGCCCGCGTCCAGCCGGCACGCGCCGCACGATCGCCCTTGCGGCTAGCGCAGAGTGTGGAATAAAAGCGAGCCCCGTTTGGGACCCATGGTGGGTGTAGCTCAGTGGTAGAGCACTGGATTGTGGCTCCGGTTGTCGCGGGTTCAATTCCCGTCACTCACCCCATTTGCAACGTAACTGTTTGGATCTTCAGGGATCTTTAGGATCCGTCTCCTGGAAATTGTCTGTGCCGTAGACAACGACGTCTCGGCAGCCGCCCGCTGGAGCGCGCCTGGGTCGAGGTGTGCGTAGCGTTCTGTCTCTTCGAGCCGCTTGTGGCCGAGCACGTCGCGGATTTCTTCCAAGGACCAGCGCCGGCCCCACCAGCCGCTGATCAAACCCGCGGCGTGGGTGTGCCGCAGGTCATGCCACCGGACGTCGCGCCCGAGGTCCGCGGTCGCCAGCCACTGCTGCCACGGGCTCCGCACACCTTTCTTGGGCGGCGAGGAAAAGGTATCCGAACTGAGGCGCCCACCAAGCTTGCCGGGGAAGACGAGCCTGCCTCCGTACTTTGGATTGCCTCGCACGTTCAGGTGAGGCGGACACCACTTGTCTCGAACAGCGAACCATCGCCGGAACAACTCCACCGCGCACGGCAGTAGGTAGACGTCGCGGATGCGCCGACCCTTGGGGGCGCGCCACACCCCGTGGTCGACTGCGCCGAACCTGACCGTGATGTACGGAGCCTCGACGTCGAGATGCACGTCTTGGTCGTGGAGCAAGAACTGCTCGCCGGAGCGAAATCCGACGACAATGGGAGCTTCGACCATGCACTGGTGCGCCAACTTGGGGGGTGCGTGGATGAGTCGCTGCTGTTCCGCCGGATTCAAGTAGGTCCAGGGTTCTTCGGTGCGCGCAGGGCGCTTCGGCAGGTCCATCGTGCTTCTGTTTCGCACCGGGTTGATGTCAGTCAGCCCTGCCTTGATCGCCGCCTTGAAGGCCTTTCTCACGAGGCCAAGTATCTGATCTATGTAGCTGTCGCTGATCTGCTCGACGGGCATCCGCACCAGATCCTCGACCCACTGCTCGATGTGTCGCTCCGTGACGCCGCGAAGCGGGAAGTCGACGAAAGGTGCCTGCGGCAACCACACTCGGGCGATGGAACGGGCCGTTGGCATGGCGTGGTACGTCCGCGTCTTTTCCAGCTGGTTCAGGAACGTGTCAAACCATCCGCGAAACGTGACGCCGCCAACGAGCGGCACGTTGTGCTCGGCGAGTGCCAGGACCGCGGCGTCGAGAATCGCGTTGGCTTCTTCGGTTGTATCGAAAACGCCAAGGCTCGTCTTGTCCGGATGACGTGCGATGTAGCGACCGCTCGTGGTCCTGCTGACCCCGCCCGTTCCCGGCGCGCGCCTCTTCTTGCTCATATCAGTCCCTTGAGTCGAAGGATCCTACGAGCTTTCGCGATGTGGAGATCGTTGGGTGGCGTGGGCAATCGCACCTGGCGCACGCGTGCTCCTTGCGACGGTGCGTCGGCGGGCGCGTCAACAAGGCTGGCGACCAAAGCGTCCGCCTCCTGGATCACCTGACGCAGGCGACCAAGAACCAGTGCCCGGGGCTCAGTGGTAGATGGAGGGTCGGAATCACCCTCGCCCTGGGCGGTGACGGACACGCTCGCCCGTCGCTCCCGCTGCCGGGGCATATTTGCAGTGGGCCGGCCGTTGCCGTGATGGTGGGTCAGGGCGGGCACCGCCTCAAGCGCGGAGACGGCCTCGGCAACAAGGCCCTCAGCAATCGACTCCAGTTCGTCAAAGAATGTGTCCCACTCGGCCTCTGAGAGCTGTTCGCCCCGTTCGCAGGACTCTTCCCACTCCCTGAGAAACTCCTCGCGCGAGAGCAGCTTTGCGCCGCCAATGTCACCGAGCACACCCCTGATTTCATCTGGTGGCAGGTGTGGAAGCAGTTCCAGCGCGCGTGGCTTGAGGCCCGCGAGCGCGCGGGCCACGAACTGGCCCGCAAGCACGGGGTCGAGCGGAAGGAACTGGGAGGGGGCTGAATGGGACATGGGAGCATGGTGGGGTGCCGTCCGTTTGGTCGCCGCACCACCAATCTTGGCCTAGCACGCGACGGGCGCTCGGTCGAAAGCCAAGCGAGGACGAGGCGCATTCGGCCCGGCCTCATTCAGGGCCACCTCGGGAACATGGAGGGAATTCCGGGGCTTGCTTCTCACTGGGCAGGTCGGACGGTGCTGGTGCGGCTCAGCTCGAACACGGGGGAGCGCAGCCAGCAGCACGGGGCGCGCCAATTCATCCCGCGAAACCGATCCATAGGGCGCACGAGGCCAGAAACGGAGTCGATGGCACGCTGTCGGAGCCATAAGTACTTTGATATCGTGAGATGCGGGTGTGCTGATGGGTGGGAAAAACACTGGGACACGGGGCAATGCTTTGCGCGCTGGGGCATTGCTGGTGTGCCTGGTCGCAGGGGCTGTCTCCGGGGGCTGCAAGAGCGAAGCAGCAAAACGGCGCGAAGCAGCACAAGCGGAAGAGGCGAAGCTCCGCAACATGGCTTTGGCCCTGTGCCCAGTGGACGGAGCAGGGGTGCCCGACGTCAGCAAGATCCCCCCCGATATCGCGGCCCACATCAGAAAGGAGGATAGAGAGTACGCACCGACGCCGAGCGAGAAGGCCCCCAAACGCACCGCAGCTGCGCGAGGGACGCCAGCGGCGCCTGCAACCTGCCGTCCGAAGAAAGTGGCCTTACAAGCGACTACTGCCACGGTCCAACTCAGCAGGAAGACGAACGACGGCGCGACCGCGGAGTACTCAATCCTGTTCGTCAAGACCTCCAATGGCTGGAAGGCTGACTATCACCTGCCGGAAAAGGACCGCGACCGGAAGCGCGCGCGAGAAGTCGACAAGGAGGTCGGCGACTTGATCGAGAACCACGAGTGGAGAAAGGCAAGGAAAAAACTTCTCGAGATCCAGGCTCTCGACCCGTCTCGCGAGTCTGAGATAAAGGAGGGACTGGACGGAATCGAGAAGCTAGCAGCGCGCACCGTTGCCGGTCGCTGGCTATCCACGGTGGAGAAGGACGCCATGACCGACCGGGAAAACGTCTACATGAAGCTTCCAGCCTCGAACGTGATCAAGACACGATACGCGAGCAAGCGGGCCGCGCTGGTTGCACGCTGTGTGAAGGGGGAGCCCGACGTACTCGTCCAAGTCGACGCCATCGTGAATGGCAGCGTCTATGGAAAGACGAAGACCCAGTTTCGCTTTGATGCCGAGCCCGCCCAGTCGATCACAATGACGACGGCCGAAGACCACAAGGGCCTGTTCTTCCGCCAGCCCAAAAAGTGGCTCCGCCGCCTCGCGGAGCACTCTTCGGGGAAGTTGGTTGTCGAGATCCCCTTGTTCGGCCGCGTTCCCGAAGCAGTCACGTTCGATCTCAACGGCGCCGACAAGGTGATCCCCCAAGTTGAATTCGCGTGCGCGAAATAGAGGCTGCGGGCGAGGATCTGCAGCTCGCTTCCGAGTGCCGAGTCATTCTGCCACCCGGTGCAGCCCCTTGCGGCGACTCTACGGCGGGAACGAGCACTCCATGAAGTAGCAGTTGCAGGCCTGCACGAAACTCGGTGGACCGCAGTCAGGATCGAAGATCTGCACGGGGCAGCGGTACGCATATGGCTTGTCCGGCATCGTGCTCTGACCAGGGTAGTAGACGCACTCCTCCCGCACCCGGACGCCAGCGTCGGTGGCTGCGCTCCCGCCGGTGCCACCACCGGCGCTGCCTCCGCTCCCACTCCCTCCATCGGGGTGTTGCTGCCCGTCGTCAGTCTCACCGCATCCGCCGAGAAGAAGAGAAACCGTGAAGACTCCGAGGAGCAAACGTACGGGTGGTCTGTTGCTCATCGTTACGCGCCACCTTCCGCGCCGCCATCGGCTGGGCCCATGTACGGCAGCACGCCGCCAGATAGGCACTCGAAATCTGGGACACACATCGGAGTTAGCTCCAGGCACATGCCGCCGTATTCCACTTTGCACCAAGTGATGCACTCGTACGCGCAACATACGAGATCGCCCTTGCAACGGAATTTCGGCTCGACCATACAGCTCCAATTGGACTTGAGCGCGTACGATGTGTAGTTCGGCGCAGTCCACATCTTGTTGCATTCAGCAACCCCCGGCGAGGCGTCGGCAGCCGCATCAGATGGTGGAACCACGACAACGTCCGGTGACGATGTAGAGGCGTCGTCACCGGAAAATCCGCCGCCCGATGCCGAAGCATCGACTCTCGTGGTGGTCAGATCGTCCGTCCGCGTCGCACCACCACATGCGCCCCCGGCAGCGGCCACGAAAACGAGAACGAGCAAGCGTGCCACCGTCATCTAGAGGCCCGGACTGAAGATGGAGGTTATGTTGTAGTGCAGGTAGAGGTTGGGGCCCGCATCCACTCCCTGGTCGGATTGAGGCCATTGCGTGAGAAAGAACAGGCGATTCGGAATGGGTCCCAGGTCCATGAAGAAGAACGCGCCCTCGACGAAATCCCCCATGAACGGGTTAGTCCCCGGGAACAAGTTCGGTGCCCATGTGACGGCTTGGCCGTTGTTGAGGGCGAGTTGGCGCGGACCGCCTAGCATGCTGAATTGCGCGAAGGGCGCCCAACGCGCGGTGATCCCCGCACCGAACGGTATGAAGGGTGCCGCAACAATGTGCGGGACCTCGAGCCAATAGAGCGCCGCCGAATCGTGAAATCCCTCGGGCACCCCAGACGTGACGGGATCGAACTCAAACCGATCGGTCTCGACGAAGCTCGCTTGAAGAACGTGAGATGCGGGCGCGGTCGCTCGAATCGTGGCAACGTTGCTGACAATCGGCTCAAGTTCCGGCGCGTTCAACGGTATGAACACGTTCACCACGCGAAGGATCCCCCGGTTGATCACGACATCCGGCAAAATCTCAACCTGCTCGATTGAAGAGTACGCAACACGCACCGTATCGAACTGGAGGAATATCGCGTCGGCGAGCGGGCCGCGAGAAACTGAGACGCTCGGAAACGGGTTGCGAATGTTGGACACTAGATCGGCACTGGCCACGATGTCGCAGGGCACGGGCTGCCCGCTTTCGACAAAGTTGACTTCGGCCGAGCGAAACGTGTTTCCGCCATCGGCACTCCAGTGGAGAGTCGGCTGCCCCCCTGGGCAATTCGCCACGACCAGATGCTCCTGCGTAGACGTCATCGGAGCTGCTTCTGCGCGACTTGAAACAATGGTCGGGACACTCCAAGTGTCTCCTTGGTCTGTGGACTTGAATACGAGCGTGTCCTGGTGCGCCGCGCCGTCCGGATCCGTTCCGAGTGCGCCAACGCTGAGGAAAACCGCATCGTCGAAGGGATCAAAGTAGAGCTTCTGGCGATCAAACCCTGGCGGAGAGCCAAGGATCCTCCCGCTATATCTCCCATTCAAGATCTTCGTCACGTCGAGGGCGGGCAGGACGGTGGTCCAGGTCCGCCCGCAATCGGTGGACCGATTGAAGAGGATGGCAGTGCTCTCGACAGCTGGTTGGGAGCAGTTGCACTGGCTGGGCACCGCGCAGAAAGCCACTTGGGGAGAACGAAAGACCGAGCCAAGTCCTGCGTACAGCAAATCGCCACTTGGCAATCGCGTCAGCGCCATGTCAGTGAGGTTTCTTGTGAATCGCGGAACAAACTGGGTCCAGTTGCCTTCGCAAACACCAATGCAGCCCGGAAGTAGCGGGCTGCACTGAATGTTGATCACGTTCCCGCCGACCCCGACAAGGTCCGTGGTATTGGTCGGGATCGGGACGTTGGTCTGAGCTGGATCAACGGGCTCGGCCTGATTGAGTACGAGCGGCCCAAGATCGACCGACATGGTTCGCTGCGTACCGCCATACGCGAATACGGCGCGACCTGCTGGACACTGGGGGTGATTGGCACCCGGTGGAATGACGACGGCGGCACTCTCTGCAAAGTAGCTGTTGACGCCTGTGCCAGCCGGCGGTGCAAGCGGGGTGAGTCGGGGGCTGGACTGCTGCTCACAGGACAGGATGGTCAGCAGTAGCGCGCCGAAGAGAACGGCTCGACGAGAATCAAGCCCCGCAGCACGCCGCTCGGTGGCTCGCCAACGAAACACTGCCATTGTCGCCTCCCTCAGGACTGAGTGTAGCACCACTTCCGAGTCCCGGAGGATCCATGCAAATCGGGTGGATGTTGCTCAACTCGACCCCTTCCGCTCGTTTGGAGAGTCAAGTTCCAGAACTACTTCGGAGCACGGACAGCTGTCGCGAATAGTCCACAGGGTTGCACCGGCACTCGGCGCAGATTTGACGACCTCCACGTGCCGGCGCTTCGACCATGTTGCATTGTCTGCGGGAGGCTCGACCCCGGTGCCCCGGTGCCGGCTGTGTGTCACCACCTGACTACAGCGAGCAGTACCCGTAGGTGAATCCATCGAAGCTGGGTGGGTTTCCTGGGACCTCGCACGTCTTGCCACTGGGGCAGTCCTGGGCTCCATGACCCACACGGCACCACTTCTGGCACGCCCCGCTCACGGCGAGACACGTGTGACCCGCCGCGCACTCACTGGACGACGTGCAGCCCACCACCCCGACCTTGGTGCCAGCCTTGCCGCAGTCCGTGTACGTCCGCAAGCTGTCGTGGAAGCATGTTAGCCCGGCTCCACATGTTCCGGCCGCATCCTCGAGTTTGCACTTCTTGGTGCAGGT
>CBDUPW010000258.1:0-10323 GCA_965369205.1 uncultured Polyangiaceae bacterium | reverse complement strand
CAGCTTGGCCAACCGTGCACACCAGCGTTTTCGAAGGTCGAATGTCCTACGCGCCCAACCGTGCACACCAGCGTTTTCGAAGGTCGAATGTCCTACGCGCCCGCCCAGCCCTGACGCCTGGCGTTTCGGGAATCGACATCGCTCCCGTCGATCCCACGCAACCATGTGACCGCGCGGCCGATAGGGGCCGAGACACCGGAATCGCGTCGCACCGAGGATGGCGTCAAGCCCAAGGAATAGAACGATGAACACCGCCCGGCGCAGCGCCCAGACGAGTCAGACACGCGACCGGTTCTTCTGGGCCAGGACGCTGCTCGGCCGGGGTCTCTTTTTGGGTTTGCTTTCGCTTACGGCCTGCGGGGCCGACGACAACGCGCGTGCCGACATTGCGGGCGGCGGCGTCGCGGGCAGCGGCGATTCAGGCGCTGGTGGAGGAGATCCGGGACCGACCGGTCCGTGTAAGGGTGTGCCAACGACCGGGCGTTGTCTCGGCACGTCTGCCATCGAGAGCTGCCTTGCCGTGGGTCACGCAGACGTAGCGCCGCGCGTGGTGCAGGTGGACTGTGCGGCCGGCGAAGTTTGCAGGGTTGAAGGCAACGTTGCGGGCTGCGCGCCAGCTGCGGGCTGCGTGGAAGGAAGCAAGGAGTGCGTCGACGCGCTGACGATTCGAAGCTGTCAGAATGGCACGTGGCTCGAGACAACCTGCGCCGCCTGTGCGAGTGGCGTGCTCGGCGTAGACTGTCTTCAGCAAGCGCCGACAAGCACTGGCATCTTTGTGTCTGGGCAGGTGAGCTACGAAGCGCTGCGACCCAAGTTGGACCACGGCGGTTTCGATCCGATCCCGGTCGACTTGCCCGCCGTGGGCGCCTTCGTGGGTGTCGCAGTCGGTGCCCCGGACTATGACGCCTGGATCGGCAGCGGCGTGGTCGACAAGACGGGAGCGTTTCGCTTTGAGCTCAGCGAAACGCCGAGTGCGGACGCGGCGATTGTTGTGTTCCCGCTCGAGTTCAGTTCGAACGGTGACTTGGCGTTAACGCTGCTGATTCCAGAGTCTTCGGAACTGCTCTATCAGCGCACACGCGACGCTTGGAGCTGGGGCTGGGAGCTATGTGCGCTTCCAGGTGAGTGCGCCCAAAAAGAAATCATCGCGGGCTCCCTGGATGTGGTGCTCAACGACGGTGCTGGTGCCTTGCACATCTTCTCGATGCTGCATCGCGGGCTCACCCGATTGAAGGCTCTATTCCCGGGGGTGGCGCAGCCGACCCTGGCTGTGTTTTGGGACGACGAAACTGAGTGGAGCTGCGGCGACTGCTACCTCGGCAGGAACTTCGGCGGGGCGAGCTATCCGATCTCCCCGACCCAGACCGAGCGCTGGGACGTATCCATCTTGCTGAGCGGTGGCTTGCTGCGTCCTTCGCATTGGTCCGACAGCGTGATCGGTCACGAGCTGGGTCACTACGCGATGGAGAGCTACTCGCTCGGACCCAAGGAGGGAGGTACCCACTCGTTCTCCGGGCTGTCGACCGCCGGTTTTGCGTATCGCGAAGGGTTTGCCACCTTCTTCGGCCAGACTGTCGCGTCGATCGGCGGCGCGCCCAACCCGCGCTACCTCTGGCAGGAAAATGGCAAGCCGCATCTCCTAGATCTTGCCGCGTTCACGTTGGACTCCGTCCCGTTGGCAAAGCCAAATCCCACAGGACCGGTGGATCAGCAGCTGAGCGAAGCGTCAGTCGCGGCCATCCTATGGTCCCTGTGGGCGCCGTCGGATGCGGTAGCGCCACAGGGCCTTGGCGACGCAGCGTTGACCGATATTCGCGCGCAACGGCTCTTGTTCGGACCCGACCGCGGCTACTTCGACGTCGACCTGGTCGACTACCTCGACGCTGTGTTCTGCACGGACCCGGCCAGAGCGAGCGCCGTCACGAAGGCGGCAAACACGATGAATTACCCATGGCGAAAGGCCGACGCGACATGTTCACCCTGAAACGCATTGCATACATTCTTGCATTCAGTTCGGCGGTCTCTTGCGGCGGGGGCGCCGCCGACGGTCCGCGCCCAGTGGCCAAGAGCGACATAGGCGATCCAGGGAGGGTCCCGCATTCGAACGCGCGTCGTGTGTTTTCGACGACCGTTGCCGGGGCCGACTGCGGCGCTGTGCCGCGCAATGGGCGCTGCCTCGACGCCCAGACCTTAGAGGCCTGTTTGGTTCCCGAGGCACTGGCCAAAGGGCACCCGGTTCTAATCTATCGAACCACCTGCGACCCTGGCGAACGGTGCGTTGCGATGCAGAACGGCGCGCGCTGCGCTCCGGAGCTCGAATGCATCAACGGTGAAACCCGATGCGCAGACTCGACCACACTCAAAACCTGTGTTGGTGGCAAGTGGCAAACGTCCAGCTGCAGCGTCTGCAAGGCAGGCGCGGATCTTGGCGCGAGTTGCGCCGCTGCGGCGCCCGGCTTCGGCAACGTCGTGGCGCGAGGCAGGTTGACCTACGAGTACTTGAAGCGAAGGGTCGATCTCACGGGGCTCCAGGCCATGCCAACGGTGGATGGAGCGGTGGGACTCTTGGTACGCGTTTACGACGGTATTCTGATTGGTGAGGGTGAAACTTTCGAAAGCAGTAATGGGAGGCAGGCCGGAGAGTTCGAGGTCTTGTTGACCAGAGAAGCTTCCGCGAAAGCGTCTATCCATTTCTACGCCATCGATCGCTCGCCGCTGGGGGCGCCTCGTTTGGGCGTGGCGGTGGCCGAAGACCCCGAGCCAGGCCATCAACAGAGTGGCGCCTACTTCAGCTGGCGAACCGACCTTTGCAGAACGCCCGAGGCTTGCTCAAGCGACTCCATCGACGTCGGTGACGTTCTAATCAACGACGCTTCCGAATCCGGTGCGATTCACATCTTTCAGTGGCTCAACTTCGGCATGGGTCAGCTTCGCAGCTTGTATCCAGACGTGCAGCAACCAAGCTTGGTCGCATTCTGGCGTCGAGATCAGAAGTCAGATTGCGGGGCTTGCTTTCTCGGGCACGGATTCGGTGGTGCCAAGGTCTTTGCCGGTGGCCCGCACATCGACGCGTACGACACATCCATGGCGCTCAGTGGCACGCCAGCGCATCACTACTTGCCGAGTGTGGTGACACACGAGCTAGGCCACTTCGTCATGAGCGCATACTCCAAGAGCTCCAACGAAGGCGAGCAACACTTTCTCGACTCGCTGTCGTCGCCCGGGCTGGCCTGGAGCGAGGGCTGGGCGACTTTCTTCGGACAAACTCTGCTGTCGCGCGACCTGCTGAATCCCGATCCCATTCATTTTTCGGTCGATACAGACTCCGGCAACGCGTTCTGGGGTGATCTCAATAGGCGAGAAAATGGCGACGCGAATTCGATCACTCCGCTACCCACACCAAACCCCACGGGACCGGTCGATCAGCCCGTGAACGAAGCCATGGTTGCCAGCGTGTTGTGGTCGCTCTGGGCGCGAGGACAGGCGCAAGACCCCCAAGGCCTCGGGGATCAGCCGATTTTCCAGGCCTTCAACAGTCCGCGCATGCGCGAGTTTAACCGCGGATACGCAGCGCCCGATCTGATCGACTTTCTCGATGCGCTCGGCTGCTCGGAGTTGACGCTACCCCTGGCTATTACGGAAGTGGTGGCGGGTGCCGGGTACCCCTGGCACTCCGGCGACCACGTCTGCGCACCCTAGACAACGCAAAGCAAAGCACAGGAACGAACATGAGACGGACGCGAGCAGCGGTGTTAGTGGCTTTGGTAGCCATCTGTTTGAGCTCCTGCCTGGGACGGAGCACAAGGATCGAGTCTTCAGACTTCGACCGCAGCTGCAAGCAGGATTCGGATTGCATGGTTGTCCACCTGGGCGACCAGTGCGACTGCTTTCCCGACCGGGTCGCTATCAACGCCGCTGACTACGCCAGATATAAGGAAGCTGCCGATGACGTGGAATGCGAATGGATCGGCACCTGCGGAATGGGCGGCCCGATGCCTCCAGCCGTCTGCGAGCGCGGGCACTGCATCGCGAAACCCTAGAGTTGCGGGCTCTTGTCGCTTGAGTGGGTAACTGAACAAAGCCGGAAAGAGTGATCCAGTACGAAGGAGAGGACTTGAGCCGGCGGCAAACAACATGGGCCACCGCCGCACTCCCCGATCTAGGGACGAACCGCTTCGCCCATGAGGCCTAAGTCCGACGTCCCAAGACCGTCTACTGCCGAGAACTCTGACGTGAAGAGTGCCATACTCGAACTCGAAGGAATCCCCGCCCATGATGAAGTGCGATCCCGTAACAGGCGCCTGCCTACTGCCCGACCTGGACAAGCCCGTCGATGCCGCCGCGCCTGCGAAGCACCACGGTTGGGCCGTCCACTACGTTGGCGATCCGATGTGCTCCTGGTGCTGGGGCATCTCGCCCACCGTCGGCGCGGTGCAGGCTTTCTGCGAAGCGGAAGGCATCGGATTCTCGATCACCATGGGCGGCCTGCGGGCGGGCGGCGGCGACCCGTGGAACGCAGCGTTCAAGGGCTTTCTGCGCAACGAATGGCGCCATATCGCCCAGACCACCGGGCAGCCCTTCGGCTTCACGCTGCTAGAGGCACCGCATTTCGACTATGACACCGAGCCCGCCTGCCGTGCGGTGGCGACCGTCAAGCTGCTCCAGACCCGGAACCAGCTTCCGAGCTCGACCGCGTTGAAGTTCTTCTCGGCGGTCCAGCGCAGGTTTTATGTCGAGGGACAAGACCCCAAAGTGGCGAATTTCTACGCCAGCATCTGCGTCAGCCTAGCTCTGGATTTTGATGAGTTTCGCGCCGTATTCGATTCGCCAGAAGCCCTGCAAGCGGTTCAACAAGAATTTGTTCGCAGTCGGCAGTGGGGCGTGCGCTCCTTCCCGACGCTGCTGCTGGAGCGCCGTGGCGAGACAGAACCAATAGCCGTGGGATTCGTCACAGCAGAGCAGGTACTCTCTCGGCTGCGACAAGAGATCGCCGTTTGAGTCGGATCTCTCCTCCCCATCCTCCGAAGAGGTGTCAACGAAACTGAGGGAGGTCCACGCACGCGCTCACGCACGCTCTCACGCTCGCTCTCACGCTCGCGCACACGCACGCTCTCACGCGCTCACGCACGCTCTCACGCTCTCACGCTCGCACACACGCACGCTCTCGCGCTCGCGTTCGTCCCTCGCGCCGCCCCAGGCGCACCCGCCCCAATGCGGCCCAGTCCGAGAGGAGTGGCCCAGGCGCGGCCCCCCGCCCCGACCCCAAAAACCAAAAACCACCGAGAATTCTGATAATCACCGTGGCAGCTTGACACTGGATAACCCAGTTACTATGTTCCGCAAATGCCGCCGGATTCGCAGTTTACGTCCTTGGAGCGCCGCTCCAGCGCGGACGCTGTGTTCGAGCAGTTGGCGGCCGCGATCTTGCGCGGGGACTTCGCGGCGGGCAGCGCGTTGCCGTCCGAGCGGGAGCTGAGCGAGCGCTTCGAGGTGTCGCGGGTGATCTTGCGGCAGGCCACGCATCGGCTTGCGGACATGGGTCTCGTGCGCGTGCGGCAAGGCGGTGCGACGTTAGTGCTCGATCCGAGTGAAACCAACGACATCCGTGTGATCGGCTTGATCTACACCCTGGACGTGGGCGCAGACGCGCGGCAGGGGTTCGAGCGCGACGTGATCGAGAAGCAGTTCCTGCAAGGTCTGTCGCTGACTTCGATCGTGGAACGGCGCGCCACCACAGCGGACCATGAAGCGCTGCACGCCCTTGCTCAAGGCTTCGACGAACACAGCGGCGGGGACGCGGAGTTCCGAGCCTTCGAGCGCGAGTTCTGGTCTTTGGCTGCACGCGCTGGCGGCAATCGCATTCTGAAGATGGAAGTGTCCTGGTGGTACGACAAGCTCGCAAGCGCGCCGCACGAACCGCGCACGTCGTCCGCACCCATGGCGCAGCGCATCGCGTTCTATCGCGAACTCGGACGCCGGTTGGTCGCGAAGGACGGTGCCAGCACCTATTACTTGCAGATCGTTTCGCCGATTCTGGAACTGCTCTTTGCGGAGCCTGGCGAGGGAGAAACGGCGTGAAGACCTTAGGAAACGATTCCGCGCCACACGCCCCGGCGTTGCTCGTCGCCATACTCAGTCTTGCCGTTTCGCTCGTCGCCTGCGGCTCGGTCACACCGGACGCCGAAGAAGACGCGCTGCCCTGCGCCATCGAGCGCATCATGGTCGAGCATTGCCAGGAGTGTCACCGCGCTTCGCCGGAGTATGGCGCGCCCATGGCGCTGACGCGGGCGTCGCTGTTTCGTGAACGCTCTGTCTCAAGTGCCGCGCACAGCCTGGGCGACATGGTGTTGCAGCGCATCGCCAGCGACACGGATCCGATGCCTCCGCCGCCGCGGGCACGCTTGAAGCAGCACCAGCGCGACGTGCTGGCCGCGTGGATCCACAGCGGAGCGCCGGCGGGAGAAAGCTGCGCGGTTCAGCCATCGAAGCCCGTCGTGCCGACGCTTGCGTGTGATGTGAACGTCACCACACAGCCCTCAGAGCCTTTCGTTGTTCCCCCGGGCGCGGCGGATCGCTTGGTTTGTTACGGCGTGGATCTGAAGAACGCGGCCAAACGGCACGTGGTGGGGTTTGCACCGCGGGTCGATAACGCCGTGGTGCTGCATCACGCTTCGCTGCTACTTGCGGACGCGCCGCTGTCGACCACGCCCCAAGACTGTCCGGACAACACGGGCATGGCGGCGTGGCGCGTGGTGTACGGTTGGGCGCCGGGTGCGGGCGCCATGGAGCTGCCGGACGACGTTGGCTTCGCGGCGGACGCGGGCGCGCAGTTCGTGGTGCAGCTGCACTACGTCAATACGACGGACCAGCCGCAGGCGGATTCGAGCGGATTCGGGCTGTGCAGCACCGAAAAGTTGCGCAGTTTTGACGCCGATATCATGGCGTTTGGCACCCACGAGATCTCGATCCCTGCGCACGGGCAAGCCGACGTGAGCTGCAAGGTGCAGGTGCCTTTGAACGGCGCGACGACGAAGCTATTCAGCGCGTTCCCACACATGCATCGCCTGGGGCAATCGATGTCGACGCGGGTGCTGGCGCAAGGTGGCGCCGTGGACATTGGTAGCGTCGAGAATTGGAACTTCGACTACCAGAGTTGGCAGCAGATCGATCACGTGCTGACGCCTGGTGAAGTCGTGGAGACGAAGTGTGCGTGGAAGAATCCGCACAGCTACGGAGTGGGCTTCGGGCCGAGTACGGACGACGAGATGTGTTACTCGTTCGTGATGTATTACCCGCGCATCGAAGATCCATCCTGGCACTGGCTCTTACCCGCGCTCTATTCCGAGTGCGGCAAGTAGTGGTTTGGGAGAACGAACGATGTCGAATGCAAACTTGAGGCTCACTTTGGTCGCCCTTGCAGCAGCGAGCATGCTGGCTTGCGGCGGTTCCGATGACGCTTTTCTGGGCAGCGGCGGCGCAGCGGGTGCGGCAGGCGGAGGCGGTAGCGGCAATGCGGCTTCCGGCGGCGCAACGGGGACCGGCGCGTCCGGCAACACCGGGGGCTCGGCGGGCGTGGACAACCGCATCGATCCCATCGAGCTGGGCCACGCTTGGACCTACGACGTGGAGATCTTTGGCGTGTATCCGCTGTGCAAGGCGGGCACGCACACCGGCAAGGTGCTGGGGCAGAAGGAAGTCGACGGCAAGGCGGCGTTCCAGGTGCAGTCCCTGTGTCCCGCGGCGGGTGTGTCGTCCTACAACGTCGAGGGCGACCGCGTGTTCGTGCACTTCGGCGGCGTGTGGGTGTTGGCACTAGATGCGCCGGTACAAGAGGGGCACAGCTGGACCAATGACGCGGCCACGTTCACCTGGCACTCCGCAGGCAAAGTGACGGTCCCTGCCGGCACCTTCGAAGACTGTTGGACGGCAAAGGAAGACTCCGCCCAAGACGCCTACACGACGTTCTGTCGCGGTGTGGGTCCTGTGGTGTGGCATCGAGTCGAAAACGGAAATGGCTTCGACGCGCGACTGACTGCAGTTAACTTCTAAGCATGAGGCGCATCGCAGCTTTCGTTCTTGGCTTGAGTGCGCTTTCGTGTGCGCCTCAGAACGCGGCTGCGCCACAGCCTGCGGCAGCGCCGAAAGCGGAGGCCGAAAAGGGGCTCATCTCGGAACCCGCGGAGTATCGGCAGCGTCCGCTTTCGGCGGCCGCGGGCGCACTCACGTTTTCCAAACACGGCATTGGCGATCCCTACGGCGCTGGCATTGCGTACCCGCTGTGGCTGGCGCTGCTGCAGGCCTATCCCAAAGAGCTCGGCGGCAGTGTGGAGGGGTTTCGAAAGAAGTTCGGCTTCTTGAAGAGTCCCTATGCCGCGCCGGATCCCGACACTGCGGTGCCCCTGGGCTTTCATCTCACCGTCGACCCGAACACCAAAGTGAGCTTCGTGGTGATGAACTGCGCGGCCTGCCACGCGGAGGTGCTGCGCCTGCCCGGCGGCGACAAGCTAGTCATGGGCATGGGCAACAAGCGCGTGCGCATGCATGCCTACGACGCCGCGATGATGGACATTGCGCTGCGCCCAGAGCTCACCGCGGCAAACCTCGGCATGGTTGCCGTGCTGCAAGCGCGAGCGCAGGACACTCCGTGGCCGCCTTCCGTGCGCCAAGCGATCACCGACGCCACGCTCCAGGGGCTGAAGAAGCGCGCGAAGCCGCGGGCGCAGGATGCAGCGCGCCTCGCTGCGGGGGCGCTGCCAGGGCGGGTGGCAACCATCGAAGGTTTTTCCCTCGCGCTGCGCGGATACGGCAAACACGTGCCTCTCGGCAAACACCTGGGCGTCGCGAAGGTACCGGACGTGGTCGGCTTCCCCTACCGCGACACGTTCAGTTACGACGCTTCGGGCATCGGGGCGCCAAGCGCGCTGGCCGCCGAAGCGGACTTTGCCTTCGGGGTGCGGCCGATTTGGTACGAGACGCACCGGCACATCGGCACGAGCTTGTTCATGTACCTGCGTCAGTTCGAGCGCACGCTGCCATACCCCGCAGAGATCGACGAAAGGCGCGCCCGGGACGGACAGAACGTCTTCGATGCAAAGTGCGCGCGCTGCCACGGGCACTATTCGGGGCCCGACGGCGCCCGGCGCATCAGCTATCGCGAACAGGTGGTTTCGGTGAAGTCCGTGCGCACGGATCCGGCGCGGCTGGACGCGGTCACGCCGGAGTTCGTGGCGGCGGCGAACTCGCTGGACTTCGCGCGGGGCGTGACGGAGGTCGCGCCGACAGGTGGCTACGTGCCGCCGGTGTTGATCCACGTGTGGGCGCGCGGTCTGTTTGGTCACGCCGGGCAATGGCCCAGCATCGCGTTCATGGCGTTGCCCGAAGCTGAGCGCCCCCAGCGCTTCGTGGTGGAAGCGGGCGGCGCGTACGATCTCGCCGGGCTCGGCACGCGCTACCGCGGCGCCACCGCGGGGGAACAGGTGGAGGCTGGCAGCTATGTGCAGGACGCGACGGTCGTGGGTTACGGCACCCAGGGCCACAGCTACCTGGCCGATCTGGAACCAGACGCGCGCACGGCGCTGATTGAGTATCTCAAGACGCTTTGAGTGGGGCGCAATGCCGCCTGCGCACGACGCACAACGCTGATCGAAGACCTCGAGAACCTTCAAACGCCGGTCCCGACGCCGAATGGCACCGCCAACTTGGGCAAAGAAGCGCCGACTCACGTGACGGTGTACGCTGAAGCTCGTCTGCTGTGGGAGGTTCTATGTCACCGCATCTGCTTGCATCGCGAACGCTTCGTTTAACTCTGCGTCGCACGCTGTTCTGGGGAGCGGCGTTGCTGCTGACGCTCAGCTGCGGCAGCGACGACAGCGGCGGCGGAAGCGCAACGGGCGGAAGCGCGGGCAGCGCGACCGGGGGCAGCAGCGCGACGGGCGGGAATACCTCCGGCGGAACTTCGGGCAGCGGCGGAACTTCGGGCAGCAGCGGTGCGAGTGGCAGCGGCGGAACGTCGGGCAGTGGCGGCGCGAGTGGCAGCGGCGGCGCGAGTGGCAGTGGCGGTGCGAGTGGCAGCGGCGGCGCGAGTGGCAGCGGCGGTGCGAGTGGCAGCGGCGGTACCGGTGGAACCACAACGGGCGGAACCGGTGGAACTGCGACCGGAGGCACCGGTGGCACTGGCGGAACTGCGACCGGAGGCACCGGTGGCACTGGCGGAACTGCAACGGGAGGCAGCGGTGGCACGGCGACGGGTGGAACCGGCGGAACGGCGAGCGGAGGCACGGGCGGCACCGCGACCGGAGGCACGGGCGGAACTGCGACGGGCGG
>CBDUPW010000257.1:0-10374 GCA_965369205.1 uncultured Polyangiaceae bacterium | reverse complement strand
GCGGTTTTAGCTATCTGCGGTTTTAGCTATCTGCGGTTTTAGCTATCTGCGGTTTGGCTGTCGGGGGCGGTTGTGGCGTGGATGGCGGTGGTGAGGGCGAAGGCACCGATTCCCGCGCACAGTCCATGCTCACTAACGTCATTCCGAGTTCCGACATCTGCAACGTGGGATTCGGTCCAAGCGAGTGTGTTTCAGCACCGCCCATCACGTGGACCCGACACACCGCGTTTCAGGCCGACGGGATCCGGAGTCCATTGGAATACGGTCATGCGCTGCAGCTGCCGTACACAGACATTCAGATGCGTGCCACGGCCAAGCTGACCCGCCCCGTTTCGACTTGCTACCAAACCGCGTGGGAAGAACTCGGCCCCGGCCTACAGTTTGGCCCCTGAACAATGGAGCGCTGCATGAATCGGCTCATTCTAATGACCATCCTGGTGTGCGCGGTTGGCTGCGGCAGCGACGAGAGCGCCGGGGGCGGTGGCGTGGGCGCCAGCGGCGGAACCGGCGGCGAGGCCGGCACCACGACGTCACCACTCTGCCGGGACGCCTGCGCCGTCACGCTCAGCTGCGATCCCGCCGCGGACACGGCCGCCTGCGAGACGCAGTGCGAAAAGGAGGTCGCCGGCCAAGGCCACCTGATCCCGGAAATCGCCAAGGACTACTTCGGTCAGTTCGCGGCGCTGAGCGACGACAAAGACTGCCTGTACTCGAAAGGCGGCAATGCCTGGCGCAAGTGGTCAGACGACCCAACGAACTTTAGCAAACTTGCGGAGCAATCGGTGCTTGAAGACTGCCGCATCAAGTACAGCGTCTGCCGAGACCCTGGCGGCAGCGTTGATGGCAACCGTGGCGCATGCTTCTTTGGTTTTTACCGTCACAACGTCGCCCTGCGCGAGAAGCTGTGGCCGTGCCTCGATCTGGCTTGCTCCTTCAAAGAGCCACAGAAATGCATCAACGACCTGCAACCGACCGGTGAACCCTGGCTTGCTGGTGTGGAGCAGCCTAACCTGCAATGAGCTTTCGGAGGTTGACGAATTGGGGCGCGCGCGCGTTGCTTTGCTGCGCTGCCCTCGTGCTGGCCCAACCGGGCTGCAATCCCGAACCGGATCGCGAGTGCGAAGACGACGACGAACACTGCTCCGGTAGCATAGCCATGCAGTGCGGCTCTAAGCCGAACTATTACGGAGTGGGCAGGTATTGGCGGCGGGTGCCCTGCGCAGGCCCTGAGTTTTGTCAGGTGCGGCAGCATCGAGCCTTCTGCAGCATCGACCCGGGCCCCAATCCAACGTGCGAAATGGGACTCATCTGTGACGGCTCGTTCAAGTACGTCTGCAGCGGCCCCATCGCGGATCAGCGCGAGTATTGCGTGGATTGCCCTGCGGACGGCGGACTCTGCAAGAGTGGCCTTGGCTCGCAGTGCAACGACGCTCACAAGCCTTGCCCGTCCGGTCTGGTTTGCCCCTCGGGCTCCTGCAAGGGGCCGTGTGCTTGCGATGACGGCACCCTGTGTCCCAGCTGCGAACAATGGGGTGCATACGGCGATAGCGACTGGATCTGCAATCAGGGGCTCTGTGAGCGCAAGCGGCGCTAGCGCGCACCGGCGCCACGTACACCGACAGCGACTGGACCTGTTTCGATGGGATCTGTTCAGCCCAGGAGCGCTAGCGCGCAGCAGCGCCACACCTCGGCGGCAGCGGACGAGATCCAAATTTCGGGGCGCAGCGACCATGCAGCAGCGCTCGCGGGCGCCCCGAAGGAATATGCCAGCCGAGCTTCCTGGCTGTCAGGCAGTTTGTGCGCTTGATGCCCCGCCCTGGCCCGCATACGACCGATACGCGCGTCAGCGCTGAAGGAGGTTCGTTGCCATGGGTCGCAAAGTGTTTGTCGTGGGTGTGGGCATGACCAAGTTCGAAAAGCCGGGCGCGCGCGACTGGGACTATCCGCAGATGGTGAAAGAAGCGGGCGAAGCCGCGCTCAAGGACGCGGGCATCGCTTACTCGGAGATCCAGCAGGCCGTCGCCGGCTACTGCTACGGCGAGAGCACGAGCGGGGAGCGCGCCATCTACGAGTTGGGTCTCACCGGCATTCCCATCTACAACGTGAACAACAACTGCTCCACGGGTTCGACGGCGCTGTTTTTAGCCAAGCAGTTGGTCGAAGGCGGACTGACCGAAGCCGCCCTCGCGGTGGGTTTCGAGAAGATGGAAAAGGGATCTTTGGGTGCCAAGTACATGGACCGCACGAACCCCCTCGACAAACACATGATGACGATGATGGAGCTGCGAGAGTTCGCGCCGGCGCCCCCCGCGCCGCAGATTTTCGGCAATGCGGGTCGCGAACACATGGAGAAGTACGGCACCACCAAGGAGCAGTTCGCCAAGGTGAGTCTAAAGAACCACAAACATTCGGTGAACAATCCGTATTCTCAGTTCCGAGACGAATACTCCCTGGACGACATCTTGAACTCGAAGATGGTCTACGAGCCGCTGACCAAGCTGCAGTGCTGTCCGACTTCCGAAGGCGCAGGCGCGGCGGTAGTCGTGAGCGAAGATTTCGTGAAAAAGCACGGCCTAGAGAAGCAAGCCGTGGAGATCGCCGGCATGGCCATGGCGACGGACTTCCAGAGCACCTTCGACGAAAAGAGCTGCATCAAGCTGGTCGGCTTCGACATGACGCAAAAAGCGGCGCGGCAAGCCTATGAGCAGAGCGGCCTCGGCCCCGAAGACATGCAGGTCGTTGAGCTACACGACTGCTTCAGCACGAATGAGCTCCTCACCTACGAGGCCCTGGGGTTGGCGGAGGCGGGCAAAGGCGGCGGCTTGATCGACTCTGGCGCCGTCACCTACGGCGGCAAGTGGGTGGTGAATCCGTCTGGCGGGCTCATCTCCAAAGGGCACCCCCTCGGCGCCACCGGGCTGGCGCAGTGTGCGGAGCTGTGCTGGCAGCTGCGAGGCCTCTCGGAAAAGCGCCAAGTGCCGAATGTAAAAGCCGCCCTGCAGCACAACCTGGGCCTCGGCGGCGCGGCCGTGGTGACGGTATACCGTCGGGCGCAAGCGTAAGCTTTCGCTGCGAAGCGCGTTCTGCTCGAAGGAGTTCCGGCAATGATGCGAAAATTCACGTACGTGGGCGTGGCCTTGGTGTGTCTTGGCTGCTCCAAACGCGCAGAGGACGAGAGCGTGAAGTCTGCAGCCACTCCGGCCGCTCCTGCCCAGGAGGCCGAACAAGGCGGGGCCGGCCAGCCACTGGCTCCCGGAGCGTCCCCGCCCCCCGCCGCGGCAGCTCCGGAAGCGCCGGCCGACGAAGAGGTTCCTTCAAGCTCCAAGAAGACTGGCGAGAAGTCGAAGAAGGATGGCCTTGCCGAGGAACTCACCAGCATCGCCCAGGCCGAAGCGGCCTTGAATGAACGGAGCGCGCAACTGACGAAGTTGCTGGGTGGGGCAAAGGCTCAAGCCTTGGCCACCGGGGACAAACGCTGTGACGAAGCCTGTCTCGCCTTCGCCTCCCTGAAACGCGCGGCGGATGCCATCTGCCGGCTAGCTGGCGACAGCGACGCACGGTGCACTCGCGCCAAGCGAATCGTCGACGACAACGAGACCAAGCTGAAAGCCTGTTCCTGCGAGGAATGAAGCAGCTGTCATAGATCCGTCGGGACACCCAAGCCGCGGGTGGGCCGCCGGGTCCCATAGACATGACGAAACGGACGTTCTTTCGACGACTGCATCTGGCGGCCTTTTCTATGACGCTTGTGACCCTCGCGGGCGCAGCCAGCGCCGATGTCAAGCGCAGCCAGCGCACCAAAGATGGCGATTTCCACGAGTTTGGCGACGACTTGCTCAACAGCGACGTGGCATTCCCGCGCGGGGGTTCCATCGTGGTGCGCCCGCCGCCTATACGCTCGCTCTTGATCCGGCCGCGGGCGAGCTTCGTCCCTGAGATGCTCAAGAGCATCGAGAATATCTAGGGCGTGCGCCATCGCGGGCTTTCTTCGGCCCCTTGCGTGAGACAAGATCCACAGCGTGGCTGCTACGAAGCTCGTACCGCCAGTCGGCAGGCTGGCCCCCAGCCCAACGGGGCGGCTGCACCTTGGGCATGCTCGCAGCTTTCTGCTCGCATGGTGGAGCATTCGGTCGCGGCGCGGCACGATCCACCTGCGCATGGAAGATCTCGACGGCCCACGGGTACAACCTGAAATGGTGGAGCAAGCGTTACGGGACCTCGAATGGCTGGGTCTCGATTGGGACGGCGAGGTTCTGGTGCAGTCCAGCGGGCTGGCACGCATGCACGCGGCCGTCGATCGCCTTGTAGACGCGGGGCACGCCTACGCCTGCGTCTGCTCGCGTGCGGACGTGCGCGCCGCGCAGTCCGCCCCCCAACAGGGACAGAGCGAGCAGCGCTATCCCGGCACCTGCCGGGACCGTTTCGCCTCCGTCGCGGACGCTGAAGCACGATCGGGCAAGGAGGCGGGGCTGCGCTTTCGCGTGCCGGACGGCCCCGTCGAAGTCCACGACGCCGTCGCTGGCAAGTGCAGCTTTGACGTTGCGGCAGAGGTCGGGGACTTCCACATCGCGCGGCGTGACAAGAGCCCGGCATACCAACTGTCGGTCGTGGTGGACGACGGCTACCAAGGCGTGACGGAAGTGCTGCGCGGCGACGACCTCTTGCCGAGCGCGGCGCGGCAGCAGTTGCTCCAAGAAGCTCTGGGGCTTCCGACGCCGACCTGGGTGCACGTGCCACTCGTGCTAGACGCCGACGGCCGACGCTTAGCGAAACGCGCGGACGATCTGAGCATGGCCGAGCTGCGTGCGGGCGGAACTGATCCACGCGCGATCGTCAGTTGGGCCGCGCGTTCTGCGGGATTCGACGTGCCACCCCGTGCCGAAGCGTCGGATATCGTGCGCGCGTATGCACTTGAGCGACTTCCGGACGAGCCGCTCCGGCTCAGCCGCGCTACAATCGAGAGCCTTCGCGAGGCCCGCGCATGATCCGACGCCGACCCTTTCTCAGTGTGCTGCTTTCCGCGTGGCTTCCGGCCTGGGCCGCTGCTGCGGATACGCGACGCGTGATCTTTCTCCAGCCCCTGGGCAAAGCGCTTCCTGAGGCCGACGTCGCGCTGGTCAAGGCCGCGCTGTCCGTCTTTTACGACATGGACGTGCGCGTGGCGCCACGCCTCGGGTTGCCCAAGGCTGCGTATTACTCACCGCGCCGCCGCTACCGCGCCGAGAAGCTGCTCTCATTCTTGGAGAAGCGCGCGCCCAAGGACGCCTACCGCGTGCTCGGCATCACCGCCGTGGACATTTCCACGACCAAGAAGCCATACAAGGACTGGGGCGTGCTGGGGCTGGCCAATGTGGACGGTTCGAGCTGCGTGATGTCGTCCTTTCGCTGCAAGCGTAAGGCGAAGAACGCCGAGCATGCGCGCCAACGCTTCGGCAAAGTTGCGGTGCACGAGATCGGACATACCTTCGGGCTGCCGCACTGTCCCAATCGCGGCTGCCTGATGGAGGATGCAAAGGGCAGCGTGCTCACTTCGGACCGCGAGTACGACCTATGCGCCGACTGTCGGCAGAAGCTGATCCGTCGCGGCTATTCCCTGGCAAGCGGCGATCCGCCCTGGCCCAAACCGAGCGCTTGAGCCGCCGACGCCGAAAGTTCGCGTCTCCAAGCGGGACCCGCGACCGCGGAACGGTGATTCAATGCACGCGGGCCTGCGTCGGCAGCTCCGATACGAGCTTCGCTTCCAACGCGGCCAGCTGTGCCAGTCGTTCAGTCGCAGCTTGCCCGAATCGGCCTTCGGCCAGCTTCACGAACAGGCTCGCGTGCCCGGCTTCGCTGCCTTCCAAGCGACGCAACCAGTCCGCGAGTTCGTCCTGTCCTCTGCGCGAAAGCTCCTGCCGCAGCAGGCGAAACCGCTCGCAAGATCGCGCTTCGATCAGCGCGCACACCAGTAGACGGTCCAGCTTGCGCTCGTCGTTCGGCGGGCGCACCAGCTTGAGCAACGCGCGTGCATAGGGATCGCCTTTGTCGCGCGGTAGCGTCACGCCGCGCGCGCAAAGACGCTCGTGCACCTGGCGAAAGTGCCCGATTTCCTCTTCGGCTAGGCGCGCCAACGCCGTGACCAGCTCGGCGTCCTCCGGATAGTCATTGATCAGCGCGAGGGCGCTGGCAGAGGCCTTCTTCTCGCAGTGGGCGTGGTCGGCGAGGGTTGCGTCCAGGTCATCCGCGGCAACGCGAGCCCAAGACGCGTGCGTCGGCGCTTGAAGCAATTCTTCAGCGAGGTGGCGCCGCGCGGATCCGGAAGGCTCGGTCATGAGCGAAGGAACCTACACCAAGCCGCATGCCTGCGCATCCGCGTCACGTGGCCGGACCTTGGACTCCCATGGCCCAAGGTCTCACGCGCGGACGAGGCGGAAGATGGGCAGCTCGGGGCGGCATGCGAAACGCGCGGGGAGTACACTCGTTCCAAGACCGCGACTGACGTATGCGCGGCCCACGGGCGTGTCGTAGAACCCCGCAACGAAGCGACCGCTGCCCGGGGGCACAAGGGGTGCGAAGGGGCCGATCGTGCCCTGGCCGCCATGGGTGTGTCCCGCGAGCGAAAGCGAGAATCGTGGTGCGTCGGGTGCAGCACGGTCCAGAAGCGCAGGGCTGTGGGTGAGCAAGAGGGCAACCTCTGCCCGTGTTTGGGAAAAGACCCGGGACAGATCCGGCCTGCCCGCAAGACCATCGTCGGTGCCGACTACGGAGACTCCAGACACCGTGACGCCGTCATTGACGAGCAGTCTTCCGCCCACAGACGCATAGGCCGCATGGAGGGATTCGAGGCTGACCTTTCCCCAGTGCTCCCAATTGCCGGCCAGCCCCAACAGCTCCGTGCCGCCGTCTGCGTTTCGAAGCTCGCTGCACAGCTGGCGAAGAACCGGCAAGATCCCCGGACTGTCCAGCGCGTCCCCGGTGATCACCACGAGCTGCGGCTGCGCCCGTCTGACGGCCTCCACGACGCTCTGCTCAAGACCGCCAAAGGAGGACAGATGCACGTCCGTCAGTTGCACAATCGTGAAGCCCTCCAAGCTGCCCGGGCAATTGGGAATGGGGATTTCGTGCCGAGTGACGTCCAGCCAGCGCGGCTCGATGGCGAAGGCGTCGAGCGCCACAGCGCCGGCTGCCACGGCAGCGGTCGCCGCGAAAGTGCGCCGTGACAGCTGGAGCCGGGGCTTTGTCATGCAGGCTATTGCGTGCGTTCAGGGCCGCGATTGGAGAGCAGCGCTGCGCGCCACTTGCGACGCTTTGCGCGCCCCCCCGGACGCAGCAACGATAGCGCACGGGCAATGTCGTCCATGCAGACGGCGCCCATCACGCGCGTGCCATCCACGACCAATACCGGTCGCCCTCCACTCTGCATCAGCTGAAGGTGCACGGCGAACAGCGGATCCTCAGCCTGGGCTATGGGAAGCTCCCGGGACATGCACTCTGCTACGAACGCGTCGGGCCCGCGGTGCTGCAGTCCAGTGGCGATTTGTCCCCGGGTGATCGCGCCCACAACGCCGTGGCCCAGCTTGACAACGAAAACCGACGCCGGGTGTTGCAGCGCCAGATGCGCAGCTGCGGCCAGGGTTGCGCCGGGCTCCAGTGTCGCAGTCGGCCCCGCAACGAGGGCGCGGGCGGTAAACTTCGAGAGCCAGGCTTTGGCCTCGACCGCTTCGCGTTCGCGCCCCGCGGCGATGAAGACGAATACGGCGATCAGCACCAGGATCGGGTTCTCCCCGAAGACCCCGAGCAAGCCTAGCAAGGCGGCCAAGACGCGCGCGATGCCGGCGGCAATCGACGTCGCCTGCAATTGTCCGAAGAACATGCTGAGCAGAGCGCGCAGCACGCGCCCGCCGTCCATGGGCAGTGCTGGCAACATGTTGAATACCGCTAGCCCGATGTTCGCCCACAGCAGCGAGACGAAAAAGGTCAAGGCGGAAGGCGGCAACAGTAGGCCGGAGTACCACAACCCATCCTCGAACCAGGCGCTGCCAAAGAATACGCGGCCCGAGAGAAACAAGACAACAGCGAGCACGACGTTTACGGCTGGGCCCGCGACAGCGATCAGAAGTTCATGCACCGGTCGCGAGGGGTCCTTGTTGAGGCGAGCCACACCACCGATTGGCAAGAGCAGAATTTCACGCACACCAACGCCGACGCTTTGAGCAACCACGCTGTGCCCTAGTTCGTGCAACGCTACGCAGGCGAAGACGGCGGAGAGCAGTAGCACGCCGAACACGGCCCCAAGCGCGCCATGGGGCAAACCCCATTGCACGGCGCCCAGCAGCAGCAAGAACACAAACGTGGCGTGAACCCGAATGTCGATTCCCCGTACACGGGCGACGCGGAGAGACCAACGCATATGAACAACCTAAGTCGCCCGGAACACAAGCGCGAGCCCTAGGGCCGGGAATTATTGGGCACTAGCGCGGGTTGACGGCACTAGCGCGGGTTGACGGCGTCGGTCGAGCAAAGTGGGGCCGGCGCTACGGCTCAACAAGCGCGGAGAAATCCATCCAACGCACGTTGACCTTACGTGGCTCGGCGTCGCGCCCGCGGCGGGCGGCCAAGGACAGCTGGTGGTCCGGGGTGGGAGACTGCGTTTCGAATTGCCAGTCCGCCGGGTCGTCGCCGAGGGTTGCGTCGATATCAATGCGGATCGGTCCCTCGACGCCGAAGGCGAACTTCTCCAAAGGCAACGCAAGCCCCATCCCCCGCGCTTTGATATAGCTTTCTTTCAATGTCCAGTACTGAAAGAAACGCTCCCGCTGTTCGGATTCGGGCAACGCGAGCATTGCTTCGCGCTCCGCAGCTGCGAACACGCGCCTGCTGACGCTGAGGTAGTCGACATCGCGGTGCCGTACTTCAACGTCAACGCCACAGTCGATCCCCGAATGCACCAGCACCGCAGCGAGCCCGTGAGTGTGACTGAGATTGAAGCGCAATTCCCCAGCGGGGATCGGAGCCGCGATCTCGGGCCGCCCGTGGGGACCCACAGAATAGCGCCAGTCGGCGGGTGGCACATCGGCGTACAGGCTCAACGTACGTCGAACCAAGGCATGCGCCACCAAGAACAAGTGGCGGTCGCGCTCGAATAGGAAGCGCCGCCAGCGTGCTGTTTCAATCGGGTCGAGCCAGCTGGCAAGTGTCTCCAGAGTGCGTGCATCCCGCAATTGGTCGACGTCGCACAACCAAACATGGAGCTCGTCACCTAGGCGCTCTGTCATGCCCCTTTTCCGGATAGCCGCGAAGCCAGACCTGCGAGCCAAGGGTCGGAAAGCGCCGCTCCCGCCCGGATCCCGTCAAGCAGTTGCTGTGTCTCCGCGCTCGGCTCGGAGACTTGTTCCAAAATCCGAAAGAACACCGCCTCCACTTCGGAGGTTTGAGTCTGGCGCTGCCACTCGGTGACGGCGTCAGAAAACGCAATGTCGTGGCCATTCGGGCTCTCGTCTTTTGCTGGCTCGCCCAGAGCGGCGATGGCGTCGAGCACGTGGGCCGCGCGTGCCGCGTAGGGCAGCGCCCGCAGCTCCTCGGCTTCGATGGGCCGCCCGAGGAAGTAGTCTTGAGCTGCGTGGCCATGAGGGAACTCTAGCTTGCCGACTACGGGTGTCACTGGCAGCCCACCGGAGAAACGAACGGGCACGATCGGCAGGTCCAGCTCAAGTGCCAGATCGAGGAATACGGAACTCAACTTGGTGGTCGTTTCACGGCAGCTCTGGCTGCGAGTGCCTTGGGGATGCAGGAACAGCGAGCGATCCCCCCGGGAAAGCTCCGGCTTCAGCCCGTTGATGATCTCAAACATCGACTCGGGGCGCCTCTGATCGAAGTACAGGATTGAGCCCGGGTCCCGAGAACCCGGATGTGAAAACATATGCCGCAAGATCCAACCAATCCAACGCTTTTCGTGTTTGGCATTGGCCATGGTCACTACGGAGCGACCGGTGAGTCCGCTCAAGATATTCGTGATCAGCAGGGACTCGATCTGCACTTGGTGATTGCCGAGGAAGAGAGCGCTACGCGCTTCAAGGGAACGAAAGGCCTCGGGATCGGCCAGAACAACGCGGCGCACATACTTCTGCAACAAACCTTCCCATAGGTCGCGGCCGAGCCATGGATCGCTCATGCCCAGGGCCGGGTCCCAGAAGGCACGCAGCGGCGTGGGGTCCAGGGTCCGCCGCGCCGGATCCGTATCGCGTACCACAACGTCCCCGCCCTCCCGAACGCTGTGCACTGCAAACGCATTCAAGGGCAGCGCGCCGGTGACGTGTGCAGGGTGGATCCCCTCGCGAGCGGCCACATGTTCGAGCACGGCGATGCGTTCCGCGTCGGTGGTTCCGTAGATGCCGA
>CBDUPW010000256.1:0-10437 GCA_965369205.1 uncultured Polyangiaceae bacterium | reverse complement strand
GAGCGCGGGCGGATCACGTGCGAACTGTCCCAGGGTGCGCTGACGCGGCAGCGTCTGCTGGCGGCGATGATGAGGGGCGCGGCGTGAATTCGCAGATCCGCGCCGCGTTTTCGCACCCCGCAATGCGCGCCATGCTGCCGCTATTGGCGGTTATGATCGTCGGTGCGATCTTCAACCGCGAGGGCGCGTTTTTCGAATGGCAAACGCATCGCGCCATGCTGCGCGAGATCAGCGTGCATGGGATCCTGGCTTGCGGCATGACGGTGGTGATCATCACTGCGGGTATCGATCTGTCCGTGGGCAGCGTGCTGGCGCTAGCGGCGGTGAGCTTTGCGCTATTCAGCATGCCCATGGGCTGGTCCGCCGGGCTCGCCGTGCCCGCAGTGCTGGCCGTGGGAGCGCTGGCGGGAGCGGTCAATGGCGTGTTGGTCGCCGTGCCGCGCATCCAGGCGTTCATCGTGACCTTGGCCAGCATGGTGTTCGCGCGAGGACTGGCGAAGCTGTTCGCGGATGGCAAGAAAGTCACCTCCAGCTTTCAGACCGCGGACGGCGGTTTCGTGAGCGTTCCGCAGCCTGCCATTTTCGAAACCATCGACGCACGCGTCCTAGGTGGCCACATCTCCGTCGTGACTTTGGTCTTTCTCGTCGCCGCCGCGGTGACCTGGTTCATCCTCACGCGGCTCAACGTCGGGCGTTACCTGTACGCAGTCGGCGGCAATCTGGAGGCGGCACGGCTCGCAGGCGTGCCCGTGCGCGCGACGCTGATCTTCGCGTATGCCTTTGCTGGTTTGCTTTCGGCCGTCGCCGGGATTTGCCAAGCCGCGCAGGAGACCCACGGCGATCCCGAGACCGGCATGGGCTATGAGCTGGACGCCATCGCCATGGTCGTGCTCGGCGGCACCAGCTTGATGGGGGGGCGCGGCGGCGTTGGCCTGACGCTCGTCGGCGCCCTGACCCTGGGCTACTTGCAAAAGGTGCTCAGCTTGAACGCCTACAGCACGGAGGCGCGACTGATGCTGACCGGCGTCATCATCGTCGCGGCAGTGTTGTTTCAGATGTCGCTGCGCGCGCGCAGTCAAACTGCGTGAGCGCTGCGCTGCGCGGTGGGTTATCGGCCGCGAGTCTGACGGCGCAAACGCATGCCCAACAACCCGAGCATGAGCAGTGCTGCAGGCCAACGCGCGGGGTGGTGATGCGGGGATAGCTGACAGCTGCCGTCGTCGCCGCTCCTCAGTTCTGTCTGTTGGCCGCTGTTGCCACCGCCACTTCCCGTCTGGTGCGCGCCGCCGCTGCCCGCCTGGATCGCGCCGCCGCTGCCCCAACCCGCGCCCGCACCCGCATTGCCGCCGCCGGCCGCTCCGGAACTTCCGCCGGCTCCGCCCGAAGCCGATGCCGGCACGACCTGCACTTTGACAGCAAAGTAGCCGTCGGCCGGACCGCCTCCTTTGGGACCATCCGCAAACCAGGTCACGCCTTCAGCAACCCAGCCGAGCTCGAGGGTGGTCTCTCCCAAGGTCTTGCCGGTCAAGTCGAGATCGAAGGTGCCCACTGCGCCCGGCGGCACCCCGCGATTCGTGCTCCGAGTAGAGGCCGAGTCGCAAACCGGGAGATCGCTTGGTGGGGAGTGGCCCGCCGCCCCCGAGCCTGCACGATCCTAGCGGGGCATCAAACAAACTCTGTCTGTCGGCACACTGCCGCCACAGTATTTCGCCGCAGCTGGCAACCAACTGCAGTTCCGATTGTCCGGCAAGGTGATCGAGCGCAGCTGATCAGAGCGCTGCAGGCGTGCGTCCCAGCTTGTCGCCAGCGGCAGAATCGAGAAACCGAGATAGGTCTTCGGCGCCTTGACATATCCGTCGCCGGGTTTGTCAGGCATGTCGGGGCACTCGCTGATCTGCTCGTAGCCTTCCTGCTTCGCCCGTGCTTGGAAGTCGGCGCGGATCTCCTGCGCGCTCACCATGCTTTGGTCATACCAAAGCATGGCGCCGGGCACGGTTCCCAAGCCAGGGTCGCCTTTCAGGTCCAGCGCCTTGGTCAGCCCCTTGGTGGGCACCAGGGGTTCCCATTGCTCCGGCACCTTCTTCTTACATGCCAACAGTGCCGCTCCGAGCAGTACGATTCCTCCAACGGCGTACGCACGATTTCTCGGTTGCATGGGCTCTTGTAGCATTGCCCGCAGCCGGCAGCGGTAGCGAAAACCCCGGGCAATGGCCGCCTGCACGCCGGCGCTTGATCCGCGCCCCAAGCGGCGGGATGACCGCAGTATGCGTTGCGGGCATTTGTATTGGGCGCTGCTGATCGGTCTTTCGGCAACCGGTTGCAAGGAAGAGCAACGCACCGACCCGACTCCTGCTAGTTCCGCCGCGGCGGCCACCAAAGGCTTCGTGCTTGGCATGAGCCAGTGCAACTTGGGAGAACCCTGGCGCGTGCAGATGAACGCCGACATCTCAGCGGCAGCAAAAAAGCATGCCAACTTGAAGGTGGTGTTCAAAGACGCTCAGAACGATTCGTTGCGCCAACGAGCGCAGGTCGAGGAGCTTGCGCAGGCGAAGATCGATCTCCTGATTGTCTCTCCGAAAGAAGCGGCGCCACTGACGAAACCGGTGGCAGAAGTGCATCAGAAGGGCATTCCGGTCATCGTGCTCGATCGCGCAGTGGAAGGCGAGGCCTACACGACGTTCATCGGCGCGGACAACCAGCGCATCGGACGCGCTGCCGGCAAGTGGGCCCGTGCGACCCTCGGCGGCAAAGGCAAGATCGTCGAACTCAAAGGCCTGATGACCAGCACTCCCGGCCAAGACCGTCACAAAGGCTTCCGAGATGGCCTGGCGCTCGGCGAAAACCCTGGTGTCGAAGTGGTGTTCGAAGCGGACATGCAATGGCTGGAGCCAAATGCGCGCAAGGAAATGGAGTCTGCGCTGACGACGCAAAAACAAATCGACCTGGTGTACGGCCACAATGATCCCGGCGCCCATGGCGCGTGGCTGGCGGCCAAGGCCGCGGGCCGCGAGAAAGACATGAAGTTCATCGGCATCGATGCGCTGCCCCACGAAGGTGTGCGCTACGTGAAGGACGGCGTGCTCGACGCCACCTTCTTGTACCCAACGGGTGGCGAACAGGCCGTGGAGGTCGCCTTGAAGCTGCTGGCCGGGGAAAGCGTGCCCAAGAAGATCGTGCTGGGCACGAAGCTGTTCACGAAGGAAAATGTCGATCGCGGAGGGCAGGATATCCAATGAGCAAGAAAGTGGCAGTGTACTGGCCCGGCGACGCTCGCCAGAAGCCGAATGAGGTGGCGGTGCCAAGCATTGAAGCAGCGACCGCTCAGATCGAGCGGGCGCTGCGCAAGCTGGGGCGCGCGCCGTATCGCGTGGAAGGCTTTCTGAGCAAGCCCCACGAGGCCATCGCGAACCTGGGTCCCATCGACGACCCCATCGTGGGCGTGTTCGTGCACTGGGTCTACGGCCCGCACACTACCGACGGCGTGGTGGGCAAGGACAGCCCGCTGCTGTTGGCATCCAACTTCAGCGGCAAGTGGCCCGGCTTGGTGGGGTTGCTCAATACCGGAGCGTGTCTGGAGAGTTTGAACCGCCGACACTCACGCATCTGGACGGACTCGGAAGACTGGACCACGGACGACACCTTCATGGCGCGTCTCGACGAGTGGTGCTCGTCGGGAGCCATTCGCTATTCGGAAAGCGCCATTTCCCAACACGCGGCCATCAGCGAGGACGCGGTCGGCCGCGCACGGCGCGTGGCCGATGGCATTCGCCGAAAACGGCCTCTGATCATGATGCTCGGGGATACCTCCATGGGCATGATCAACGGCTACTTTGGTCCCCAGCGCTTGGCGCCCCATGGTTTTGCCGAACACAAGATCGATCAAGCTTGGATCATCCATCGCGGCAAGAGCATCGCGGAAAAGCGCATCGATGCCGCGCTTGGATTCCTGAGGGAGAAGGGCATCGCTTTTCATTGGGGTGAAAAGGACGCGGAGGACTTTTCTGAGGCGGACACCCGCGAGCAGCTCCGGGACTACTTGGTCGTATGGGATCTGCTGCAAGAGTTCGGCGCGGACTGCCTTGGGTGGCAGTACCAACTGGGGCTGATTCCGCTACGCCCGCCGTCGGATCTGGCCGAGGGGCTGTTCAATTCCAAGTGTCGGCCCGAGTCCAATGGGGACACGGTGGCCACCGCCACCGAAGCGGACCAAGGCAACGTGGTGCCCATGGAGATGCTCAAGCGGTTGTTGCAGGACAAAGGGCTGCATCAGGCCGTCATGTTTCACGACGTGCGCTGGGGCGGTGAGCACGAAGGTCGCTTCCTGTGGGTGCTGCTCAACTCCGGGTCCTGCGGTGCCTACGCGTTCAATCACGATCCGGACACGCTGCGCGGAGCCCACAGCTACCGCCAGCCCGCCATGTACTTTCCCACCGCTGGCGGTACGTTCGCCGGGGAGAGCCTGCCGGGCACGATCACTTGGGCGCGTGCGTATCTCAAGCAGGACGTGTTGTGGATGGACGTGGGCCGTGGCGAAGTCGTCAAGCTGCCCGCCGAGAAGCGCGATGCGTGGTGGGAGGGCACCACCCGGCAGTGGCCGTTCATGGCGGCAGATCTCGGCATCGGTCGCGACACGCTCATGGCCCACTATCTTTCCAACCACGTCGCGGTTGCGTATGGCGACGTGTTCGGAGAAATGGTCGCGCTCAGTCAGGAGTTAGGCTTTCGCGTGCGCATTCTAGAGGACGCATGAGCCAGGCGTTCCTGGGGGTGGACGTCGGCACCGGCAGCGTGCGCGCGGGACTGTTTGACGTCCAAGGGCGTCGGCTTGGTCAAGGCGTGGAGGAAATCCGCCTCTGGCGGCCGGGGGAGGACTTTGTCGAGCAGTCTTCTGAGGACATTTGGCAAGCGGCGGGTCGGGCAATCGCTGCCGCGCTCGAACAGGCATCGCTTCCGGCGGAAGCGGTCGCTGGGATCGGTTTTGATGCGACCTGCTCTTTGGTGGTGCTTGACGACAGCGACGCGCCGGTGAGCGTGAGTCCCGGCGGTGAGGCCGAGCAGAACGTGATCGTGTGGATGGATCACCGTGCGATTGCGGAAGCGGAGCGCATCAACGCCACGGGTCACGAGGTGTTGCGCTACGTTGGCGGCATCATCTCGCCGGAGATGCAAATGCCGAAGCTGGCCTGGCTCAAGGCGCATCTGCCACGCACTTGGGCGCGTGCGGCGCGCTTCTTGGACTTGCCGGACTTCTTGACCTACCGCGCCACGGGCGTGGACATCCGGTCCCTGTGCACCACCGTCTGCAAGTGGACGTACCTTGGCCACGATGGCGGAAGCTGGTCCGACGATTTCTTCCAAGCCATCGGCCTCGAAGACCTGGCACAGGACGGTTACCGTCGCATCGGTCAGAAAATCCGTCCCATGGGCGAGCGTGTGGGCGGGCTGACCGAGAAGAGCGCGCGAGAACTGGGGCTCCGCAACGGCACGCCGGTGGGCGTGGGCATCATCGACGCGCACGCCGGCGGCCTGGGCATGCTCGGCGTCCGCCTGTCCGACGGCGCGCCGGACGAATCCATGTTGGAGCAGCGTCTGGCACTGATCGGCGGGACATCGAGCTGCCACATGGCCGTTTCGCGGCAGCCGCGCTTCGTGCCCGGCGTATGGGGGCCGTATTACTCCGCCATGGTGCCGGGCATGTGGCTCACGGAGGGCGGGCAGTCCGCCACCGGCGCGCTCATCGATCATACGATCCGCTCGCACGTTCGGGGCGCGGAACTGGCAGCGCAGGCCAAGAGCAGCGGTACCACCGAATACGCGCTACTCAATCAGATATTGGAGCGCATGTCTGCGGGCCTGGAGCACCCGGCAATGCTCACTGAGCAGCTGCATGTCAACCCGGACTTCCACGGCAACCGGTCGCCCCGGGCGGACCCGACGCTGCGCGGCATGGTCAGCGGTCTCAAACTGACCGACAGCGTGGAATCCTTGGCGCTGCTCTACCTGGCGACGATCCAGGCCATCGCGCATGGCACGCGCCACATTCTTTCGGCGTTGTCGGAGCAGGGCTACGACATTCGGGTCATCCTGGCTTGCGGCGGCGACACCAAGAATCCGGTGTTTGTGCGGGAGCACGCGGACGTGACGGGCTGCCGCATCGTGCTTCCAAATGAGTCCGAGGCCGTACTGCTCGGCTCAGCGGTACTTGGCGCCGTTGCGAGTGGCGCCTACCCGAGCGTCGTGGCCGCGATGGGCGCCATGAGTCGCGCCGGCCAAATCATTGCGCCCGCCGAAAACAGCCGCAGCTTCCACGACAAGAAGCACCAAGTATTCCTGCAGATGCACGCGGACCAACTCGCCTATCGCAAGCTCATGCAGTGACGCGAAGGATCTCGCGCTATTGGTAGGTCACCAGATAGGCGGCCCTAGTCTGCGTCGAGGAGACCATGCTGCTCTCCACTTGCTTGCCGCCCGTGATTTCCACGAGGGCCTGCCACAGCGCCACGTTCGCGATCAGGTTCAAGCCTACGTGCAGCCGCGGCGGGAAGCTGAGATCGATTTCCGCGCGCCCCTTGCTCAACACGACGTCGAACCGGGTGCCCCGCTGAAATAGGCCATGGGCTTTGGCGCCCGCCTTCAGCAAGATCGTCGGCCCAGGCACCCGCAATAGCGCCTTGTAGAGCGCGTTTTTCGCCATGGCGCTGGTGCGCTCGTACGTCCACTGCTTCACCGCGGCCTCGGTCGGGTAATGACGGTCGCAGATGGCGAAGAAGACCGCGTCGCACAGTACCGCTGGGGCCCACACACCGGCGGGCGGCGGATTCTCCACGGCGTCTCGGACAACGCGTGGAAGGCCCTCCAACATCGGTGCTGCGTCGTGGCCATCCAGCGCCGAAGTGATCAAGCTGGCTTTTGCTTCGCACTCTGGATACGCGTCGAGGCCGCCGGGCAGCCCGTCGATGTATTCCGCGAGCAGAGGATACCGGCCTGCGTCGAGCATGCGTCAGTCCGTGGCTCCGCCATCCACCAGACGTTCGGCTAGCGGCACGTAGCGAGCATACTCGTCGACGAAACAAAGGGTCGCGGGATCCGCGCGGTCAACGAACAAGATGCCATCTAGATGGTCGCACTCGTGTTGGAACACGCTCGCTGCCGGGCCCTCAAACACGTGATCGAAGCTCGTCCCGTGTCGGTCGAGGCCTTGGACGCGCACCTTGCGTGGGCGACGCACCCGGCCGCGGAGTCCGCGCACGCTCAGACAACCCTCGTACATGGTGACCGCGTCGCTGTCGCCAAGCGCTTCCCCGGGTGCCCCTACCAGCGGGGTGAGTACCGGATTGATCAGTACGACCTGCGGCACGGCGGGCATGTCGGGGTAGCGAGGATTGTCGCCCACCTCGATGACCGCGATGCGCAGGGATTCATGCACTTGCGGAGCCGCGATGCCCGCACCGTTGGCATCACGCATCGTTTCCAGCATGTCATCGATCAGGCTCTGGATCCGGGGTGACGCCAGCTGCGAGACGGGGACCTCCTCTGCCCGCTGGCGCAGCACCGGGTGGCCCAGCTGGGCAATTTTGCGGATGGCCATCAGCGTATGCTACCGCGAAATTGGGTGTATTGTTCTCAGATCGGCGCCGCAGGTCTTCGCGCAGGCGCACTTATCGAAAGAGGCAGTATGACACGGTCCACGATTCTCGGCGTTGGCAGTTATGTGCCGAATAAGGTCGTCACCAACGACGACCTGGCGAAGCTGATGACCACCAGTGACGAGTGGATCCACAAGCGTAGCGGCATCAAGGAGCGGCGCTTCATCGAGGAAGACGGCATTGGCGCCAGCGACTTGGCGGTGCCGGCATGTGAGCGTGCGTTCGAACATGCCGGAGTGAAGAAGGAAGACATCGACGCCATCATCTTCGCGACGCTATCTCCGGACTACAACTTTCCGGGATCCGGCTGTCTACTCGGGCACAAGCTTGGCTTGCCCGGGGTGCCGGCCCTCGATGTGCGCAATCAGTGCTCCGGTTTCCTGTACGGCCTTTCTGTCGCGGACGCGTGGGTGCGCGCAGGCATGTATGAAAAGGTGCTGCTGGTCGGAAGCGAAGTGCATAGCACCGGACTAGACTTCACGGACCGCGGTCGCGACGTGGCCGTACTATTTGGGGACGGAGCCGGCGCTGCAGTGGTGGGCAAATCTAAAGACGACGACCACGGCTTGCTCAGCATTTGTCTGCATGCGGACGGCGTGGGCGCGGAGCATCTTTGGGTCGAGGCTCCCGCATCCAAACACATCCCCCGACTGACACAGGAAATGTTGGACGAGGCGCGGCACTATCCCAAGATGAAGGGCAAGCAGGTCTTCCGTTGGGCCACGGAAAAGATGCCCGAGGTTGCCAACGAGGCTCTGGAAAAAGCGGGACTGACCATCAAGGACGTCGACTTGCTCGTGCCGCACCAGGCAAATATGCGTATCAACCAGCTGGTCGGTTGGCGCCTCGAGATGGACGAGGAAAAGGTCGTGCACAACATCGAGAAGTTCGGCAATACCACCGCCGCGACCATCCCCATGGCTTTGGACAAAGCGTTTCAGGAAGGGCGGATCCAGGACGACACCTTGGTGCTGTATGCTGCCTTTGGTGCCGGCTACACCTGGGCCGGTGGCGTGATGAGGTTTTGAGCGTGGGTCCCAGCAGACTGAAAGCCGGCAACGATCGCCTCTGGGCGTTGATCGCCTCGCGAGCCGAGAAAGACGCAGACACTGAGGACATCGATCGCCGCATCTGGGATCTGTTTGGCGAACGCTGGGCGGTGATGTTCACGGACCTGTCTGGGTTCTCCCGCAGCGTGCGGGAGTTTGGGATCTTGCACTTTCTGCAGACCATCTATGAGCACAAGTTGCTGCTCTATCCGGTCATCGACGCTCACGGTGGCGTGCTTGTGAAAGAGGAGGGGGACAGCCTGCTGCTGCTCTTCCGCCGCGTGGAGCCGGCGCTGCAGTGCGCGCGAGAGATGATGGCGGCGTGCGATCGCGTTAACGCTCGACGCAAGCCCGAAGAGCACATCTTGCTTTGCCTCGGCATTGGTTATGGTGACATCTTGCGCGTTGCCGACCACGAGGTCTGGGGGCAAGAAGTGAACGCCGCAAGCAAGCTCGGAGAGGACCGAGCCAAGGCTGGAGATATTCTGCTGACGGACGCGGCCCGCATCGCTCTTGGCGACGCCGCGCCCCAGACGCTGGCAGAGCTAACCGACAGCGTCGCTGGCACCCCCCGCAGCTTCCGCGTGCCGCCGTTGAAGCCGGAGCCCTGAGCAAACTCGCCCCCAGGCGCTGACGCCCGGCGCTTCCGCTGCTACTTTTTCCTGCGTGGCAGCACCCGTGCGTCCCCGTCGGCTGAAGCGCTTTATCGGCGTTGCGGCGTTGTCCCTGGGGCTCGTCGTGGTGGTTCTAATCTTGTGTCGGGTGCGGGCGACGGCGGGGCTTTCGCATCACAGCTTGCGATTCCAAGAGCGCGAGCGAACGTTTTTCGTTCACCTGCCGCCCCAGCACACCAAGGCACGGGCGGTACCGCTAGTGATCGCGCTTCACGGTGGTGGTGGCACCGCCACGCTGATGAACAGCTCTACGAAGTTTTCGCTGTCGGCACAGGCGGATGCGCGCGGCTGGGTGCTGCTCATCCCCCAGGGCGTGGCGAAGGGTTGGAACGACGGTCGCCCCGCCATCGACCGTGGCTCCCGAGCGCGGGCTGGTGTCGATGACGTCGGTTTCATCGCAGCGCTGATCGATCACGCCCACGCCAAGTACGGAATCGATCGGGACCGAGTGTTCGTGACCGGGATCTCCAACGGCGGCGCCATGTCGTTTCGTCTGGCGCTAGATCTTTCGGATCGGATCCGCGCTGTCGCGCCGGTGACCATGAGTCTGCCCGCCGTGCTCAAGAGCAAGACCCCCAAGCGCGCGATCTCGATCTTGATGGTCAACGGTACGGACGACCCGCTAGTGCCGTTCCGGGGGGGCCAGATCCGCGTCTTGGGCAGGGACCGGGGCGAAGTGCTGCCGACGGATGACACCTTGGAGTGGTGGGCCAAGCAGAATGGATGCATGACGAGCGCGCCGCCGCGCACGCTTCCCGACACAGACCCCAAAGATAAAACCCGCGTGGTGTTCGAAGAACGCCGCGACTGCAAAAACGGAACGCGCGTTGCGCTCTATCGCGTCGAGGGTGGCGGCCACACCTGGCCCGGCGGGCGCCAATACTTGCCACAGCGCGTTGTCGGGCGCGTCAGTCAGGACATCGACGCCAGCAGCGTCATCTTTCAGTTTTTCGCCGAGCAAGCGGCGTTGCCGTAGCGCGGTATCGCGCGTTTCGAAATTGGCCAAGGAAGCCCTTTCCGCGTGGAGGCGTAGTACGAGCGACCATGGCTGAGGAAGGCGGCAGCGGA
>CBDUPW010000255.1:0-10454 GCA_965369205.1 uncultured Polyangiaceae bacterium | reverse complement strand
CACCCGCCATCGCGGCGCGCTGCTGGAGTGCACCCCGGTTGCCAGGGTCGTCGGGAGTCCCCGCCTGCATCAGGACCTAAGCGCCATCGAGATCGAGGCCTTGCAGTTCCTCATCGGAGGCATCGCCGATGTCGACGACAACTGTCCGGGCCTGGAAAACGCAGACCAGCTAGACGCGAATCAGAACGGCGTTGGTGACGTTTGCGACAACGACATGGACGCGGACGGCGTCCAGGACGCGGATGACGTGTGTCCAGAAGTTACGGACCCCGATCAAACGGATACGGACGACGACGGCGCCGGCGACGCGTGTGACGAGGACGACGATGGCGACGGCGTGAACGATGTCGAAGACGCTTGCCCCACGGTTGCCGCCGGCAGCAGCGAAGTCGAAGGAACGGGATTGGGCTGTGACGCCTGGGGCGGCGCCACCGGCGGGGAAACGCCAGCCCCAAGCGCTTCAGGCGCCAGCGAAGCGGGCGGCTGCAGCGCCAGTGTCGCTTCGCGCGCGCCCCGTTCGAAGGGTGTGTTGTTGCTCTGCTTGATAGGCGTTGCCTTCTCACAGCGTAGGCGCCAGCCCCGCGCCCAGCGCGCCTCCAAGGCGACCCCATGAAAGCCAGGAGACTCTGCAGTTTGGCCTTGGCGAGTCTGGCGCTCGCTTGCGGCGGCGGTTCAGACGAGTTGAACGATGTGCCAGCCGTCGACGCCGGCGCGGATGGCCAAGGTTGGGAGAGCGACGCCAACCTGCAAGACGGCGCCGTGCCGGATGCTGCGCAGTTCGAAGCGAGCGACCAAGATGGAAGCATGGACGACGCGACTGCGGGGGACGCGCCCCTCTCGCCCGACGCCGGGGGGGGACCCATCTGCCCCAAAAACGTCGCCAAGCCAAAAGCATTTACGGGCGTGAACGCTTCGCCAGACTTTCTTCAAGTCTACGTGAACAACGTTGAGAATCTCGAGACGCCGGCGGATCAATGCAAAGGCGACTGGAAGGACCTGTACTACTACATGAAACTTCAGCCGAGTCCGGACCTGTTCCTTGTGCAGCAGATCTCGGGCAAGGCGCAGTTGGATTTTCTCGTGAAGTACATGACGGACAACCTGCCCGGCGTGTTTGAAGGCATCATCGCGGAAGCAAGTCCCAAGAAGATGAACTCGCCTTGTGGTCCGGCCAAGGACTACCAAACCAACGCGATCATCTACCGACCCGCTCGTTTGAAACCGATGGGAAACAAGGCGACTTGGCAGGTCCAGTCCTTCTATTCCGGAAGTTGTAAGACCAACTTCCAATCTCGCACCATCACGGTGATGCAGAAGTTTCGGGACACCATCGCCAATAGGGACGTCAGCGTGGCATCCATGCACTGGGCCACGTTTCAGGGCACCGGGGCCGACCCAGCGTGCGCTGAACACAACGTCGCGCAGCTCTCCAAGAAGCTCGAGTCGGCCGGGTTCGGTGGGGACCTGATGATTTGGGGCGGGGATGCCAACGAGTCGGATCGAAACGGCAGCAACGGCTACAAGGACTGGTACCGGGCAGCCAACGGCGATTTGGGTGGCAAACTCGGATTCCGAGATGCGATCTTCGCGCACTGCGCGGCGACTAGCGGTCCGATCAAAGCCTGTCTCGATGACAACAAGACCGGCAAAGCTCGCATCGACTACCTATTCGCAAAACGAGGCGACGGCTGTCTGCCGATGATCACGCGCCCGCACACGATTTCCTTTGAAGAGGCGGACCAAGCAGCGCAGAAGTTCGCCGGCGGGGATTCGGCTTACAACTACTCGGACCATCGCGCGATCCGCGCGGCGGTTCACTACTGATGCTTTTCTTTCAAGTGCGCTGGAGCTCACAACGTGCCGCGTACTCCCAAGAACGCACCCGCGTTGGTTGGCGACACGATCAACTGCGTGACCGATCGTTGCGATGCCTTTGTCTTGGATTCGCGATTCGGCGAGGAAAAATAGAAGTACGCCGCCCCGGCATATGCCACGGCCGCCACGCCCAAGGAGATGTCGGCGACGAGAAACTTCGTGTCGACGGACTCCGTGTCGGAAGTCGAACAGGCAGGCGCACAGCTCGCCTTCAGATCCTGGTACTCGGACTCCCCGAGGGCCGCGAACAGGCCAAAGCTAGCCACGCCGACGGTGCCGACTCCCGCCAACACCCAGAACGCGACTGGTGGTCTTGGCGCCTCGAGCCCTGGACCGGCAGCAGTCTTTGCTGGGAAGTCGGCCACGATTTCGCGGTTCTTGACACCGGCTTTGAGCAACGCCTCCACTCGAACTTCACCCTGGCCCGGGATACTGAAAACGAAAGCATGCTGTCCCGGGTCGAGCGCGATGGGCCTTCCGTCCAGGCGCTTGGCCACGACCCGTCCATCTACGGTGACCGTCGCGTCCACGATGTCTTGGCCCGAAGCTGACCGCGCGCTGAGCACGATGCTTGGCAAGCCTGCTTGCACTTCCTCCAGCCATCGACCGCAGTCCTGTTGAATGATCGCGGGACAACGCTTCGCGGCGCAAACAAAGAACTGATCCCGTGCTGCGAGTGGCTTGGATGCCTGTCGTAGCTCCTGTCCCAAGAGATGGGCATCGGCGCAAGCTTTGCGGTCCGACGTCTGCGCCTTCAGATTGGCAGACCAGCCCAGCGCGGCGACGAGCATGGCGATCGACGGGAACTGTGGCGACGGCATTCCCGGGCAGTCTAGCAATGCTCGGCGGACAGCGACCAGAGCAGACCGCCGTGTTAGGCTCTGGCCGATGGCGGAGCAGCCTGAGCCGGAACGGATCGTCGGCCGCTACGCGCTTTTTGGTGAAGTCGCCGCTGGTGGCATGGCCACGGTCCATTTGGGACGCCTGATTGGACCGGCTGGTTTCGCCCGCATCGTGGCCGTCAAACGACTGCACCCTCAATTCGCCAAGGATCCTGAGTTTGTCTCGATGTTCCTGGACGAAGCCCGCCTGGCCGCTCGCATTCGCCACCCCAACGTGGTGTCGACTTTGGACGTCGTCGCCCTCGAAGGCGAGCTGTTCATCGTGATGGACTACGTGGAGGGCGAGTCCCTCGCTCGGCTGCGCCGACTTGCTGGCGATCGCGGGGCTCCGCTTTCCCAGGACGTCTCTCGCGCCATCTTCGTCAACGTTCTTCACGGTCTCCACGCAGCGCATGAGACACGCGGCGAAACGGGTGCTCCGTTGGGACTCATCCATCGCGATGTGTCGCCGCAAAACATCTTGGTAGGCGTGGACGGCGTCGCACGCCTGGTGGACTTCGGTGTGGCAAAGGCCGCGGGCCGTATGCAACAGACCAAGACGAACGTGGTCAAAGGCAAGGTCGGGTATATGCCTCCGGAGCAGTTGCAGCGCGGCAAGCTCGACCGCCGCACGGATGTGTATGCGGCTGCAGTCGTGTTGTGGGAGTCCTTAGCGGGACAGCGGCTTTTCGACGGCGCGAACGATTTTCAGGTGGCCGAGCAGATCATTCACCGCGGGGTTCAGCAGCCGCCCTCGTACTTCAACTCACAAGTGAGCGCAGCGCTCGATGCAGTTGTGATGCGCGGCCTGCAAGCGGATCCAGCACGGCGCTATGCAACCGCGCTCGATATGGCGGATGCCTTGGAGCAAAGCGGCGCACTTGCTTCCGCGCGCAGCATTGGGCAACTAGTCCAGGCGCTCGCGGCGGATTCATTGGCGGCGCGTGCAAGCCGAGTTCATTCCATTGAAGGCGCGACACCCATCGGCACGAGCTCGGTCGTGGCGGCGACGCTCGCGCGGCCGCGAAATGCAACCGTTCCCGCGCCAATGCCTGTCGCAGAGCCGACGCAAGCGTTTGCGGGACCCACACACGTATTGCGGCCAGACTCTTCTGCCCCAGCCGCGCCGGTAGCGCCAAGCGACACAACGCGCGCGCTGCCTGTCCAGTTTGCGCCCGCCGCGCTGCAAGTTCCGAGCGATACCGTCGAAGCGGCTCCGGAGCCCAAAGCCGAAAGGAACCCGCATCGCGCTGCGCTGATTGGCGTGGGGGTCGCCTTTGCTGTCGCGTTCGGCGTTGGGCTGACGCTCCTGGTGGTGCGGGGGGCGTTGGGCACTGCGGAAGCGCCAAGTCCGCCGCCTGCGCTAGAGCCTGGAGAGAGCGACGTCCCGCCCGCGTCCAGCCAACTCCGCCCAAGTCCAGAGCCCGCAGCTTCACTTCACTTGCCGGATCCGGCGCCCGAAGCGTCGCTGCCCAAGGAGCAGGCCGTCGCAACGGCGTCGGCCAAAGGGCTCGCAATCCCACCCCCAGTTCCTGCACCGCGTCCGCCGAATAGGTGCAACCCGCCCCACTACTTCGACGGACCCATCAAGAAGCTCAAGCCCGGCTGCTATTGAGCCGTCGGCGATCTTCACGCTGGGCGTTGCTCGGTCCGCGCCGCCGGCGCGCCCGCCGCGCGCCGCAGCATGCTAAACTTTGGCGGATGCGCTTCCAGCTCGCCCATGCCTGCTTTGCTGCCGCGCTGTACTTGTGCGCGCACGGCTGTAGCTTTGCGCACGATACGGAGGCGCTTGCCTCCCAATCTGGAGCTGGGGGCGCGGACGACGGCGGTGATGGCAGCGCCGGGCTGGGGGCGGGACAAGCTGGTGGCGTCTTTGATGCAGGGCCGGATTGCGGCAACCCAGGTCAAAAGTGCTGCGGTCTGGGTTGTGCGCCAGGAGCCACCTGCAATGCCAATTCTCAGTGCGAGACCTGTGGTTCCGCCGGCCAACCTTGTTGCGGGCTGGCCTGCGTTGGCCCGGGACTGACTTGCTCGACGTCCGGTGTCTGTTTGGAGTGCGGCAAGCTCACCACACCCTGCTGTGACCAGGACAAATGCGATTTCGGCGGGGTTTGTGTCGGGGCAGCCTGCGTCACCTGCGGCGAGACGGACACCCGGTGTTGTGAAGGTGATCTGTGCAATGCCGGAAAAGTGTGTGTCAGTGGGATTTGCAAGCGCTGCGGACAGAACGGAGACCCGTGCTGCGACGGACCAGCCGCGTGTAGCGGTAGCAGCGGGGTAGCAAAGTGCTGCACGGGCTGTACCGGGAACTCGTGTTCCTGCGACGTGGCAAGCAAACCCGGCGGTCAGTGCCGCGTGTGCTGCGCCATATGCACTGACGGTAAGACGATCAGCGGTGCGCTCAAGGTCAACGGCACTTGCTTTCAAGCGGGTCAGCAGTTTTGCAACGACAAGGGCACTGGAATCAACGGGTCAAAGTCGGGCTGGAGCACAAGCAACTGCAAATAGCGTCTTGATGCTGGCCCAGGCACCGGCAAGCCCTGAGGTGGGGGTGCACTGACCAGTCGCGGGCGTCGCCCGGGGGTCCAGTGACCAGCGACATGGGCACCGCGCCCCTCTCGCTGAAAAAGATCGCGGAAAAGCACGGTCGAGCAGACGTTTCCGGGATGGCACTTGAATTGCATCGTTCTGAACGCGACGACTACCCACGGACTTGCGCTTCTTCGACGTTCCGCCTCCGCGCGCGGAACGTGGAGGTGCGCTGCATAGCAAAGGCGGAATTGAGGCAATGAAAAGGCTGGTGCAGTTGGTTACTATTCTCGCTTTCTGCTTGGGCGGGTGCTCGGGCGATGACAGTGCAACCCACGCTGCAAACACAACTGGTGGCGCCGCGGGCGGGGGCGTTGGCGGGTCGGGCGGCAGCAGTGGTGCTAGCGGTGGCTCTTCGGGCGGAAGCAGTGCCATGGGCGGCGTCGCCGGAATGGCCGGTAGCGCAGGGGCAGCAGCGGGCGGCGGAAACGCAGGCACTGGTGGCGGAAGCGCGGGCACTGGCGGTGGCGTGAGCGCGTGGCCCAACGCGGACAATACCGGCGTACCCAAGGGCACCGCGCTCACGAAGTACACGGGGCCGTGCTTTATCAAAGACACCGTCAAGATCGATGCTGTCGATGCGACCGAAGCGTGCCTTGCACTGCTGATTCGTGCGCCGAACGTCGAGATCACCCGGTCCAAAGTGCCGCGCATCGACGTGACGGACGACAAGGTAGGGTCTGTAACCATCTCCGACTCCAGTGTGCTGGGCGGTGATTGGGTCGGCGGCACGCTTTGGGGCAACAACATCACCGCCCGGCGCGTGAACGTAACCGGCGGCCAGCATTCGGTCCATTGCAGCTACAACTGCACCGTCGAAGATTCCTGGCTTCACGACCAGCACAATCCCGCTGGGGGCTCCTCCCACAACAACGCCTTCCTCTCGAATGGTGGTTCCAAGATGGTGGTGCGTCACAACACCCTGCACTGCACCGCGATTCTGAACAGCACGGGTGGGGGCTGCACGGCGGATTTATCGCTCTTCGGAGACTTCGACAACATCACGGATGTGCTCGTCGAGAACAACCTGATGAAGGCGAACGACAGTAGCATCAGCTACTGCGCGTACGGCGGCGAGAGCACGGGCAAGCCCTATCCGCTCGCGACACAGGTGCGCTTCATCGACAACATTTTCGAGCGCGGCCCGAACGGCAAGTGTGGCGTCTACGGTGCCATCACGTCCTTTGACTCGAGCGCCAGCGGCAATGTCTGGAAGAACAACAAGTGGGACGATGGTGTCGAACTAAAGCCGTCCTTGTAGGTGAGAGTGGAGGACCGCCGTGGTGAATGAAGCCCAACCGTCAGCAAAGACCCTTCCGCAAAGCGTCGGCAACTGCTGGAAGCGATTGATTCCGTGCTCCGTGCTGGTGCTTGCGCTGGCCGCCTTGGTCGGCTGTGTAGCAGCGGAGACCACTGAGCCCATCGACACCGCGGATCAGGAGATGGGGCTCAACGGCGCTCCGATCCACGCCGTGAAGTGGTGGAACCCGCTCGTGCCGGACGTCAATGAGCAGGCCAGTAGCGCGGGCTTAGAGCTGCCGCACGGCCTGACCTACCCGGAAGCGATCAAGAAGATTTGCAACCACGGCATCCGGGCGATCTTCATCCGCAAGGCTGAGCCGAAGATCATGCGCTACGGCAAGAACGACAGTGACGGGCCATGCGCGGGAATATCGAATGCGGCCTGCCGCAACAAGATCAACGGTCGGATAGCCGACGCCCTGGAGGCGCTGAAGAGCAACACTTCCTGCGGCAACAAGAAGCCCGTTGTGTTCATCATGCAGCGGCAGCAGCTAACTACGACGGAAAAGATGGACCAGTTCGCCGGCGTGGAGCTGAAGGAACTGCTGGATAAGCTCGATTCGCGCGGCGTGAAATCTTTGGTCAAGGGAGTTGCCCTAGTCGAAAATCACCTCGAAAATTCCTGCCAAGTCAAAAACTCCGCCGTGAAGATCGCCAAGAAGATCAACGCGAAGAACAACAACTGGCTCAGGAAGCGGTCACTGTTCGTGGGCGGCGCCGGACTCGGCAACAAGTTCAAGAAGATCGATAGCGCCAGCAACTGCGGTCGGGGCTTTCGCGCCACCATGCAAGACTTGCGGGCCGAAACCGGGAAGTTCTCCTTCATCTACAAGCACTTCGACAATGGTAAAGTGCAAGCCTGCAGCGATTGGTCGAAGCTGAATGATCCGAACATTTCGGTCGCCGCTGCCAAGGAGTATCTGCTGAACGGCTGCCCGGGTCTGAAAGACCTGGTTAGCGGAATCCAAGCGCAAAAGGGCGACTTCCCGGCACACGCCAATGTCACGTTTTGGGGCGACAAGGGAGACGGCGTCACCAACATTTCAAAGAACGTGTTGGAAGCTTTGCATCAGATCTTCATCGATGATCGTGGCGCCAGCAACTTCAGGCACGTGGCCTTCAATCGACTGTTCGTGAAGAAGCCGAACTCCGTAGCAGCCGCTTGCCCGCATGATGAAGACCATTGCAAACATCTGATTCAGATCAGCAGCTCGCACGCTGCGTCTCTGAACAAGAGTGGATCCATGAACGGGGTGTCCACCAATGTGTACCAGACTTGGAAGGGGTGGCAGTCCGACTCGGCGCCGGGCCAAACGGGCGGGGCGACCAACGCGAAGCCGGGTCCGGAGGCGGATCCGCCCCCTGCCGGGTGCGGAAACGACAACGAATGTTGGCGCGCAACGCTCGGGCAGACGCCCTACGCGGTGCCCGCCGTGTCGACGCCGAAGGACAAGCGGCTTCTGCCCTTTATTTTTGACGCGCGGTTTTACCTCAACCTGTATCCCGACGTGAACAAGGCCGCCCAAACCAAGGGCGATCCGAATGCCTATGCCGAGTGGCACTGGTTGAATTACGGCATCAAAGAAGGACGCATCGCGTCGCCCACCTTCGAACCCCCAACCTACCTACTTTGGCAGCCGGATGTGAGCGCCGCCTACGGCGCGACGAACTATGAAGCGGCGATCTTTCACTACGCCGAGCACGGTAGATTCGAGGCAAGGCGCGCGGGTTCGTTGTTCGATCCAACCTTCTACTTCAATCGCTACGCAGATCTTCAAGCTGCTTTCGGTTGGGATCCCGTCGCGCTACTCAATCACTTCGTCACCTTCGGCCTGGTTGAAGGTCGGCAGGCGGCCGCCGAGTTTGCGCCTGCCTGGTACTTGGGCGTGAACCCAGATGTCGGAAACGCTTGGGGGCAATCCTACTACCGCGGCGGCATCCTCCACTACTGGCGCTACGGACGTGGTGAGGGGCGCGTGGGCGCGCCCTAGCGGGATCGCTTGCGCCTTTGTTACGGCGATCGGGGCCGGTGCCTCGAACACGCAACCGCTGGAGCAGAAAACCCGCTGGGGCAACACGGCGCTGGGCGTAGCCGACTTGAAAAAGTACTTACATACATATCGATGAGGGGAAGAGGCATCTGTCAAGGTGGTCCCGGCAGCGTCGTACATCGCCTAGGGTTTGGGGATCTCGAGTCCCGCAGGGACCTCGACGCTCCGACAGTCCTCCTCGAACCAGTGGGCCACGGTGATCAGTTCGCCGTCGTGGGTGGGGACCTCTTGCTTGTCGAAGGAGTTGCTCTTGAATGACTCACGCTTGAAGGTGAATGTCCGCGCGAGTTCGCCGTTGTCCGCAGTGAGCGTCGACCCCTTCGTGGCACCCTGCGGCCAAATGAATAGCTCGTTTGTCACGCTGCCCCCCGAGCTCTTCGTGCGAAAGGCGTAGATCTCACCCGAGTAGGAGCCTGTGATGTCTTGGCTCGTGCTCGTGCGCACGTTCGTGCATTCGCCGCCGCCGAGTACCGTTGTGCCATTCGATCGCGTTGCCCACACGGCGCGCACAATGGCGCCATCGGACACGTCCTCTTCCCCGCAGCCCGACAGGGCAAGCCCCGTAGCCAACGCTCCCAGGATTCTCCAGGCCCCCAGCATCGACCTCCATCCTAGCTCGTTTGACGGGAAATCCCCACACCTCCGAATGGACGCTCTGCCATGGACACTCGCGGCTCGACCAGCGTCTGACGGATCGCTGGTCAGCCAAGCAAGCGGAGTTTTGGACCGAGCTCTACTGTGATGGGGCATGCAGGCTCGAAGTGTTCACCGTCCATGAACCAGGGGATCGGCGCTTGTGGCTCGATTCGCACCTTTCGCACTAGGCGCCGCTCTTGGCGCGGCGTGTTCATTGCCGCGCCAAGGGTCATTTTTGAAAACGCGCCCAGGAGTTCGCCGACGGTGAGGTTGGCGATCAGGGCCTCGAACTGGTCAGCCGCACCACTTGCCGATGGCGTCATGTTCAGCTTGAGCCCATTTTGAGTGATCGTCGACAGATACGCGAAATTGAAGCCATCGAGGGAAAGTGGCGTGTCGTCGTAGTGGATCGTCGCGGGCACGTTGTCGAGGAAGCGCAGGATGGCCGGATCGCGGAGGATGAGTCCTTTCAAGAGTTTCAAGGTCACCACCAAGGGCCATATCCCGTCGACGGGATGTGATTCGTAGAACTCGGATGCGTTGCGCAGATAGCCCACGGCGAAGCTGAAGCCCATGCGCCCATTGACGCGCAACGTGTTTCTTTCCATCGCCGTGGGTGCGGACCCGTTGAGGACTTCCGCGAGACGCTGCAGTCGCGCCACGGGCCGCGCCGAGAGCTGCAGTTCCGTGAGCAGCGCGTTCGCTGTCCCGCCGCCGATCGGAAAGACCGTCGGAAGCTCTCCGCCGGCACTCGCAAACTCAGAGCAAACGCGAAGCACAGTCCCGTCGCCACCCAGGACTGCCACTGTGCGCACCCCGGAGTCACAGAGTCGTCGCACCAGCGCACCCAGGTGGTCGAGGTCCTGCGTGACGGTCACACGATCGCTATCGCCGAGGATCCTGGCCGGCTCACCTGGATCGAGCCGCTTGTTGCGCAAGAACCCGGCGTTGGGATTCACGATGACGTGATACGGCTTCACGTTTGCTGATCCGGTGCAAGAGTGTGTGTCTTCATGTTCGACCGATTGAGAACTCAGGGCTGTACCACACCCGCCGTCGCAATCGGGCGCATAGGAAATCCCACCTGCCAAATCCACGTGGTCCAAGGATAGCCGAACCC
>CBDUPW010000254.1:0-10468 GCA_965369205.1 uncultured Polyangiaceae bacterium | reverse complement strand
GACTACCGGGCGCTGGAAACTGCCGTGAAGAAGGAGCGGGCGGCCGTGCGCGGGCTTGCCGCCCAGGGCGTGGCAGCGAGTGCGCTCTACGCGGCACGCGTGCGCAAGAACATGATCGGAATCGGCCTGGAAGTGCCCGACCGGACCTGCCCCAAGGTGGGCAGTCAGCCGGCGCGTGGCGCCGCGGACCCCCTCGTCACGGTCGTCGAGTTCTCGGATTTCGAATGCCGCTATTGCAAGAAACTCGCGCCGGCACTGGACCAAGTATTGGCCAAACGCGGAGGCGACGTCCGCCTGGTGTGGCGAAACTTTCCTCTCGCAAACCACGGGCACGCCCGCGCCGCGGCATCTCTTGCGCTTCAAGCCCACAAACAACTCGGCGACCGCAAGTTTTGGCAAGCGCATGACAGGCTCTTCGATAGTCAGAGCGATCTGGGGGATCCGGCACTCTCCGCTATTGCCAAGGAACTTGGACTCGACCCAGCGGTGACGCTGCGTGCCATCAAGTCCGACGCTCATGCCGCGACTATTCGCGGCGACATCAGCGAAGGCACTCGCGTCGGAGTGCGTGGCACGCCGACGCTTTTCGTGAATGGTCGCAGCGTCCCCGGCGCGCGCAATGCCACGCAGCTGCTGCGTATCGTCGACGAAGAGATCGACTGGGCGCGGAGACTTTCGCGCAGCGGAACACCGCGGCACCGCATCTACGCCGCTGTCTGTGGCGAATAGCGCTCGCGCCGGGATATTGTCCGGGATTGTGCCGGCTTTGTCGTCCCCTCGTTCTCGTCGGCGCGCGACGATGGTACTGCTTTCATCTCGTGACGCTTCTCGACGATGCTCCTCCCGGGCCGGACCCGGCAATGTCGCCCGTGTCGATGCGTCACCCGGCACCTGCGGACATCCTGCACACAGAAGAGGTGCAGCGGGCGCGGGTATTCTTCCGAGCCCTCGCCATCGTGCTTGGCATTCTGGAAGTGTTCCTGTTGTTCTTGCCTGGCCCGCCGTGGATGCGGGCAGCAACGGGCATATTCGCTGGTGCGCTGCTCGCGCTGTGCCTTGTCACGCTCAGCGTGGTGCGGGACGAACGCCGCTACACATCCGGTCTGGTGGTGCTCGTCGGCACCGTTGGCTCCGCTTTGGGCGTCATGGTCATCTACTACTTGGGTCTGTTTTCAGCGGCGGCCGCCATGCTGACGGTGGGCATCTACTTCTTCGGAATGAGCAGCAACGCCACTGCCGCCCGCGGCGTGTATGGCACCATCGCTGGATTGTACTTCGTGATCACGGTGGGTATCGCGGCCAGGCTGGTCCCTGACTCCAGCTTGTTCTCCGTCGAATTGCTGCCGGATATGAGCCGCTGGTACCGCGTGGTGATGATGCAGGTGGTGTTCGGCCTCACCTTCTACTTGGCTCGCAGCAGCCGTGAGGCGACCACGGAAGCCATTGCGGGCGCCCAGCAAATGCGCTCCGAGCTGAAGCAGCGCGACGCACAGTTGGCCGAAGCCAAAAGCGAGTTGGATTGGGCCTTGCGCACCGGCGAAGGCCAAATGTCCGGTCAAACCGTCGGCGACTACCAGCTGGAGCTACTCCTCGGCCGAGGTGGAATGGGCGAAGTCTACGCCGCGCTCCACGTGCCCACCCAAAACAAGGTAGCGCTCAAGCTCTTGCATCCGAACATGGTGGAGAGCACTGAGTACGTGCAACGCTTCATGCGCGAGGCGCAGGCCGCCGCAGCCGTGCCGACGGAACACGTCGCGCAGGTTTACGAGCTTGGGTTCACGCCCCATGGCGGTCCGTTCATCGCAATGGAGCTCCTCGAGGGCCACGACCTCGCCTTCTATTTGCGCAAGGCGCCTGAGAGTCGACTGCCCCTCGACGCGATCGTGACCATGGTGGACCACTCCGCCGACGCGCTGGCGGCCGTTCGCGACGCGGGCGTCGTGCATCGTGATCTGAAGCCCGCGAATTTGTTCCTGGTCGATACGTTGCCGCAGAAGTGGAAAGTGCTCGACTTTGGCCTCTCCAAGATCCAGGGGGGCGCAGCGCTCACTCGGGAAGTCGCCATGGGCACCCCGCAGTACATGCCGCCGGAACAAGCCCAAGGTCTACCCGTCGACCACCGTGCTGACCTATATGCGCTTGCTGCCATCGCCTACCGGGCGATCACGGGACAGCCGCCCTTTGTCGGGGAGGACATTGGTCCGCTGCTCCTGGACGTGCTGTACACGCAGCCGCAACAACCCGGCGCGTTCGTGCAGGTCCCCGTGGAAATCGAGCTCGTACTGGCGGTAGCCCTGGCAAAGAAACCGGAAGACCGATTCGCCAGCGTTGAAGAGTTCGCCGCTGCGTTTCGCGCCTCAGCCTATGGCGAGCTCGACGCCGAGACCCGCGCGCACGGTTGGTCTTTGGTGAAGCAGTACCCTTGGGGAACGACCCAACGCCGCCGCTAGCAGGTTGACTGGGGTCGAGGCGCGGGCGCGCGCTGGGCCACTAGTCTCGCTATGGGCCGCATAGGAGGGCGCTACATTCGCACTTCAACGTGCGTCTGCCGGCGGAGCGAGTCGAGCCAGTTGCGACGCGCCTTGTTCATTTTTTCCATGTAGATGCGCTCGGTGAGTTCGCCCTGAGCCTCCGCGAATGCGGGCAGATCGGACTCCTGGCGTTCGACCAGCTTCACGACGTAGAAGGCGTTTCCTGCCCGGATGGTCGCTGCGGTTTGGCCGACTTCGAGACCCATGACGGCGGCGTCGATGGTGCGAGGCAGTTTGCCAGGGCGCAGCAAGGGCAGAAGCCCCCCGGCGTTGCGAGTCTGGACATCGTCGGAGTGTTCCCGCGCAAGCTCTGCGACGGGCTCACCCCGGGATACGCGCTCCGCGAGTGCATCGGCCAGACGGTGGCGCTCCGCGACGACCTTGGCGCCGGCGCCCGGTGGGATGCTGAGTTTGATCCACGCCGCGCGGAATGAGAGCTTGCGCCGTTCTTCCGCCACAATGCGGCGGTACGCGGTGCGCACGTCGTCTTCGGTGACGCGCACACGCCCTTGCACACGAAGATTGAGCAGCTTGGCTTCGAGCACCTGACGCTTGATCTCGGAGCGGTACTGAGACTCCGTCAAGCCCGCGCGTTTGGCCTCGGCGACCAGGTTTTCGATTGCCATCTTGTTCTGGCTGGCAATGCGAGCAAGTGCCTCGTCGATCTCCTTCGCATTCACGACGATGCGCGATCGGTTTGCAGCGCGCTGCTCGAGCTCTTCGTCCACCATGCGTTGCAGCACAGTCTTGAACGTTTGAGAGATGGCGGCTGAACGCTGCGCTCCGGCGGGGACTTCAGTGTAGATGCGTATCAGCAGCGGGCGCGCGCGCTCTCGCACGTCGCTGAGCAGGATGGCGCGTTCGCCGACGACAGCAGCAACGCGTTCCACGATCGTTGCCTGGGCAGAGCTGCCCAAGAGCAGCAGCGGGAGCGCCAGGCGCAGAGCCAGTCCAAACCTCATGGCGCGGCTTATACCACCTTCCGGCTTTAGCGAAGCATGTGGGCCCGGGAGGCCGTCGTGACGTAGAAATTACGAGGCCAATGTCGATAATAGCTGGCGCGAAGCACCGGCGCGCCATCGTTCGGGTCCACCTCGTCGCCGATCTGCCCGACGATTCGAACGAGTGAACCCGTCCCCACGGAGAGCTTGCCAATGTTGTCGTCCTCGCTGAGCTTCACCAAGGCGTGAGCGACTGCATGTTCGCGGTCGCTCACGGTGACTCGACAGCTGTCCTCGTCTTTGGATTCACACAGGTTGCGCGGTTCTAGAGTGCGTAGGGAAAGCTTCAAACGCGCGGTGCCGCCGGCTCCCTCGGTGCGGGAAAGCACGACGCCAAAGAAGCTGAGCGGCTTGCCCTTGAAGTCCTCGGGCTTTCGCTGAACCATCACGGGGTCGTACTCTTTGGTCTTCTCCAGGGCGTCGGTCTCAGCGCTCAACGGTGCGTACACCCGACTGTGCCCGTACTGTCCGGGGGAGTGACATGAGAGTAGAGCCAGGCCGGCGAGTCCAAGTAGCCAGGAGCGAACCATGGCGACGGCCTATCACGGCAACTTCTGAAGGTCACGCAGAGAGCGTGGCTTTTCGCAGGGAACGGAGCGCTCTGAGGCCGACCTCCATGCCGAACAGAAGCAGGCACAGTAGCGCTAACTCGCGCGAAGCATCGACCTTGGATTGCACAGCAACGCGAGGCCCTATCGCGCTTTGCGCATCCTGCGGGTTGGGCAAAAGAGTCAGTTCTTCTTCGGCGTAGTGCACGAAGCGGTCGGTGATGTCGCCGTCGACGTCCACGGAGTATCGGCCAGCTTCTGCAACGACGACGGTTTGATCGTCTGCCCCAGCGTTGCGTGCCGTCTGCAGTTGGGTCGCGCCCGGGCCGCGGAGGACCACGTTGGCCGTTGCAGGAAACGTCCAGGTTTCCCCTGCGATGCTGCGCCTAGGACCCGCTCGGCGTTCGGCTTCATCAAGGGCGTGGGAAAGCAGCGCCAAGAAGCCCGGCCGCAAAGGGAAATCGCTCTCAGCCAGCGACGCCGGCAAGCTTGTGGTCAGGACCAGGCCTCGCCCGACCGGCGCCACCGTCGCAAACGGCTCGCCATCGTCCCACTTGCCCAAGACTTCGCCCTCTGGGGGCATGGCCGCGGCGAGTAGTGCGCGCCCATTCGGTTCCAAGTCCTTCAGACTCGAAGACGCTTCCCCCAGCACCGACAGGGACGCCGGGTCGGCGCCGTGCGCAGACGTCTTCTGCCAACGCAGCGCACCGCGCGCAAAGGGTTCGAAGGTCGACCCCAGCGGCGCTGCTTCCGCCCGGGGGCCCACCAATGTGATCGCGACCCGGCCGCGCTTGAGCCATTCCGTGAGGGCGATGCGGGCCTCCGCCACCAACCCCGCGGGATCATCGATGATCAACAGCGCGTGTTGGTTGAGCGCGGCGGTTTGGTCTGGGAGCAGCTGGTGTGGGAATATCCCGATGTCGCGTTGCAGGGACGCAAGCGCTTGCTCGATGATGGTCGCGCCGCCGGTCACAACGCTGGTAGTGGCTGCGTCGCGGACCACGCCGACGCCCAGCTTGCCACTCTCCGGTGCAACGGGCGCACCGTCGTTTTCTGCCAGTGCGTCGCGACCCGAAAGCGTCGCGTTCATGCGGCCGACCGGCACCGGCAACTCGACGTTGAGCTCCTGTACCCCGCCTCGATGTTCCAGGGGCACCTGCCCGAGTTCCTCTCCGCTCTTGCCGGTCGTGGCGCCATCGGCAGCCGGGGCCGCGGCTTCGGTCAGCACAATGGTCGCGGTTCGCCCTTTCGCGGCGCTTGAGGAGTTGCAGGCCACGCGCAGCGTCGCGCGTCGTCCCAAACGCACTGCCGAGACGATGCCGCAGTCAGCTGCGCTCTTCGCCAGCGCTTCCAAGGGGGCGGTCAGGGGGATCTTGGTGGCCTTGGGCACTCTTCCGGCCAAGTCACTCAGCAGCACGATGCGGCGATCCTTGTGCGGCAGTGGCGCCACGCTTGCTTCGGCGAGCTTCACAGCTGCGTCCAAGTCGGTAGACCGATCACTTACCTTCAGATCCGACAAAGTTTCTCGAACCTGATCCAGGTCCGTGGTGGCCGGCATCACCAAGCGTGCTGGCTTGCCAGCGAGAACGATGGCAATGGCGTCCCCGTTGCGTGCAGCGTCGAGCAACTCTCGGGCGCCGCCCACTGCGGCGTCCCAGCGTCGTTTTCCGTTTGGCATTTGCGTGCGCATGGAGTGGGAGTCATCCAGCACCAGCGCTAGCGCCACGGAGGCGCCACCGTCGCGTTCCAAGGACAGTCGGGAGCAGCGCACCAAGGGAGTGGCACCCAGTACCGCAAGAGCCAGGATAAGAAGAATGCGCGCTGCAAGCAGCGCCCGGTCCTCGAGCTTGCGGCGCTTTCGGGCCACGGGTTGTGCTGTCGGGACCAGGGATGCCGCTGGGAACTCGCGTTCCTCGGCAGTGGAGCGCCGCAGCAGATGCGCCAGCACTGGCAGCGAAGCCAGCACGGCGATGGCAAGTGCCGCCGCAAATACGAAGCTCAAAGCGTCTTCCCCGAGATGGCTGCCAGCACGGCGCGAACGTCGTCCACGGGATCCCCGTCCGTTGTGGCCTCCACCAGGCGTCCGCCGACGGACTTCATGCGTTCGCTCCAGACTCCAGTCAACGCAGCCAAGCGCTGTAGGTATTCTTTGCGGACGGCCTCGCCGTCGGTCTCCACCAATACAGAGCCCTCGCTAGCCCGCAAACGCAGCGGCCCGCGGAAGGGGAAACGACGCTCCGCGGGGTCGAGCACCTGGACGACAACCAAGATCCGTCCCCGCGCGGACAGGGCAAGGAAGCGATCGAGCGTCACGTCTGGCAGATCCAGCAAGTCGCTGAATAAGACGATGATCGAGCCGCGCCGCGCGTGGTGGGCGATTGGAGCGAAGGCACGGTCCACAGCTCGCACGTCCTCTTGCATCTCTCCGCCGGGTTGCGCTCCTTCCAACGCTGCCACGATGCGCTCGAACGCCTCCCGCCCGCCCATGGCGGGCAGCGGGCGTCGGTCCGTGCCTCCGAACCAGTCGAGGGCCACCGGGTCGCCCCCTGAGAGTGCAACTCGGGCGAGGGCCGCGGCAAGCAGCGAGGCGTATGCGATCTTCGCCGCCGGCGCGTGCTCGCTGCGGTAACCCATGCTGGCGCTAGCATCGACGATCAGTCGCATTGCGCGGTCGGTATCGGTTTCGAACTCTCGCACCAGAAGTCGCCCGTGGCGCATGAGCGCGCGCCGGTCCAGCCAGCGCAGATCGTCGCCGGGTAGGTAGGCTCGATGGCCTCCGAATTCCACACCCGGTCCCCGGCGCGGGCTGCGATGCACGCCAACATAGAGACCGTCTGCGACCGCGCGGGCATGCACGCTCAGCGGGGCCAGTTGCCCCCAGTCGATAGCGCGTTTGATGTTGCGGCTACGGTCGTTCACAGAAGCGCCTACTCCGTCACAACACTGACGAAGATACCAGCGGCAATGCCCACCAGCGCAGCCACCAGAGCGATCCACCACCAGAAGTTTGACGAGCGTCGCGCTGCAGGCAGGGATTGGAACACCTGGTCGACGGAGATGCGTTGGGTTGCAGCGAAGGGCAGAGCCAGCTCTGTGTCGCTGTGGGAGATTGTGTCGTCGCTTGGCGGTGGAATGGTCCCGGCCACGTTCTGCGGTTCTTGTCGCGCACGCTGCAGTGCCTCGGAAAGAGCGCCGGCGGTGGGGTAGCGTTTGGCCGGCTCTTTTGCCAACGCATGCAGCACGACAGCTTCCACGGCCGGCGGAATGTTCGCTTTTGGCGCGCGGCTGGACGGCGGGTCCGGCGCGTCCATCAAATGTGAGGTCATCACCGAGACTGCGCTACTGGCTTGAAAGGGTACGGTGCCTGTGAGCATTTCGTACAGCACGATACCTACGGCGTAGACGTCACACCGAATGTCAACTTCGTCGCCGCGTGCCTGCTCAGGCGCCATGTACTCGGGAGTGCCGAAGACCATGTTCTGCTCGGTCAGGGCCGAGAGCGACTGACTGGCTTCCGCACGCAGCAGCTTCGCCAAACCGAAGTCCAGCACTTGGACGCGCGGGCGTTCGCCGCTAGCATCCGCAACCATGACATTGCCGGGCTTGAGATCACGGTGCACGACGCCGGCCTCGTGGGCGGTGTCCAAGGCAGCGCAGATCTGCGTCGCGATCCCGATTGCTCGTTGCACCTGCAGTGGGCCCGTCTTCAGTACGACGTCGAGGGGCTCGCCCGCGGCAAGCTCCAGCGCCATATAGAGTCTGCCGTCAGAGAGCTCGCCGTAGTCGAGCAAGCTGACCACATGCTCGCCGCGTAGCCCCGAAAGCAATCGCGCTTCTCGCTGGAAACGCCGACTGACCTGTTTGTTCTTGATCAAGTGGGTGTGGATGAGCTTCAGCGCGACACGCGTACCCACCGCCGGCGTGCGCACGTTGCCGTCTGCGTCTTCCGCCGCTGCGGTGCACTCGGCCACGTACACAACGCCGCTGGCGCCGTCGCCCAGGGCTTCTTCCAAGCGGTAGCGGCCAATCCGCGTACCTGGCGGCAGGGCGCCCCGCACCCGTTCTTCCCTCATTTGGAGCCCCTGGCGCAGGCACTCACCAGCTTGGGACTCATCCAGATCGGGTCGACGCTGGCGCTTTTGTCGTGTTGTCGCCAACTCGCGCACGCCGCGGTTGCAAGTCCGGGTGCGTCCAATGCGGCATAGGCGTCGAGGAGCTTACGATGCACAATGGCGAGCTGCGGCCCGGTGAGAGTTCCCGTTGCCAAGAAAGCGTTGCCACGACGCACCGCATCGACATAGCGGCCGCCTTTCACGTCCGCGATCAGCAGGGGCAGCTCGTGCGCAACCCGCTTTTGGGTTGCGCGCTCATCACCCGCCGCCTGCGCCTGCACTTCGAGAGATGCGGACTGGAGCGCCTGCTTGCCTTCTTCGCTGAGCGCCAAATCGCTTAGAGGCACCAGAACCACGTCCCCGCGCACTAGCTTGCGTCCCTTGAAGCCGTTGTAGTGGTCCAGCACCCAGGCTTTGTTGCGGTCGCCCATGAAACGATAGGCGATGGTCACGATGTTCTCACCGGACGAGACAATCAGCGTCAGGTTGTAGGGGACGACGAACTCTGCGCCGTCCTCGGGGGGGAGCCAGGGACTGGTCCCGTTGGCGATCGCCAGGACGTCTGCACGCCCTGCAGTGCCGAGGAGCTCCTTGGAGAGCTCGGCCCAGGTGTCGCCCTTCTTTGCCTTGCGATGACTGACCGCTGGGACCTCTAGGCGCATGCCCGGCACGATGGGTGACCCGCCCTGGGCATCCAGGCCGTTCGCGGTGACGAGGATCTGTTCGTGCTGGATCTTCCCGTAGAACCGCTCTGCGATGGACGCGAGGGTGTCTCCGGACTGCACTATGTAGGGAAACGCGTTTGCGCTTTCCGGCGTCGCGAGGGCCAGCGCGAGCGTGGCAATGAGAGCCTGAGACTTCATGGCTGGCCGAGCTTACTCGTCTTTTTCGCGTTGTCGTGTGCCGGGCGACGTAGGGCGGCCGCCGCGAGCAGGCAAAGCGCCGGAGTTGCGACGATGTGGTAGCGGTCGTCCCCGAAGAATATGGCGTGAGTCACCGAAGTAACGAGGACAAGCCCCAGGCTGAAGGCTAGGGGCGGGCGATAGGTGGGGCGCCCCGGCATCGGCAGCAGTGCGACCAGTGGCAAGAGCGCCGGCAAGATGAAAAAGGGGTGTTCGATTGTGATCGCCGCCCACAGACTCAGGGACGCCCAGACTGCGGCGAGAGCGCCTTGGGCGAGCAGCGCCTCGCGCCGCGCGGTTCGCCGGAACACGAATGCGACCGTCGAGAGTGTGGCGGCGACCAAGAGAAGACGGTGAAAGAGGGACAGCAGGTTTCTTCCAGCCACTCGCCGGGACTCGTGCCAGGAAGTCGGATCCGCTTCGCGCAGGTACTCGATGGGAAACGACTCGTGATCGTAGGTGTGGGCGAGTTTGCGCGGGATCAAGCTGAGCCAACGTCCGGGGTTCCGCAAGATTTCCCGCTTGCCGACCGCGGCCCAACAGCGGTCCTGTTGGACCTGCCCCGTGACGATGGGACAGCCGTCCGTGGCCCGCAGCGTCCGGAAGCGTCCCGTTTCCGTCTTGGCACCGATGGCGAGGTTCCAACCACCGTTTGTGGAAACCAGGGCGCAGCCGTCCATCACAACGCAGTTTCGGATCGTCCATGGCGACACCGTGAAGAGCGCGCATGCCCCCGCGATGCTCGCCGTTGCCAGGGCTCGCTTCAGCGACCGCGGCCCGCATAACGCAAGTAGCGGAATGCACAGGAGCGAACTGGGGCGCACCAAGGTCGCTAGCCCGAGCACCATCCCACCGCATGCAGCGGCCCAGATCCACCGGCGCCGTAAACGCAGCGTTACCCAGGGCGCGAGCATCAAGAGCAGCGCGGCGAGCCCTTCGGTCATGACCACGGCGGAGTAGACCGCGAGTCCAGGGTGCAGTGCGGCGATGACCCCTGCGGCACGTGCGCGGTTCGGTGAGAGCCCGTAGCGAGCCAGCCGATGCACTACCACCACCAACAGGGTGCCAACCAAAGCGTTGAAGACCGGCGCGACCCACAGACCTTGGCCGACCACTTTGTAGAGGCCGCCCAGGACTGCGCTATACCCGACGGGGTAGTGGCACCAGGGTTTCCACAGTGCTTCGCCGTTTCGCAGCACGTCTTCGGAGTAGCCCAGCCCATCGGCGATACGCTGTGCGCCAAAGTGGTAGTAGTGCCCGTCCCATACGGGTTCGCGGGCCCAGGCGACCGCGACGAAAAGCCGCGGAACAAGCGCCACGATGGCAAGCGCCAGAGAAAAGAGGCGGTCGTGGCCTGCGTCGTGGGCGCGTTTC
>CBDUPW010000253.1:0-10469 GCA_965369205.1 uncultured Polyangiaceae bacterium | reverse complement strand
TCAATGTGAACTGTCCTCGCGGCACAGCCTGGGAGATGCTGGGAACGCGTTTGGGACGGCGGGTCTACGAGGACGGCGTCGAGTTCCGCAAAGACCCCCGCGGTCGCGAATACCTCTGGATCGGAGGGCCCGGTGTGGAGCATCGGGAAGCCCCGGGGTCCGACACCGAAGCCTTCGATCAAGGCAAGGTGGGAGTGACGCCGTTAGTGCTCGACCTCTGGGGACGAGGCCAACAAGCCGACGCGGAGCGCGTGGTTCAATCCGTCGCTGCGGCCTCCTCGGCCTGATCCCCAGAATCGGACCGCTCATCTGCGCAACACACTGTGCCCAGGCCGTGATAGATCGACAGGCGATGGCCGCCAAGAAGACCAAGAAGACCAAGAAGACGCCCAACAGGCAGAAGCCCGCCAAGCCCTCGCGCACGTCGCAGAAGAAGCGAGCGTCGAAAGGCTCCCGTGCTGCGGGGGCCAAGAAAGCCAAGCCCGCCAAGAAAGCCAAGCGCCGGAGTGCTCCCAAAAAACCTGGCGCCCTTTCCAACCTGGCGCTTGAGCTGGACGGACTGGCCCATGTGCGTGGGCTCATTCGCGACATCAAGAACTTCCCGCAGCCCGGGATCGTGTTCAAAGACATTACGCCGCTCCTGGCCGATCCGCGTGCCTTCCACATCGTCCTGGACGCGATGGCCGAGCGTTTCGTGGGCGAGCACATCGACGCAGTCGTGGGCATCGAGTCCCGCGGGTTCATTTTCGGTGGCGCCCTCGCCGCGCGCCTAAACGCGAGCTTCGTTCCCGTTCGCAAGCCCGGCAAGCTGCCGTACCGCACGGAAAAGGTCAGCTACTCTCTTGAATACGGTGAGAGTGAACTCGAAATGCATCGCGACTCCCTGGCCGAAGGCGCCCGGGTGCTGATCGTGGACGATCTGCTGGCAACCGGGGGAACTGCTGCCGCAGCGGCAGAACTCGTCGACCGGCAGGGCGCCACCGTTGCAGCATTCGCTTTCGTGATTGAGTTAGACGCTCTGGACGGCCGTCGGCGGCTCGAAAATACACCGATCGTTTCGATCTTGAACTACTGACGACGCGACGGCGAGGGAGGGCGGCTTTGCAAGCGGATCCGGAGTTACTCCGCGAGATCGAGACGCTGATCGCGGAAGAAGTTGCGCGATTCGGTGTGGCCGGCGAGGTCCGCATTGTCGGTAGCAACGTCGTCCTCGAAGGTTACGGCCCGGCTTCGGGTGTCGATCTCGGTGGGTTGATCGATCAATGGGACCAGCTGCCCCATGACGTTCGTGCCCGTCGCACCACTGGGCTCGCGCGCCGCTTGGTGGAGGCGCGTCGCGCGTCCGTGGCTCCGCTACGCTCCGCCTCGCGGGGCTTTTCAATGCCGCGTTTCGTGGCCCCGGCGCTGATCTTGGGTCTCGGGGCGGCGGGTGTGTGGCTTGCCTACAACTACCTAACTCCGAAGGTGACGAAGGGGCCGGATCCGACAACGGGCGTCGACCCGAGGCCAGCTGCCAGCAGCGTGCCCGCGGATCAATACGAGAGTGAGCGCATCGCCCGCGCGGAACGCGTGTGCCAAACCACCCGCGCCCGGGTCCAACGCGGCGCCACCGTGGGACCTACGGACGTCGAGGGCTGGGCCGTCGAACTCACGCTGCTTCGAGCTGATGGCGACAGTGCCCTCACCTTCGATCCGGCTCTAACGAGTTTCATCGAACGCCGAGCCGGCAGTCTCGAAGGCAAATTCGTCTGGGCCGGCGCCCCAGAAATCGGCGCGCGCACCGGTCCGGCCACCAAAGTCGAAGTCGAAGACGCCAGCATCCCAAGCCCGGCCGCGCCTCGCCTCTTCGGCGTCACGTTGCGCTTCACGGGAAGGTACGTGATTGGCTACTTCACCGAGTCGGAACGCATCGCGTATCACAAAACCGCCCACACCCTCGCGACGCGACTCGGCGCCGACTTCGCTGGGCTATTCGCGCGTTGTGCCCAAAGCTCGACCCATCAGATCGGGTCCTGGTTCTGGGGACGTGGCCCCGCGGGCGCTGCCGCGTCCGTGATCTACTTCATGGGCGCCCACGCCGACCCGCCGCAGATCGAGCAAAAGACGCTGTTCCCGGGCGGCGGCAACGACATCGTCCAGAGCGGAGCGTTGCTCCAGATCGCACAGAAAACCGCGGATTTGAAGCGTGAACGAGTGCTGCGGCTGCTGGGCAGTACCGGCGGCATGGTCTCTGGGCGCCCGGACGCGCCCCACGTCATTTCATTTCCCTACAAGGATTCCAATCGCGCGTCACGGGCCAGCCTCGATCTCGCGCGCGAAGTCGACATCGCCGTTACGAACTGATCAGCGTTTGCAATTCGCCGCTTTCGTACAACTCGCTGATGATGTCACAACCGCCGACGAACTTCCCGCCCACATACAGTTGCGGGATGGTGGGCCAATTGGTGAAATCCTTGATGCCCTGACGGATCTCGGCGTCCGACAGCACGTTCACGTCTTTGAACTCGACGTTCAGTTGCTTGAGAATGCCGACAACTTGCGCTGAGAACCCGCACTGCGGAAACAGGCGGCTGCCCTTCATGAAAAGCACGACGCGGTTTTCGTTCACCGTGTTCTGAATCCGTTCTTTGACTGCTGCGTCCATCTTCAGCCTCCGTTCTTTTTCTTCCAGGACTCTGGCGTATAGGTCTTGAGCGCCAACGCGTGGATCGGTCCGGACATGGCGTCCCCCAGAGCCGAGTAGACGAGTTGGTGCTGTTCGACAGGGGATTTCCCGGTGAATGCCGTGGTCACCACGCGGGCTTGGTAGTGATCTCGTGTGCCCGTTAGGTCGGTGACCTCGACGTCCGCGTCGGGAAACGCCTGCAGGATCAAAGCGCGTACGTCTTCCGGAGCCAGCATGGGGGGAAATTTGCCGTTACGTAAGGTTTTGTCAACTGTTGGCAGGCTTTTCTCTTGCGCGGTCCAGGCTGAGTCGAGAGTTAGCGCTTTCCGGCGGGCAAACCCACCGCTACCGGCGCAGGCCCGTTCCCTCAGTCCTTCGGAGGGGGAGCGGTCTTGAGCTTGATGTCCCGGACGGCGTAGCGAAAGCGTACTTCCTGCTCGTCGATGGTCATCTTCGTCTCAATCAGCTTCTTGGTGATCTGGTTGAGTCGAGCGGTGAAGTCGCCAAGACGCTTCGTCAACTTGGCACGCAAGTCGGCGGCTTGGTTGTTCTTCTCGATTGCCTGCAGGGAGAGCCGAGTTTCCCGCGTTGCCTTTTCGAGCTCTTCCTGTTCGTTGACGAGCTTGGTGCGCTCATCTACGGCCTTTCGCCACGTATCCCGAAGCACCCACACGTCACGTAGCTTTTGCTGGATGCCTTTGTCGCCGCGCGGATCCGCCAGGTAGGCCTTGACTGCCTCGTCGGCCAGGTTCGACAGCCAGCTGGTGCCCTGCTGGGCTGCGCGGCGTTCGTCTACGGTCAGTTCTGACTTGCCGTAGGGCTTGATGGTGATCGGCACCAGGGCGTTGCCAAGCGCCGTGTTGTCCTCGGTGCCGGCTGGGGGGCGGTACAAGCGTGTTGCAGCGCTTCTCGGATGCTTGACCAAGAGCTTCGCTGGCTGATCCCCTCCGTTTTTGATGGTGTAGATCGTGCGCTGCACACTGTCGCGCTCGATCATGATTTCGCCCGCTTCAATGCGGTGAAGTCGCGCGCCTTGCTGATCGAATTTGCGATCTGTCTGGACCGCCAAGGAACGCTCCAAAGCGAAAGGCACCGTGGCGGTTGCGTTGGCGGGAAGCGGTTCGACCAAGCCCTGTCCCAAGAACGAGCCTTTTTCGAATACGGCGATGGGGCCGCGCTCAAGCAAGCCTTTGGTCGCGTTCTTGAATCGAGCCACCCGGAACGGGTGAGTGCTCGAACCGGGCACGCCTCCATCCGGCGAGAATAGAAACACCGCTTCGCCAGGGACACGTTTGGAGAGCAAGAGCACCATGGTCGCGCTCTCGTCGGGAACCGTGACGGGGTTCGGGATGACGTAACGCGTCGCGCCCGCCTCCACGGCGATGGCGGCAAGCGCGCTGACGTTGCGAGGCCCCGAAAGACCCTGGCGTCTCGCTTCTTCGAGAGCGCGACGAACCCGCTCGCGATTGGACAAGGGTTTGTCATCGGCTGGAGCCGGTTCCGCTGCAGGTGGCGCCATGGGGCCTGCGTAGCCGCCCCGGGGGGCAGTGCCGGTCGCCGCGCCTTTGAGACGCTTCTTGGCGTCGGCTTTGCTCCCGCCCCCGCGCTTATAGTGTGCGCCGGCGCGACCTTCTCCCGCCGACGGCATGTCAGCGTCGCTATCCTCGGAGTCCTCCGCCGGCGCTTCCGCAGCCTTCTCTTCTTCCGGCCCAACGCGGTCGATCTGGCTTTCGCTCCGCGTGGAAAGAGAGGTCACGCCTTCGGGCACCGCGGCGATCACTTCGCCCATGTCCGTGACGATCGGGCGTTGGGGAACGACGGGTTCGCCCAGGGTCGATTGGAACGCCAGCGGCGCGCCGGCAACCAGCACCAGCTTCACCTCCCGCCAGTCCTCCCCGGACAGGTTTTGCACGATGCCCCACGCTTGCAGGTCCGCGTCGCCGTTTTCCTGAACGACCAATCGATAGGACGGACGCCACACAGGGGTTTCTGCGACGTATCCAATCGCCAGGTCGTGCTCCTTGCCGTCGAGATCGAGCGTGACTACGCGCAATCGGTCGGGATCATGCTTCTCTTCTTTCGGCGCGGGCCAGGGCTTGAGCATGCTCTGGAAGCGCGGGTCCATATCCGGGGCGTCCGGCTCGTCCTTCTCGATTTCCAGGGGAAACGAAGCGCTTCGCACGGAGCTGCCTCCGTGCTCGACGATGGCGAGGGTCGCCAGAAAGTCCCCGACCATGCGCTGTCGCATCTTGAACTTCACTTGGTCCGCGTCCACGTGCCCAGAGCGTTCGAAGTAGCCGACGCCGTTGCGGTACACGACAACGCGCTTCAGGGGCAGTTGATCGGTGGATATGTTTGGACCGCGTGCGCAGCCGAACGCGAAAAGTCCCAGTGCAATGGTCTTGGGCAGTCTCATGGCGGGCTCCTTGTGTGAACAGCCGGCGCGCCTTTCTTAGCCGTGGAACCGCATCGCAGCCATGGGAAGATGCCGGCGGCGCCGTTGGCCGGCGAAATATGCTGGATTTCAAGGCCAGAACTGCGAGAGGCTAACCTTCACGTGACCGCCCAAGCTCCCCCGCCCAAGCCGCCTCCTCCGCCCCGTCGGCCTCCAGCTAAGCCGGCAATCAGCGATCAGGATAAGGAACAAATCGCGTTCAAGGCACTGGGGCTTCTCAACGAACAAGTGCAGGCGCGGATCGTCCACTACAAGGGAGACCTTGAGACCAGTCCAGAGTTGGATGCGATCACGGCGCAGGTCGTCGCTCAAATCAAGGCCATGCAGACGGCCATGGGCGACGAACACGCCCCCCGGGAAACCCCGGAGCAGATCGAGGCAAAGCAGACGGCGATTCTGACTCGCCTGCTCGGCCGCGTATTCGATGCCGGGGGCAAGAGCGCCTTTGCTTCACAGAACCTCAAGACGGTCGGCCGGCGAATTGCCAAGCTCTTTTTTGAGAGCGAGCTGCACGAAAAGACCAAGGGCGACAAAGACAAAGTCATCCACCACGCAGAGCAGGGCATCTACTACGTGCTCAACCGCTACAAGAATCGCTTGCGGGCGGAATTGGATGGTTTCGAATACGAGAGCCCCGCCGTCAGGACGATGTGCCAGGAAATGCTGGCGAAGATTGAACGCGACCTCCAAGTTGGCTTCCTTTCGAAGCGGTCCCCGGAACTCAACCACGTCATGACCATGTACTCGGCCGTGCTTGTGAACTTCTTGCATGTGCATCTGCCGCCGCGCGTGGATCAAATGGCACGCGTCACCATTCGCGCTGCCGCCACCGCGCACCAGCCCGGCGCGGTTTCCTACAAGGTGCTCTCGGACCACTTCCCCGCGTTTCGTCGCGAGTGGGAACGGCTACTCATGCAGCAAATGGTGCACTTTTGCGGCGACCAGCTGATGGCCAAGCTGAACGAAAGCGACGAAAGCTTCCACGAGGAAACCGTTCGCTTCTTCACGGATCCGCATATGTTCAGCGAAACATGCGAAGTCCTATGCGACGCCTTGTATGACTTCTTGTGCTTGGAAGGCTTTTTGGATCTGCCCGTCAACTGGCGGGTGAAGCTGTCCAAGGGTTGAGGGCAAGCTGCAACTGCCAAGCGACCTATTCAGCCGGCGCAACTTGGGCATCGCCGGCATCATTGCGGGGCTCGGGCTCGTCGGCTACGCGGTGTTTGGTGGGCCCTCAGAAGAAGAACTGATCCGGGAGCAACTGCACCGCTTCGCTCACGTCCTCGGCGTGGACCCTAGTGAAAACGCGGTATTCCGCCTGGGGCGGCTGAATAAGGAATTCAAAACCCTGCTCACGGACAACGTGCACGTGCGGGTGCGTGAGCTAACCAGTCTGGAGCGAGGCCGCAAAGGACTCGCCGCGGTTGCGGCCCGCGCCGGCGTCTACTTCACCGGTGCCGAGGTCAGCCTGTCGGATCTCGATATCCAGATCGACGCCAAAGAGACCTCCGCGACGGTGAAATGCCTGGCGCGACTCACGGCCGAACAAGGCGGGCAGCCTCGACGCGATGATCGGCGCGTCGATTTCAAACTGGCAAAGGTCGACGGAGACTGGTTGATCGACTCCATTTTCGTGAGCGACGTCAACGAAGAACAAGAAGCGGAGGCCGCGCCCGCGTTCCCATGAAGCAGGCCTGCTAGCCAAGGCCGCCATCGCAACCAAATCATCGCCTCCCCGATGGCTCTGGCCCGGCGGGCTACGGGTGGATCGTGCGGATCAGTTGCAGGGCTTGGCGCATCCGCCAGATCAAGTCCCCTTCCGCTTTGGTGACGCGCGCCGCGCCAGGCAACAGTCCCCCCGAAGCGGCCGCGACGCTCTGAGCAAACTTCACCAAATACTCGCAGAAGGTGGCCTGCTCATCAGATGCCACTTTCCTGCTCAGTACTTCCCAGGCCTCGGAGAGATGCTGTGCCAGGTCGTCCTCGGTCAAACAGGTCGCACCGTGAGCTTGTGCGGCGCTCGGCCGCGCGGCGTCCTCGAAGACCGCTCGCATCCAAGAGCCTGCAGCGCATTTGTCGGCGAGTTTTTCGAGCTCACGTTCGAATGCAACCGCCTCTTCATCCAGGGAATCCACGGCGGGGTCGACGCTGAGCATCGCGAGGTAGATTTCCAGCGGCACGCCCACGAGCAGTTCCCACTCGCTCTCGCTGAATCCGAACTGCGCATCCATGCGCGTCATGATCCAAGACCGATCGCAGCAAGTCGACGGAAAAGTTTGCGCGCTCTGCAGCCCGGCGCAACTTGCCGAGGGTGCTGGGTTTGCGCCGAGGATTTCCCAGCTAGAACTCTTCGTCGTCGTCGCCAAGCTCAGCGCTATACGAGACGATAGCCGTGCCACCTCCGACCATTCCCAGGGGGTTCCACGGCGGTTTGATCACGCCGACGGGCGAGTTGTCCACAACCACCATGTATTGTCCCGCCGGCAACTTCGTCTTGCGCTTCAATTCGACGCCTGGGTTCAGCGGGAATGCCGCCACGGGTGGCCCCGGAGGCGCCGTCAATGCGCCTCCACGTTGGAGCGCGTCCCGCCACAAGTCAGCGGTTCCGCGGTGGAAGATCATGACGTCCAGGGCCGGCCCGGTCAGGCGCATGCGCAGAAACAGCGCCTGGTCGTCGTCGGGCACTTCGAAGGGACCCAGAAAGTCGAGTTGATTGTTGCGGATCTCGGCCGTCTCGTTGGCGAATACGAAACGATCTTCGCTCGTATCGAAGGGACGTGGTGGCCGGGCCGGCGGTTGCAACAGCCCAAGGGTGAACTCATCCCCCGAGTCCGAATGCACCACGGTGAAGCCTTGAAACAGGTGGTAACTCACGATTTGGTTGCCGAAGGTGTTGGCAACGAATCCGGCCGGACTCTTCGTAGCAAAGTCGACCACCTTGTTCTCGATCGCCCCCACCTTGAAGTCGGGCCCGTAAATCACGTTGGGGCGCTTAGCCCAAACGTAGACGGCATCTTCGGCCATGAAAAAGTCGAAGCCGTACTCGACACTTGCGTCCATGGAAAACCCGACGCGGCCAGCAACGGGCGTCCAAGCGTAGCCATTGCCACCGAAATGGATCGTCACGGTGCGCTTGTCGTCGTTGATGTCGTGGCGACAGCGCGTGGGGAAGAAGCGCCCGATGGTATTGCCCTCGGGAGAGAGTTTGAGGGGGGCTCCCTTCTTGAGCATCTCCGGGCACATCTTCTGCGCGCCGAAGTTCGAGAACAGCCACCAGCGTAAACCGGGGCTGGCATTGACGGGTCCCTTGATGCACGGGCAGCCCACGAAAACGAACGCCACCAGCGCCACCAAGAAGGCGCGCACGGGTGCGCTGGGCACTTTGCTTCGGCCAGCTATGCGGGGCATCCAGTACGTTCTACTCCAGGCCGCCGCGGATCGATCCCGATGGGAGCCTAGATAAAGGCGGGGCGTCGGATCTTCGAGCAATCCCGCGCAATAATCGACGGTTAGCTGCCGTTGCGGGAGAGCGCGGCCTGCGCCACCTGCGCCAAAGTAGCAACCAGTGCCGGACTCTCGTCCAGCGCGGCCACCCGCCGGAAAGCAAGCCCAAGCGCGTCTGCCTGCGCTCGAGCCTCTACGTCGAGGTCGTAGAGCGTTTCCACGTGTTCAGCGACGAAACCCACGGGCGCGACGACCACCCCCGATCGTCCTTGAGCCTTGGCCGCGGACAGAACGTCTTGTAGCGAGGGCCCGAGCCACTGCCCGCCATCGGCGCCTTGGCTTTGGTAGGCCAAGGTTGCCTCCCGGCCCAACTGCTGCGAGACCGCTGCAACCGCCGCTTCGAATTGCACGACGTAGGGGTCCCCGGCTCGGATGATCCGGGTGGGCAAGCTATGGGCGGTGAGAATCAACGCGTGCTGCTCCGCACCGACCAACGCTTGGCGTATCGACTCGCAGTAGGCGTCGATGAAACTCGGCGCGGTGCCCCACGGGGCGGCATCCACGAGCACTGGCGCGCGGCTGCCGAGAGTCTGTGCCACGCGCTCGAATTCGCCGCGCGCGTGCTCGCAGTAGATGTGCACTGAAAACGGCGCCATGGGCAGCACACACAGGCGACGGATCCCCAACTGCGCCGCGCCGCCGATGGCTTCCGCGACCTCGGGCTGCCACAAACGCATGCCCACGAGCACTGGCAGTGCGAGGCGCTTGGCCAGGGCTTCGGCCTGGCGTTTCGTGGTTGCCAGCAGCGGGGAGCCCCCGATCCGCTCGTAGCGCTTGCGCAGTTCCTCGATCAGTCCCGCAGGTGCAGGGCGTCCTCGGCGGATCCGCCGAACGAATTCGGGTAAGTCCGCAAGATCCTCCACCGTGCCGTGGGCGACCAAAAGCACGCCGTCACTCATGGTGTCCTATATAGAGGCAGCGCCAGCCGCGGAGGAAGCCTTGAGTGCTGTTTCCGGTGCTTCTGCCACCATTAGGCGGCCTCCCTACGCCCAGTGATCCCTGGGACCGTGTACAGTGCGTGCCATGACGGACCCACGGATTCATCTTCGAGATAAGGTCGCGATCGTCAGCGGGGCAAGCCGCGGGATTGGCGAAGCAATCGCACGCTGCTTCGCGGATGCGGGGGCGAGTGTGGTCGTGGCGTCCCGCAAGCTGGACAGCGTGCAGCCGGTTGCAGAGGCGATCGCGAAAGCTGGCGGCAAAGTGCACGCCGTCGCCGCCCACATCGGGCACATCGATCAGTGCCATGCCCTGGTAGCCGCAAGCGTGGAAAAGTTCGGCAGGGTCGACGTGCTGATCAATTGCGCCGGCACGAATCCGTACTTCGGACCGATCATCGGCATCGATCCCGGCGCGTACCAGAAGACCTTTGACGTGAACCTGCGCGGCGCCGTCGAAGCCTCCCGAGCATTCGCTGAGCACGTGATTGCGCGCAAAGGCAGCGGCGCCATCGTCAGCATCGCCAGCGTTGCGGGAATGCGAGCTGCCCCCATGCAGGGCGTCTACGGAATGACCAAAGCCGCGATGATCAGCATGACCCAGTCCCTCGCCTTCGAGCTGGGACCAAGTCAGATCCGCGTGAATGCCATCGCTCCGGGACTGGTGGAGACGCGCCTGGCGGCAGCCATCACCTCCAGTGAATCCCTGGTTGAAATGGTCAACCGGCGGACCGCCCTCGGACGGGTGGGAAATCCGGACGAAATCGCCAACGCCGCGCTGTTTCTCGCCAGCGATGCCGCGAGCTTCGTCACAGGGCAAACCTTGGCGGTAGACGGCGGCTTTACCGCCTACTGAGCCATCCGGGCCGCCGCGATCCGGGCGCGCTTTACACGCACCCACTGCCTG
>CBDUPW010000252.1:0-10506 GCA_965369205.1 uncultured Polyangiaceae bacterium | reverse complement strand
ACCCAGGGCAAGAGCGGAGCGCCACGGAGGTAGCTGGCGCGCGCGCGATGTACTTTCGAAAAAGTGATCTGCAGCAGATCTTCCGCGCGCTCTCGGTGCCGCGTCAATCGCAGTAGGTAGCCAAATAGCCGAGGAGAAAGCTGCTGGTACAGGCCATCGAAGGCCGCAGCATCGCCATCCACATAGCGATCCATGAGCCGTTCAATGCTGTCCGGCTTTACGGGCATGACCCGGGACCACGACCGTCCGAACCAGGCGCGGCCGGGCAATCGAGCGGTCGGGAAATAGGCGGCAGGCACCAATCCAAACTACGCGGCGCCAGCCGCCCGGGTTTCACAAGGCAAATCCCTATTAGATCAGGGACTTCAGATCGAGCATTTCTTCCACGTCTGGAAGAACCACTAGCTCCACACGACGATTCTGCTGCCGACCCTCATCGGTGTCGTCCTTGTTGACGGGATCGGTCTCCGCGTAGCCGGCCGGGTGCAGCAAGCTGGCGTTGAGGCCGCCGCCACCCCCCTTGGTGTCCGTGGGGCGAACCAAGAACAGCAGGACTTGGCGCGCCCGCATTGCGCTGAGACCCCAGTTGTCACCGAAGCGACCGCCGCGAAGGGGCTTGTTGTCGGTGTGTCCGGCGACTTGATAGTAGCGCTGGGCGAGCTGCTTGTCGTTGCGGATGACTTCGGCGACGGCCGTGAGGACCTCCTTGCCTTGGTCCTTCAAGTCATCCTTGCCCGACGCAAACAGAACGTCACCGGGCAGTCGGATGACCATGCGGTTACGACGGATTTCGACCTTCAAGCCGAGGTTCGTCAGCTTCTGCAGCTTGCCGCGCAGCATGTCAAAGCGCGCTTTGATGCGCTCGAGGGCGGCGGCGCGTTGCTTGTACTCCTCCAGAGCGCGCTTCAGCTGTTCCAGGTTTGCCGCGAGCTGCTCTTTCTCAGTGCCGGTCTGCTGGAGCTGCTGATTGAGCTCATCCATATTGACGCCCATGGCTTTGAGTTGATCCGTGAGGTCCGTGACGCGCTTCACGGTAGCTGCGAGCTCTTCTCTGGTCTTCTGGTGGGCGGTCTGCTCGTCCTGGTGTTGACGACTTAGCTGGTCGTACTTGGCCAACTGAGCTTGCCATTCATCCTCGGAGTAGCCGCAGGCAACCAGGACGAACACAGACAGAAACGAAACCAGTCGAGCTATAGACACGTTGATCCTCCAAATGACGGCATGGGCACATTGCCGTAGGTAATTTCGCGAGACTTTTTTTCGAATCCACGCCGCTGTCAACCACCACGGTCACATCCCCCCGCTGGGCGGCGAAATTCGCTACCGCAGCTCAGCGGAGCTGCACGGCTACCGTGAAAGGCAGCCAAAATCGAAGCCCTTCATCTTGAAGGGCAGACGCGAAAAATCTTCGCCCGCTGCCCACAGGGCGACGCTTGCGCCGCATTGGGCGGCGTGTCACCAAGCTGTCACATTCAGCGGCTACAACGCAGCACGCGGCGACGGACCACGCGACCAGCCATGGCCACAATACTGGTAATCGAAGACGAACCCGATCTGCGAGAGGTTCTGGGCTTCAACCTGAAGCAGGCTGGGCATTCCGTCCTGTCCACCGCCCTCGGCGAAGAGGGGCTCGCTCTGGCCAGCTCCGATCGCCCGGACCTGATCTTGCTGGACCTCATGCTGCCGGACCTGCAAGGCACCGAGGTATGCAAACGCCTCAAGTCCGACCCCAGCACCAAGCGGATCCCCGTCGTGATGCTGACAGCTCGGGGGGAGGAGCTCGATCGCGTTGTGGGCTTCGAGATCGGCGCCGAGGATTACATCGTGAAGCCGTTCTCGGTACGCGAACTGCTGCTCCGCCTGCAGGCCATTCTGCGCCGAAGCCGGCCCGCCGAAGCCGAGAGCGAGCGCTACGTTGAATTCGGGCTGCTGCGCATGGATCGCGATGCGCACCGGGTCTGGGTAGGCGACAGCGAGATCGAACTGACCGCCCTCGAATTTCGGCTGCTCTTGACGCTATACGAACGGCGCAGCCGCGTGCAGACCCGCGGCGCTTTGTTAGACGACGTCTGGGGGATCCAGGCCGACATCACGACGCGGACCGTCGACACCCATGTCAAGCGCCTGCGGGAAAAGCTGGCGGAAGCACGCAACTATATCGAGACGGTGCGCGGAGTGGGCTATCGCTTCTGCGGCAGCCCCGAGGAAGCGTCCGCGTGATTTCGCCGTGATCGAGTCGGAAGAAGCCCGTTCGGTCTTCCGGTTGGGCGTTCGGGCCAAGCTGTTCTTGATCTCCCTAGGACTGATCCTGCTGACCGCTGGCGTCGGATGGGCGTACGTGCAGCGCAGCGTCGACACTGCGCTCACCCAGGAGGTGCAGCACGAGCTATTCTATCGCGCCCGCCTTGCGGCCGCCCACATAGAGAGCACGCCGGCCGCCGACAGCGCCAGCACCCAAAGGTTGGTTGGACGCCTTGCGGCACTGGCGGCAGGGCGCGTCACGGTGATCGCCAACGATGGCGCCGTATTGGGGGACTCGGGGGTATCCGACACGCAACTGAGCCAAGTCGAAAACCACGCGAGCCGCCCCGAGGTGATCGCCGCACTCTCGACCGGACGCGGGGCGCACACACGGCTGAGTGGAACCGTCGGAATGCGCATGACCTACGTGGCTGTGCCCTTCGAACGCGACGGCGTAGTGCAGGGGGTCGTGCGGGTTGCGGTTCCGCTGACCCACGTCGACGAGATGCTGACTCGCGTCAAGGGTGTGCTGGGTGGGGCGACCCTGCTGGCGCTTGTAGTTGCGATAGCGCTGAGCAGTATCGCCGCGCATTGGGCGTCCCGGACAGCTCGGTCTCTGACGGTGACTGCAGAGCGCATGGCGCAAGGCGATCTTGCGGCGCGGACGGGCGTTACGGGGCATGACGAGTTTGCGTCCCTGGGCCGTGCGCTGGACCAGCTCGCTTCCAACCTGTCGCAAACCGTAGACGCGCTCGAAACCCAACATGAAACGACCCGCGGGATCCTCGAAGGCATGCACGAAGGCGTCTTGTTGCTTGGACCTGACGGGCGGGTTGGTTTGGTAAATCCTGCGCTGCGCGAGATGTTGCTCTTGACCGGAGACGCCACGGGCAAGACTCCACTGGAGGTCATCCGACACACTGAGCTCAAGACCCTTCTGGATCGCGTGGCGGTCGAACAAGAATCCCTGAGCACGGAATTCGGAATCGGCGGCCTGAAGCCGCGTCAGCTGTTGGTACGCGCCGCACCGTTTTCCCGGGGAACTGGCGGCGTATTCGCGGTGTTTGTGGACGTCACGGAAATGCGACGATTGGAGTCCTTGCGAAGTGACTTCGTGGCCAACGTCTCCCACGAACTGCGGACGCCTGTGACCACCGTACGCTCCGCCGCAGAGACCCTCAGCTCTGCGCTGGACCACGATCCAAAAGCGGCATTGAAGTTCCTGGAGATCATCGAAAGAAACGCGAGCCGGCTTCAGGATCTCGTCGAAGACCTGCTCGATCTTTCCCGCATCGAGTCGCGGCAGTATCAAATGCAGTTCGAGGCCGTGCGCTTGAGCGCGCTCTATGCACGAGTCGTCGAGCTGTTCCAGCAACGCATCGCCGAGCGCAACATCAAGGCCGTGCTCGAGCTAGACGACCCGGAAGCGGTGGTGCGGGCCGATCGCCGTGCCCTAGAGCACGTGCTGACCAACCTAGTCGACAACGCGGTCAAATATGCCGGGCAAGCTGCGGAACTCCGGCTCGGCGCGCTGCCCGTGGGCGACGGTTTCGAGATCTTCGTCGCCGACGACGGGCCCGGCATCGCCCCGAGCCACTTGCCCCGGCTCTTCGAACGCTTCTACCGCGTGGACGCTGGACGTTCGCGAGAGCTCGGGGGGACCGGACTCGGCCTCGCGATCGTCAAACACCTGGTCGAGGCCATGGGTTCGACCATCCAGGTGCAAAGCGAAGTCGGCGCGGGCACGCGATTCAGCTTCCAGCTATCCGGCTGGCGCGACGACGATCAACCCTTGGACTCGTCTTTGTCGAAAAAGAGCGGATTGATTACGGGCAAGGTGGGGCGACCTTCATCCACCACGTCATGAGCCAGCGGATCGAAGTCCGGCAACGTGGGCAGCATTTGTCGCGGCTTCGTCGAGGGCGGCTCCTCCTCGCTCGAAGCGGTCTGCTTCGCGCGTTTCTTCTTCTTGGGCTCCGCGACCGGTTCTTCACTCGCATCATCCCAACCGGCGTCGACCGTCTCGGCCTCTGCAGGTGTTGGGGTTTCGGGTGACGTCGCCATGTCCGCGACGGCTACGATAGCCGAAGTGCGCGACGAGGCCAGTTTAGGGCAAGCGGCTGCGAGCCAAGATGGCCTGCCACACTGCTTTTGCGTGGGATTTTTCCGCTGCGTCGTGGATCATCAGCAGACTCAGCCCCGTACGCTCGTCGATACGCGCGACGAAAAGCTTGAGTCCAACGTTCCCAGCCTCGCTCTCTGCGGAGCCCTCGCCTTCAAGTCCTGCCCCGTGTTCGAGCTTGCGCGGCTGTGCCGGAGTTAGCTTTGCAGCACCATACTGAGAAAGCGCTTGCCTGCGCTCATCGAAGAACTCCCCGAGCGCGCCCCGCGCTTCGAGATCATGCCGGCCAAGTAGAAGCACTACTTTTCCGTCGGTCAGTTCCCAGCCCGCCGCTTGGTTTTGCTCCGTCGAAAATCCTGCGGGCACATGCAACAGCACGCCCCAAGCGCTCAAGCCCGGGGCCGGAGCCGCGACCGACGCTGCCGGGGGCGCACTGGCATCCGGGGCGGTGGCGCTGCTCTTTTGACAACCCGGTGCCGCAAGCAATACGCAAATGACGAGACGCCGCGGCCACCCTAGACAACTGCAGCGGGATCTCCGACCCTCCCTTGCAGCTAGTCGCAGTCGCGGCAGCACGCTACGTTCTGTTGCAGTTTCGATATCCAGCATCGAGTTTTTCACTCCAGGCACACGTTCGTCACCCAGTTGTCACCCAGTTACGGACATATGCGCCACATGCAAAAGCCACTCACGCATCTTCTCGCACTTTTGTTCGCGACCACGCCGGTTTACGCCCAGCCAGAGCGGCCCGATCCAAACCCGCCTCCGCCGGAAGCGCCCAGCGACACCGAACCGACCGCCGAAGCGCTGCCGCCCCCTGCCCCGGCGCCGATGCCCGAGGTCCCTCCTGCTCCGGTTGCCTTGGCCCCCGCAGCGCCGGCCGCAACCACGCCAGTTTCTCTCGCGCCGGAACCGGCGCCCGCGCCACCTTCGAAGAAACTCAGCGTCGCCAAGGACGGCTTCTTCCAACCGAGCTTCCTGCTTCAGGTATGGCTACACGGCACACGCCAATCCAGCGAGACCCAAACGACCTTCCGCTTGCGCCGCAGTGAAATCAAGATCAAGGGCGACATCATCGACGACCTGCTTTCCTACGCCCTGATGTTCGACCCCGCGAAAGTGCTCGAATTCGAAGACGAGGATCTCGAAGTGGAGGGTCAGACCCCCGCGCCAGCCACTCCTGGCTCCGTCGAGGCCTCCCAACCTCAGTCCAATGTGTCGGTGTTGCAGGATGCGTACGCCACCTTCGAAAGCGAGTTCGCTGACGTGTGCTTTGGCCAGTTCAAGAACCCGCTATCGTGGGAAGGCTTCAATTCCGCAAGCCAGTTGTTGTTCCCGGAACGCGCCACTGCCGCGCGCTTCTATGGCGACGAGCGCGACATTGGTCTGCGCGTCTCCAAGAAGCTCGGCGACTACGTCTACTACAACTTGGGTGTGTACAACGGCCCGGGCTTGAACCGCCGCGACAACAACAACCAGAAAGACATCGCACTGCGCGTAGAGCTGTACCCGATCGAAGGCGTCATGCTCGGCGGTGTCGGTTATACCAGCGTCGGCGAACGCGAAGAACCCACGAGCAAGGATCGTCTCGAAGCAGACCTGCGCATCGAGCTAGGCGACGCGCTTCTGCAAGTCGAGTACCTGCATGGCTGGGACGGCCCCAAAGGAACACGCGTGGAAGGCCACGGCTTTTACGCCGCCGCTGGCTACACCTTGTTCGACAAACTCCAGCCCGCTGTGCGCGTTGGCGCACTGGATACGGACATTGACCAGGACCTGGGCGCCGGCAAAGGCGACGAGCTCTGGCACTATGAGGCAGTCGTAAACTACTTCGTTCAGGGCAAGCAGGCCAAGGTGGCGCTCGCCTATGGCTTCTTCGACTACGACGATTGGGCCGCCCGCGGCGAGCTGACTCTGCTCGGCCAGGCCTCGTTCTAACCGTTAGATTTGTTTTTTTGGGTCGCGTCCGGGGGCTGGCGCGGCCGCACGACTCTCGTCCGTGGGCCTCTATTGCCGCTGCGCTCAGGGCGCAGCGGATGGCGCCGCCGATGGCGGGGGCGCCGGCGTGGGCGGAGGCACGAGCACTGGCGGGGGCGTGGGGGCTTTGTCGGTGGTGCGCGCCACTTTCCAGGTTGGACCCGCGAGTTCGACTTCGTACAGGGTCGTCTTGCCTTCCAGCGCGCCACCTAGCCCGGTCACCCGTACGGTGGCTTTCGCCCCTTCACGTCCGAGCAAGACCGCCGTCGCGAGCGCCGTGGGATACTCTTTCTTGCTCGCAGCGGAACACGCCGCATCTTTGGTGCACGCGTCTTTGGCCGTGCGGATCTCTCCCTCGACCTTGTCCGTGGCCAGCTCAAGGGCGCCGTCGAAGTTGTAGCTTGCCCAACGCTGCGCCATTTCGAGGGCGGCAGCTTTGGGATCTTTGGACAGCTCCGCGGTTGCGAGTTCTCTCGGTTTGCGAGTCTGCGCCGGGTGCGCGTTGCAGGCGGTCTTCGCTGTCCCCCACATAATGAGGGTCGCAAACGCCATCACGCCAATCATGCCAAGGGTTTGGCGACTCGGCGCATTGATGGCTGTTTCCGGAGGCAGCACCGGCTTGTCGATGCGTCGACGCGGCTTCTTCGCCGCCTGACGAACACTGGCACGCTCCGCGCGGGCTCGCTTGCGACGCTTCTCCTTAGCGGCGGCTGCCGCAGCGGCCGCTTCGTCCTCGTCGTCCTCGTCGTTCTCGTCGTCAGCGTCGTCCTCGTCGGCTGCTGAGCCTTCATCTGCACTGTCGCTAGCGTCATCCTCGGCCGCGTCTTCGTCTTCCTCTTCGCCGGCGGCTTCCGAGTCTTCGCTGGCTTCCGCCTCCGCTTCCTCGTCGAGCTCCTCGCGCTCGTCGTCGGCCTTTTCGTCGCGCTCCTTGGACATGGCCGGGGAGCATCGTCAGAAGGAACCGTGCCTGCAACCGGAAGCCGCTGGCCAGGGAATATGTGCAATCATTTCAATGGGTTACCGTCATTATTTTCAGAGCACGCAACCGGCGCCGCGTCGGGCCGACACAACAGCACCATGAAGTCCTTCGTCGTGTTGCTGTTTCTGGGCCTAGTCCTGTGCGCGGGCTGCAAAGGCAGCGCGCCGCTTCCGCCAAAGGCCATTGATCTGAACAACCAAGGCGCAGACGCCCTGGCGGACGGGGATCTAGAAACGGCGGAAGCCCGCTTCGATCTGGCCCTCGAATACAGCCCACGTTTCGTCGAAGCACTCGTGAATCGAGCCCTGGTCGAAGTCCAGCGCGGCAACTTCCTGCGCGCGCGTCGTTTGCTCGCGCGGGCGCGGCGCTACAACCCCGACTTCGCACAACCGCACCACGGCTTCGGAGTGCTGGAAGAGCGAGAAGGCCGCCCCGACAAGGCCTCCAAACACTACCTGGAAGCCTTGTCCATCGATCCCGGGTTCGCCGCTGCACGTTTGAACCTCGCGCGGATCTACTACAGCGCCGGAAAGTACGAACATGCCAAAGAGCAATTCAAGCGGGTTGTTGAAGTATCGCCCAGCAGCGCCGACGGATACGTGGGGCTCGCGGAGGCGTTGATCAAACTGAATCGCAGCACAGAAGCGGACGAGGTGGTCGAGAGTGCATTCCAAGAGTTCCCGGACCACCCAGATCTGGCCATCCTACAGGCGCGCGCGCATCTGCGACGCAACAAGGTGGACACGGCGGTCCGGCTGCTGTTGCCGCTGACGAGCGACCGAGACGAAGTTGCCGTTTCTGCCTTGGGCTGGCTCGGCACAGCGGAGTTGGCTCGCGGGCGGCCCGTCGCAGCCGAGAAAGCCGCCTTGCGCGCGCTCTCCCTCGCCCCCAAGGACGCGGTGGCCGACTATGTGCTGAAGCAGGCGCGAATGCGCCAGTAATTGCAGCCGGGCGCGAGCGGGCAAATGTCGATACACTCCCGCGGTCGTGTCCATCAGCCCCCATGCCGTCGCCCAAACCGCCGCGCCGACTCCGGCGCCCTTGCCGAGTACGCGACGCGTCGCTCGCCTGCTCGAGCGGGTGGTGCGGCAGAAACTGACCGCGCAGGCGGGGGCGGCAGCGGTGTGGTTGGTCGCGATCGTGTTCGTGTTCGTCGCCGGAGGCGTCGCGGCCGGTGGGGACTCTCGAGAGTCCTCCATCGTCATCCGCGGAGCGCTCGGTTGGTTCACCTGGCTGGCCGCCGGCAGCATCGCCCTTGCAGCCACGGGGCAGGCCACCGCCGAGGACGAGGCTGTCTACGGATTGGCCGCACTGCGTGGGGTTGGCCCCCGCTCGATCGCTTGGGCGCGAGCGTGGGCAGTGGGCCGACGCGTCTTCACGCTGCTTCTGGTTCCCGCAGTTTTGGTGAATCTGGCAGTGCTGCCGTTCGTGCGCTCTTGGGCCGCAGCGGCGGCTGCGGTGAGTGTTCTCTGCGGCAGTCTGGGGTACTTGGCTCTACTCGCGGCTGCGACAGGCGCGCTGGTACTGGCCGCCCGCAGTCTTGCGCCGGAACGAGCACGCTGGGCCCTCGCCGCGCTGCTTTTCCTGCCTGAACTCGTGCGCAGCCTGGTTGCGCACTTCCCGAGCATCCCCACCGCACTGGCGACAGCAAGGGCTTACGCGGTCCACATCGGAGGCTGGGCGTGAGCGGCGCTGCTTTCGAGGACGTCTACGCTGCGCCGCTCACTGCCACGAGTCTCGCGCTGGGGCCAGGACTGACTGTCTTGTTGGGCACTCCCGATGACGGCACCGCGACCTGTGTCGAACTCCTTGCCGGCAGCATGCGACCGCGGCGCGGCCGGGTACGTGTGCACGGCCGCGACCCGCATGCCGATTCCGACTTGCGCAAAGGGATCTGCGCTGTGCTGGCAGACGAGCCCGAGCTGTCATTGCCCCCGTCCACCATGCTGACAAACGCGGTCGGCGCGCCCCGGGCTGCGGATATTTGCGCGCGACTCGGCCTAGCTAGCGTCCGCTCGACCTCGCTCCGTGCGCGCCGAGCCATGGCATTGGAAGTTGCACTCGCGCGCCCGGGGCTCTGCCTCGTCGCGGTATTCGAACCGCTTGCGCTGATGCACGCGCTCGATCGCGGACGCAACATCGATGCGCTGCAACAGCTCGCTCAAAGCGCGACGGTGGTCTGTGCCACCGCCAGCATCGAGGACGCTCGGGCGCTTGGGGGCGACGTCGTGCTGCTGGATCGAGGCCGGTTCGTGCGACGACCCGGCGTGCCGCTCACCCAGAGTCTAGCGCCGCGCGCTGATGGTACCTTCGTCGTACGCGCCGAAGGCATCGAGCAACTCTGCCAAGCGCTGGTGGGCAATCCCGTCGTCCAGTCCGTGCGCATGGACGGAGGCGAGCTTCCAAACCAGGCGTTCGTCGGGGGGCCGGAGCCCGAAGCCGTGTCCCGCGCCATTCTGGAAGCATCGCGAAGCAGCGGAGCGAAGCTACTCTCCGTCATGTTGTCCGGGCCAACCTTGGATGAATCCCGAGGCGCCACGGCGGCGCTATGGCGAGCTGCCTACGAACGTGCCTATTACGCTGCGCGGCCCGCTCCGGCGCCAGCGCCGGCAGCCTCGGTCGCCAGCGTCGCGCCCGCGACACCCGCGGCACCCGCCCCTACAGCGCCGGCGCCTGCACCCTCGGTCGCCAGCGCCGCGCCTGCCGGCGCTTCCGACGGAGATCAAACGTGAACGCGTTCGCATTGGGTGCCCAGGTCGCGGCGGCGCGGCTCAGGTCACGCACGCTGGGCGTGCTCACGGTATTCGGACTCTTGACGGTGGCGATCGTCGCGTTACTCGAACGCCGCACCGGGTCGGTGCTGTCTACGGACCGCGCCCTCGCGGGCGTGGCACTGGGCCTGTGCCTGCCCGCGTTGGCCTACGGAGTCGTGCGCACCGCGACAGGGGGACAGAGGCTGGCGAATTCCTTGTGGCCCATCGCGCGCTACGGCCAGAGCCGCCGGCGCATCGCGCTGGGCGTGCTGTCGGCTGCAACCCTGGCAAATGCCGGTATCGGTTTGGTGCTCGCGGTGCTCTGCGTGTTGTGCGTGCGGCTGCCCGCAGATCCTTTGCTCATGCCCGATGCATTGACCAGCGCCTGGATCGGCGCGGCCGGAGGCGCGGCATACACGGCGCTATTCCTATGT
>CBDUPW010000251.1:0-10516 GCA_965369205.1 uncultured Polyangiaceae bacterium | reverse complement strand
GAGCCATAGACCGCCGCTGTGGCGCGGGGGCCCGCTCATGCTGCAGCCGTCGCCGGGATCCGGATTGAATTCATCGATTTCCGCAGCGCCGTTGCCCGCGCCACCTGGGTTTTCGCCGGTCGCCCCAGCGAGCCCGATTTCCCCGGCGGCACCCGCCGCATTGCTCCCAGACCCATCGCCGGCGGCGCCGCCGAAGCCACTTGCACCTGCAGCAGAGCCCACGCCGCCGCTTCCGCCGGCGCCACTTCCGCCAGCGCCACTTCCGCCCGAGCCAGCAGGGGGGTCTTTCGGCGCAGGCGCCACCAGCTCGGCGTGCATCACGTTGTAGATGTCGGGGTTGTAGAAGAACTCAAAGTGCCCGACGAAGCCCTTGCATAGACCAATGTTCTTGGCGCCGGGGATGATCGACGTCTGATAGGGCTGGATGTATTCGTCGGTGCAGCTGTAGATGGAGGTGAAGGCCACGTCTTTGGGCAGTGGCGCCTTGTTCACGGCGGTCAAGAAGGCGCTGCCGGGCGACAGATCGTAGAGCGCGGGCCAACCCGCGAAGGCGCGCAAGCAGACGGCTTGCTCAAACCCCTGGACGCAGTCGTGCTCATGGAACTCGTATTCGGCGCGTTCGTGGGGATCATGCGGGCGCACTGGGAGGGTCGAATCGAACTCACCGACGCCGTTGTTGCCGACGCCGAACAAGCTTGCTGGGACGCTGTCAGCGCCTAATGCGATCGCGGGTGGCGCCTAGCAGTGGTCAGCGCCAACGTCTGGAAGGCTTCCGGACGTGGGAAGCGGCCGCAGTGCTCAGCAGCACTTGCTGGGACCGCACGCAGCGCCGGCGTCGGTGGTCTGCTTGTAGTCCGCTCCCTTGGTTTCGCGTGGATGGCGGATCAGCGCGTCCCTGGAGCAAGGAAAGGGCGGCGCGTCTGCGAGGGCAATGAGCACCCGGGGCTCGACTGCGGCGAAGTGCTCGCTGTATGGCGCGCTGGTCAGCAGTTTGAAGGTCTTTTCGCACACTGCCGTGCGCACGCCGCGGCGGAAAACGTGTCCGTCGTCGTCCCGAGTCTCTGCAAACGGACCCTTGTAGATCACCGCGTGTTTCTGATCCCAACGCGGTCCGGCTTTGCCCTTGTACGCGGCTACGGTCACGCTACGGAACTCGATGCCTTCCACGGTCTGCCAAGGCTCGCTGACGCGCTCCAAGATCTCGATGCCGTGAAAGCCGGCTTCTTCGAAAGCCTTCAGGAAGGCATCTTCGCGATAGGCTCCGGAGATGCAGCCGCTCCACAGTTTCTCGTCGTTCTGTAGCGCGATGGGGATGCCTTCGTCTGCGACGATGTCGCTGATCACGGCGCGTCCGCCCTTCTTCAACACGCGGAAGATCTCACCGAAGAGCTGCGCCTTGTCGTCCGGACGCACCAGGTTCAGCACGCAGTTGCTGACGACCACGTCGACGCTGTCGCTGGCCACCGCTGGGGCCGTGCTGCGCAGCCCGTCGGCAAACGCCTGGGCGCGCTCGTAGTCCTCGAGACTCTTGACGGGGTGCTCCGCCAAGTAGCGGTCCAGCTGCTCGGAGTCCAAGCCCAGGTCTTGAATCTTGCACTTCACAAAGCGCACGTTGTCGTGGCCGATGCGCCCGGCGACAACGGGGGCTGCTCCCCGAGCAAGGGCCAGCATGTCGTCGTTCATGTCCGCGCCGATCACCGCTCCGGTTGGGCCGACGACTTGGCTGATGATGAAACACGCTTTGCCAGAGCCCGAGCCCAAGTCGAGTACCGTCTCCCCAGCCTGCACATACTTGGTTGGGTCGCCGCAGCCGTAGTCGCGCTCGATCACTTCCGCGGGGATCACTTCGAGCAGGGACGTGTCGTAGCTGACCGGGCAGCACAAGGCGGCTTCGCATTGCTGCGCGCCCTTCGAGTATCGCTCCTTCACCGCCGCTTCGACCGTCGAGGGCGACGCGCCGCTCGCCGGGGCATTTCCTACGCTTTGCGTCATGATGGGTGTACGCCATAGCACGGCCTCGGTTTCCCCACCGCGCGGTGACAGGGGCCAGGTCGCTCGCCGTGTGCTAGCTTTCGCGAGGCGGGACGCACCGGACGACCTCCATGCACGTGAGATGGATATTTGCATCCCTGGGCGTCGTGGCCTGCACCTTCGAGCTTGCGCCGTTGGAAGAGCCGAGCCCGGATGCGGGCACTGCAGCCACCGGCGGCGGTGCGGGCCAAGGAGCGGGTCAGGGACAAGACGCCGGCCCGTCTGGAGCCGCCGGTTTCGGCCTGACAGGCGGTTTCGCTGGTGCGAGCGGGGCTGCGGCCGGCGGAGGCGCTTCGGGCATCGGCGCGACCGGAGGCACGGGAGGCACCGCAGCAAGCGGCACAGGAGGCATCGGTGCAGGCGGCACGGGTGCAGGCGGCAGCGGTGGAGGCTGTTCGCCGGGTCAACAGCAGGTCCTGGGCGCTTGCGCGAAGTGTGGCACGTTGACGCGAACCTGTGCTGCCAACGGACAGTGGGGAGCGAGCACCTGCCAGAACCAAGGTGTATGCGAGCCTGGCACCCTCGGCCCCGCGCTCTGCAACGACACCTGTGAGGAGCAGCGCTGCACGATCAGCTGCAGTTGGTCCAAGTGCCAGCTCGAGCTCGGCGCCAAGTGCGCGTGGAAAAACGGTAGCAACTACCGATGCTGCGGTCCGGACCAGTGGCAGTTCTGCTCACAAGTCAGCTGCGACTGGTTCCCCTGCGTCAGCTGCGGTTCCGACGCAGGCTGCAAAGCGGAGTGCTGAGGCAATACGGTATTGCGGTGTCGCGCTTGCAATCCTCGACTGCTGGTGCGACTTTCGCGCTATGCGTCGAATCTCCCTAGCTGGTTTGGTGGTCGTGCTCTTGGGCTGCAAGATGCTCGGGGGCGAAAAGAAGCAAGAGCAAGGGGCCGCAAGCGCCTCGAACGCCGCCGTCGCATCGAATGTCGCGCCCGCCGCAGAGCAGCCCGCCAAACCTGCAGGTTTCGCCCTCATGCCCATCGCGGTGGGCCAGTTCGTCGAATACCGCATGCAAGGTGGTGGCGGCGCGGAGCGCTATGCTTGGGCGGTCACGGACAAGGAGGGGGAGTCGTTCTGGTTGCAGATGGTCAGCAACATGAAGGGCCAGGGCGCTGTCGTGCAAATGTTGATGGCGGTGAAAACGGCGGCGGACATCAACGACGCGCAGCCTGAGAAGATGCGTTTCAAGGCGCCTGGACGTGGCGTGCAAGAGATCGGCGGCAGCATGCTGCGCATGGCGGCGAAGTACCGGCCCACGGACGGCATCATGATCAAGATGGACCCTGGCGCTATCGAGAAAGGTCCACAGGAGGACATGGAGGTGCCGGCTGGGAAGCTGCTGGGCGCCTATAAATGGGTCGGCGACACCAAGTGGCAGGGCACCCGCAACAAGACAACCTTTTGGTCTCATCCGGACGTGCCCATCACCGGGATCGTGAAGGGCAACGACGGCAAGCGCACCTGGGAGCTCGCGAAGTACGGCACCTCGGGCGCCAAGAACGAGCTTCTGTAGACGACGCGCCGAAAGCGGCGTCACGCGAAGCACCCGCGCAGACACGCGCAGAAGAAGCGTGGCGCTTCTCGGTGCCTTGACCAACGGCTTCGGCGCAGGCACTTTTTGTAGATGCTCCGACATCTCGCATTTGCGGCTCTTTGCCTGGCGGCCGCCGGTTGTTCTGATGACAGCAGCGCTGACGGCGCGGGTGGCAGTGCAGGCGCATCGGGAAGCGGGGCGTCGGGTGGCGCGGCAGGCAGCGGTGGCTCTGCGGGAAGCGCTGGCGCGGCAGGCAGTGGCGGCGCGGGCGGCGCCGTATCTCCCGACAAGCTCCCGCTGCTAGCGGTGACGGACCTGGAATACCAGGGGGCGCTTCGCTTGCCGTCGGCAGATTTCGGCGTCTCTTCCCTGAACTTTTCCGAAGGCCCGCTGGTCTACAACCCAAAGAACGACTCGATCTTCATCGTGGGCCATGATCACCAGCAGGCCATCGCGGAGTTCAAGCTGCCGGTGCTCAAGAACAGCACCACGCTTTCGGACCTGAACATGGCCGCGTCGCCGATGCAGAGCTTCGTCACCGTGCTGGATCGCGTCAGTGCCAATCCGCAGGCAATTGATCAGATCAGCGGGCTAGCGCTCTTCGATGGGCCTGGCGGCCAAGAGCTACTCGTGCACGCCTACGAGTACTACGACGCTCCGGCGGACAACACGCACACCACGCTGGTGCTGCGCGACGCTTCGGATCTCGCTGGTTCCAGCGTCGATGGTTTCTACGCCTTCGGTGGCGCAGCGCACGCGGCGGGTTGGGTCTCGCCCGTTCCCAGCGCTTGGCAGTCGCTTCTCGGCGGCACCACGATCACCGGCGCTTCGAGCGGCGTCCCGATCATTGGTCGTCTCAGTGTTGGTCCGTCGGCATTCATTTTCGACCCCGCAGACGTTATCGGGGGCAGTGCCGCGCCGGGCAGCGTCGCCACGACGGCTCTACTCGACTTCAGCCTGGCAAAGCCCCTGCACGACGACCTGAGCAACGACACCAAGACGAACGACCTCTGGACGCATCTTTCCCGCGCGAACTTTGGCTTCATTGCACCGGGCACGCGTTCCTATGTGACCCTGGGCAGCAGCGGCGGTCACAAGACTGGCGTCTGCTACAAGTGCACGCCTACGGGTGCGAGCCAAGCCTGCGGCGGCTATTGTTCCAACGACACCAGTGACAACAGCAACTACTACTGGTTCTGGGACGTCAATGACTTGGTCAAAGTCAAAAATGGACAGCTCGATGCCTCGGCCGTGCGCCCCCACGCTCATGGCGAGTTCGCCACGCCTTTCAACGGCGAGATCGGCGGCGGCAGCTTCGATCCCGCTTCAGGGCTCTTGTACCTGACGCTACAAGGCGCCGATACCGAGCAGGGCCAGTACGCGAATCCGCCGGTGGTGGTCGCGTATCAGATCAAGAGCAAGTAGTGCGTGCTTGTCTAGCGCAGCATCCAGCTTGCCCACTCGTGCCGGACGATCAGTCCCAGCGCGAGCACGAGGCTGCCGACGCTGAGTAGCGCGAGGGCTTTGGGCAACCACGTAGGGGCCTCGCCTCGCATCCTGCCCGTCGCGAAATACGCCATGCCAAAAACCGCAGCGCCCGCCGCGAGGGTCCAGGCCGAGCGGCCATACCAGAACATGGCGACACCGGATTCGGCGCGTTCCCAGCGCCAGCTGCGCTCTAGGGGATAATAAATGAAGCTCGGTGGCGCGACGAGATGCACGACGCAGGCAACCAGAATGGCTGCACAGATGGCGATCGCGACGCGGTCCTTGGGTTGCATGCCTCACACGCTCCCGAGAGTGCCCAGGTACCACCCCACGCAGGCGTTGAAGAGGAGCACTAGCAAGACCATCGAGCTCAAGCCCAATAGCAGTGGCGCATGTCCACGCTGGGTGGCGCGTGGGCGCTCGGCGCCCTTCCATACAGGACGCGTCAACAGGAACAGGCCAATCACCGGCAGCAGGGCCAAGGTTGCAGCTTGCTCCTTGATCTCGAAGAGTCCGGTTGCCCACGGGTACACGCGGTCTAGGAATTCGGCGCGCACGCGCACGCGGAAGGTCGGATACACCACGGAGCCCAAGCCGTAGAGGCTCAAATACGCGACGAGCAACGTACGTGCGTGCGTGTAGATCCGACGGTCAACGCGAGATCGAAGCAAGCGCACGATCAAATGCACGCACGCCGCGATGGAAGTGACGGCGGCCAGCAGGTGCAAGAACTGCAAGATCTTCGCGGAGGACTCGAAGACGATCATCGTCCAGCGTGGGTCAGAGAAGAAACGACTCTTTACTACCGCGGACGCTCTGGATCAGCAATCGCAGCGGTTTTTGCCCGGGATGCGGGAGCTGCCCGCTGCCGCCGTGCCTCAAAGATGGATATGCTGGATGGGGTCGCCATGGCACTTGGAGCTGTTGCAGTCCGCGCGATGCTCCTTGTCCTCGGGCATGCTCTTGTCCGCGAACTCCCCTCGGGCGCGGGTTTCCACTTGATCCCAATTTGGCTTGGGCTGGCCGATATCTCGGACGAAGAAGAAGCCGAGGTTGTCCGCGCACGTGTAGTAGAAAAGGTTGCCGTCCCGGACCCCGATCTCGGCGTCGGGGTCGCCGATGGTCGTGTTGAACAGGATCACGCGTCCGCCGAACAGAAACTCTTGGCCTGGCCCTGCGCTGCCGCCGGCCTTGTGGCAGCTCAGGCAGTCTTCGTCCGCAAAGGCTAGGTGATCCGCGGGGGCCGCTTTTTCCGGTTTGCAGTTGGGGTCCCAATCGCAGGGCCAGAAGTCGCCGGGCGCGCAGGTCACGCCGCCGGTCCCTCCGGTTCCACCGCCGCCGGTTCCGCCACCCCCGGTCCCGCCGCCGCCCGTGCCGCCACCCCCGGTCCCACCGGTTCCACCTCCGCCGGTTCCACCGCCGCCGGTTCCGCCACCGCCGGTCCCTCCGCCGCCCGTGCCGCCTTTGGCGCTGAAGCCAGGCGGCACCTTGAGTTGGGATGCGTTGAAGCAGGTCTTGCGATCCAGCGCGGCGGAGACCCAGGAGACCAAACAGTCGTCGGCGTCTCCGTTCAAGGCGCTGCCACCCACGTGGGCCTCGTCCCCGCGCCCTTTTCGAAACAGCGTGAGACGCTCGGGTGCTTGCCCGCCGGACTGCACCACACGCTGCATGATCTCCGGTTCTAGCGCGAGCAAAGAGACGTAGTTGGCTGCATGCTCCTCCGCCGTGTCTGGGTGGCCGCCAGGAATGTCATCTGGGTTCAGACGCAGCCCGAAACGGCTGTAGAGCCGCAAGTTGCGCCCGATGCCACCGTGACAATCCAGGCTGCCACAACGCGCGCCCAGCGCGGCACTAACGAAGCGGAAGTCCTCTTCGGGCGGTGCGTTGAAGGGCAGGGGATCCGTGCTCACCGAACACGCCCCCGCAAGCAGCACCCAGAGCGCGCGCCTCATTCGTCCTCCAGCAGGAAGACGTGCCCCGCTTTGCTCGGACTGGCCGGATCGCCATGGCAAGCACCGCAGGAGCGTTCGCGAAAGATTGGCGTGTGCATCGCACGCACTTGCCCCTCAAACTCGAGGCGGACCCACAGTGGGAACTCCAGTTCCAGTTCGCCCTCCTCGAAGTGGAAGTTCCCCGACACGCCAGTCACTCGCGTGCGCGTGCGCCCGGAACTGTCGAAGAGCTGCACCACGACGGACCTGGCTGGCTCTTTGGAATCCGAACGCAAGAACACCGTGCCCGCCAGATCGAAGTGCGGACTTTCGCCGCCCGGCCGGTGGCACCAGGTGCACGGCTGCCCGGGGCGGTGATCGGGTCCCTGTTCGTAGGGCCCGGGCTCTGGGCCAAGGGAGTCGACCCGGGCGTCCGCGACGGGATCCCTGCAGCCGATCATCACACTGATCGCAAACAGCCCGTACCAAAACACACGCATCACTCGAACCTCATGCCGAAGCCGGCCACAGCAAACGTGGCCCAGCGGTGGTCGATGTACAAGGTGTTTGGAAACTCTGTATAGGCGCCTTCGAGCTCCAGACTCACCCGCATGTTCCGCGCCAGCGCCCATGCCGCGCCAGCGCCAACGCTCGCCGTCCAAAGCCGCCCAAGCTCGCGATCTCCCGTGCGAAACGAAGGCGCGTCCACGCGGCCGTCTTGGAAGCGGCCCACGTAAGCGCGGCGCCAGAACGTCACTGCCGACTGGTTGTGGAAGCGGAGCGCGGGCCACACGGAGAAACTAGGCGACAGATCGACGATCCAGCGTGCATCCGATGTGTTGGCGAGCATGCCCCAGCCATCGAAATAGACTCGGTCCCAAAGCTGCAGGGTGGAGGTCTTGAACCGATGCGCCAGCCGTACACTGGCGGCCGCGCGCCTTCGTGTGTCTGGCAGGCGCTCCACCATGCGTCCAGGCAAGCGCAGCTGGTTGACTAAATCTACGGATGCACCCGGCGGCACTCGGGGCGCGACGTCCGCATCAAACAGCGGCAGATAGCGATAGGGTTTCTCCTGGCGGCCGGCTTCGAACATCACGTCTAGGCCGGCAGTGAGAGTCGTCGCGCGGTCCAGCACCAGCTCAAGTCGCGCGTCGACTTCGTGCCGAGTAAAGCGCAGTGCGTATTCGGAAAATGGCGTGCCCGTGCGCCCCGCCGTGTCGTGCTGGAAAGCGTAACCAAGGGTCAGTAGCGCTTGTTTGTTTGCGAAGTTGTACGAACCTTCGCCGCCCAGGCCAAAGGACACGTAGTCGGGTTCGACGGACGCACCCCCGTGCACACCTAGGCCAAAGTCGTCGAAAGCGTACCCGGCACCGAGCTGACCGGCGTGGCGCACCTCGGTCCAGCGCGGACTTGCCGTTGACACGATGTCGACAGACGCCGCGGACACAACGTCGACCAAGTAGCCGCCATTGGCGGACCACCCGGACTCGGCTTTCGCTGCGGCTTGTAGTGCTGGCGTGATCACCATGACGGCGTCGGAGTCGTAGTATCCGCTGACCTCCGCGCTGCCGTCCCAGCGCGTGCTGTCAGCCCACGCTGCAGAAACGCTGAGCAACGCCGCGCAGCACGCCACCACTAGGGGGTGGCTGCGTCGGAATCGCAGCGCTTGAGTCGGGATCTGCAAGGCGCACACCTTGGCCGACAGCCCGTCAGTTGCAACCGCAGCCACCCGCCCGGGTCGCGCTGCCCCCGGCCGCGCCCTCTTGCACTGCGTGCAGGTGAGCACGCCCGGGGCCGGTCTGAGTGCTTGGATCCATGGTCGGGTGCGCCAATCGACCGCGCTCGTAGCTCGCGACGGGGGTGCAAGCGGGCAGCATGCACACAGCGGCAAGCAGAACGAGGCCAGCGCGATGCATTTGCACAGGCTAGGGGGTCCGGCTCCGCGATGGAACTCAAAATACCGAAATCACAAGGGGTTTTGCCCTGGCCCGCCGCCGGTGTTCCCCCAAAAGCTGTGCTACACTTTCGGCGTTCCTCGGAGGATCCCCCTATGAAGCAGTTCCTTGGTCTGGCTCTCATCACATCGGGCGCCTTTGCCTTCGTCGCGTGCGGTGCGGACGGCAGCGGTGTTTCCGACAACGGCTTTGCAACAGGCGGGGCCACCGCGACGGATTCTGGCTCTGACAGCACTTCCGGCACGGGTGGCGGGATCGTCATCGATTGCACGCCGGGAGCGAAACAGTGCGTCGGGGCGATCCCGCAGACGTGCGGGGCTACGGGCTGGCAGAGCGGCACGGAGTGCCCCTTCATTTGCGAACAAGGCGCCTGCGTCGGATCCTGCAAACCAGGCACCACCAAATGCAGTCTCGATCTGCTCGAGACCTGCGACAACGCGGGTGCTTGGCAGCCACCCACGCCCTGCGAGTTCGGCTGTGACCCCAACGGTGCTTGCAAAACCGGCTGCGTCGCAGGCGAGTTCAACTGCTTCGGCAATGAGATCCGGCAGTGCAACCCTGGCCCTCCCTCTTCCTGGGTCCCGAAGAGCCCGGCGACGGTGTGCAGCCCCACGTCAGGCCAGACCTGCGACGCGAAGACGGGCACTTGCGTGAGCGTGACGCCGACGGGCAGCACGACGCCGACTGGCACCTACTACCAATACGCAATCTTCAAGGTCGGTGGCGGTTCCGCGTTCCTGGGTGGCCATGACGTGACGTCCTACGGCGAGTACGTGTACGTCAACCGCCAGGGCAAGTACTTGGATGTGTACAAGATCGGGATCCTGGATTCCGACAACAACGGTTCCATTCAGCCCAACCAGCACCCGCTCAATCCCAAGGCAACCGGGCCGATGGAGCAACGCACCATCGAATTGGTCAAGACCTACGACAAGACCGCGGATAACGCGCCGGTGGGACAAGCTTCCGTATCTTCGCTCTACGCGTGGTCCAACGACACGGTGCTTTCGCTGGGTCCAGTCCGCAACGGCAGCATCACCGAATACACCTTCCTGGGTCAGACCAATGCGCCGGTGATCCAACCGACCGCCACCACGGCGATGTCCTTCTTCGGCTACGGCCACTGGGAGAAGCGTTGGTACGCCGCCAACGAGAGCAAGCGTCGAGTGTACTCGTACCATGAGCCCACCAAGAGCTGGGTCGTGGAGTTCGCGTATCCGGACATGGCAGGCAGTCACATGGACGGCATGGAGGTCGTCGTGTCCCCCAAGACCGGCGAACAGTTCGTCTACGTCAGCGACATGACGTCGGACTTCATCGGGCAGTACATCAAACGCGCCGATGGTTGGCACCAGGAAGCGCTCTTCGAGTACGACGACACCACGTCGACCGCTGTAGAGGGTTTCGGTTTCGGTGCCCTCAACCACTTCTGGGCGACATCGGGTTCGGTCCTCTTCGAGCTAGGTGGCGGCGATTTGCAGGATGACGTGGGCAACTGCCCCGACGGCGTGCAAGCCTGCGGTCCTGGTCTTCCCGCTTGCGGCGGCGCCCAGTACTGCAAAGAAGGCTGCTGCG
>CBDUPW010000250.1:0-10557 GCA_965369205.1 uncultured Polyangiaceae bacterium | reverse complement strand
GACGATCCGCGTATCTCGAAGCAGACCGTCCCACACCCGGTGAAGCACCAGCTCACGAACGCCATCCCGCTGCAGCAATGCACTCGCTGTCACTATCGGGGCGGGCGCATCGGCATCGGTTACCAGGGCTATCGGGAATCCGCGGGGCCAGGTGAGAACCCCGAGCGGCCCATCGTGCTCGGCCAGGCCCTGCACGGCCACGACGCCAACTACTACATCGTGGACGAGGACTTCTCGAACTCCTTCGACGAGACGCCGCCCGATCTCCACTTCGAAGCTGGCATGCACTGTATCGACTGCCACACGACGACGGACGTACACGGCGATGGACACCTGTACGCCGACACCCAGTGCAGCGTGCAGACGGAGTGCACGGACTGTCACGGCAGCGTGCGTGAGCGCGCCAAGCCCCAGCCTGGTCGCAACAATCTGTTCGAACGCGACGGCAAGCTCTGGCTCAAGACCAAGGTCACCAACCTGGAGCTAGAAGTCGCCCAGGTCAAAGACGTGATCACCAAAGGGCACCCGCGCTACACGGAATTCGGGGCGCGCTCCATGGGCATCAACGCGCAAGGCTTCAGTCATACCGACGAGCTGGAGTGTTACACTTGCCACGCGGGCTGGAGTCCCAGCTGCTACGGCTGCCATGTGGAGCTCGATCTCTCCAAAGAGAAGCGCTACCAAACCACCGGCAAGCTGACCCCGGGGGCTCCGACGGGAAAGCGTCGCTGGGTGCAGCTCAACGACTTGATCTTGATGCGCAACAGCGACGGGCTGCTGGCACCCAGCATGCCCGCGGAGCGCTTCTTCATGACGGTGACCACGGCAGATGCGAGCGCGCCGGGCGGCAAGAAGACGTTGATCGAGAACTCGCCGCGCACCTTCACGTTCCCCGGCGGCCGCACCATCGCCGGCTTCGGGCAGCGCGCCTTCAATCCGCACACCACGCGGCGCCGCAGCCAGTTCATGGCCTGCGACCGCTGCCACTCGGTGCAAGATGCCACGGCACCGAGCAACGCCGTGTTGCTGGACATGACCCACGGCTTCGGCAGCCAGCGCTTCCTGTTCAGCGCCTGCGACGTGACCAACGCCGACCCCAGCTGCAACCCGGCGACAGACAGCGTCAGCTACGCCCTGGACGCCATCATCAACGCCGCCGGCGAGCCCTTGGTTGCCACCGGGCATCCCGACCCGAAAGAATCCCGGCCGCTGAGCTTGCAGGAGATTGCGAACATGCGAAAAGTGGTGGTTGCCGCGGACGAGCCGATCCGGACTACTATCCCCAGCGGTGCCGGTTCGGATCCCAAGTTCCCCGCGGCTCAGAAAGTAGAATAGATGCTCCGCTACGCCGCCCTCGCGCTTTTGTGTGGTCTTTTGGCTGGGTGCGGCAGCGACGAAGAACCCGACGCCCCCAAGTGGCAGCTGGTTTTCCAAGACCTGCCCGGGGCGCTGATCAGCGTCTCCGGCACCAGCGAACGCGACGTGTGGGCGGTCGGCGGGGATCCTGGCGATGGCAGCGGTGCGTTTGCGCTGCACTTCGATGGCAGTGCCTGGAAGAAGATCTCACCGGGGCTGCCCGTCGACCTGTGGTGGGTACACGCCATCCCCGACGGGCCCGTGTTCATCGGTGGCTCGGCGGGCACGATCCTGAAGGTCGAAGCCGGCAAGTTCCAAAAGATGAGCACGCCGTCCAACGCCACGGTCTTCGGCATTTGGGGCACTTCGGCGACGGATCTGTGGGCAGTCGGCGGTCAACCCGCAGCCACCGGCGCCGCCTTCGTGTGGCGCTACGACGGCACGGACTGGGTGGACGCGCCGGGGCTACCGAGCATTCCCATCTCGAGCTACTTCAAGGTGTGGGGCCGCTCCGCGACGGACGTGCGCATCATCGGCATGGACGGCGTGATCTTGCACTGGGATGGCTCCGCGTTCAGCCAACCCAAGTCGCCGACGACGCAGCGGCTACTCACGCTGCACACGGATGGAGACGGACCCTGGGTTGCCGTCGGCGGGCTTGCCCGCGCGGTGATCTTGGAAGACGCCGGGGACGGTTGGAAAGACGTGACGCCACCGGAGTCCGACCGCGCGATGATCGGCGTGCGCATGCGTGGGCAGAGTGGATACGCCGTGGGCAACACGGGCACTGTGCTGGCGCGGGGCCAGGCAGGCTGGGTCGAAGAGCGTCACGGCATCGACGTGTTCTCAGACTTCCATTCGGTGTTCATCGATCCGAAAGGTGGGGTGTGGGCGGCTGGAGGCGACATCGTGGCACTACCGCTGATCAACGGGATCTTGCTGCACAAAGGGGCCAAGGTCCCATCGGGCAGCTACGAATGAGGTAGGCTTCCGGAAGCAGATGGTTGGTGAAACGAACAGTCCCAGCGCGACGGTGCTCGTGGTGGACGACGACGCAGGCGTGCTGCGCAGCCTGGAGCGCGCCCTTGGACGGCGCGGGCTCACGGTGCTGACGGCGGACTCGCCATTGGGCGTCACCGGCATTGTGCGCAAACACCGCCCGGACGTGCTGGTGCTGGACATGAACATGCCCGCGATGAATGGTCAGCGCCTGGCGGAGCTAGTCGCCGCAAGCGCGGGCGAAGCTCCGACCCCAATCGTGTTCTATTCCGGGGTGACCGAAGAGGAACTCTACACGGCCAGCCGCGCCGTACGCCATTCAACCTACGTGGGCAAAGACGAAGGCACCGAGGCGCTCTACGCCGCGATCGTGCGCATGCTCAAGCTCGACACGGCCCGCAGCGGGATGTTCAAGTTTGACGTGTAGCGTGGCGCGCCCGCTTTCAACGCACCACGGACGTCAAGGCGGTCAAGGGATCAGCATGGGGCACTCGGTGTGTCCGGGTGGCCCGCAGTTGTTCTGCAAGCAGGTGGACACGCCTAGGAACGCTCCGAAACCGCTTTGACAGTCGATGCAGTTGGCCGCCATGCAGCCGATGGCCGACTGGCCGAGGCAGTTTTCTAGATAACATAAGAGCACAGGTGCGCACTTGGGATCCGCGAGGCAAGCGTCGATCTGCGAGCAGCAATTCGTCTGCCCGCAGGCGTCACAGTTGGTGTCTCCGGTCGTGAGTCGCGGGTCCGTGCACGTGGCATTCAAGAAGTCCCCGCGGCAGCGCGCCGGCGCCGCGTCTACGGGCGCACCCGCACTACCCGCACTGCCGCCCGCTCCCGCGCTGCCACTCGTGCCGGCATCCTGCCCAGCACTGCCGCCGGCGTCGGCGCCACCGCTCCCTCCGCCGTCGAAGTCACTGCCGCCGCAGGCAGTGGCGACCAAAACCCCCGTTACCATCGTCATCAAGTAAGCACGCAAAGACCCCATCGCTCTAGCATTCACCTGTCAGGCGCAGCTTGCAAGTCGCTGGGTCACTCGCGGGCAGACCAAGCGGTATCGGCGAAGCGGTCGCCGCTGCCGCGAACAGTCTCGACACACTCGCGCCGGGTGCCAAGCTTGTCGCGGAGCCGCTTGGACGAGGCCGCGAACAGATCGGAAGTTGGGCGCCGGCTCACTGCGGCACGAGGCGGTACACCGGCGCAGTCGCGTCTTGCACGGTAATGATCGTGCGTTCGTACTGCGTCACTTGCACGCTTTGCACCGGCGAAAAGGGCCCGCTCTCCGTGGGGGCGGACTCGATGGCGTAGAAGGCTCCGGGCAACAGCCACGTGGTGGCGATGCTGAGGGTGCCTGCGGCGAAACTGACGTCCGTGGCGCCCCAGGGTTTTGCCAGGGGCTCGCCCACGAACAGCCCTTCGCCGGGCTGCGCGACGCTCTTCCAATACGCTTCCAGCAGCGTCTGTCCACGGAAGTAGTGCGGCAGCAGCACTTGCACGTTGGGGAACTTGCCAGTGTAGTTGCAGGGTTCGACGACCGTGCCGTAGCTGGCGGTCGCGCCGGCATCGAGCCACTTCACGACGCTCATCTGGCTGCTAGTGGGCACACGCCCACCAAAGGACGTGAGGTGATCCGCAATGGCACCCGGGCGATAGCTGTTCGTTTCGATGGCCGGCACGTCGGCCAGTCCCGTGAAATAGAACAGCACGCCCTTTTCGTTTTCGATGTAGTTCTTCCCACCGCCCGCGGAGTTGTCCACGCTGGTTAGCTGGAGACCACCGGCGTGCTGCCACTGGGCAATCGTCGGCGCAAAGGTCGGCCAACGCACGCTGCGCGCCTTGTCCGTCGTGCGCACCAAGAAGCCGTTGCCCGCTGGGAAAGTGTCGTCGGCCGCAACCCCGCGCGCAATCAGCTTCTTGGCTTCGTCCGCTGACGAACCCGCAAGCATCATGCTGGGGCGAATGCCGTGGTCCGTAAAGGGCGTGAGCGAACTGGAGTTGAAGCTCGGCACCGCGGCCGTCGGACCGCAGGAGCCCCCGGTTTGATTGCAGTATTTCTTGTCGAAGCCGAGGGCAAACGCACTGGTCACGCTCATGCAATCAACGCGATAGGGCTGGGTCCACGTGATGGCGAGCGCTTGGATCTCCGGTCCCAGGGCTGCGTCGACGACGGCTTTCAGCGGGCCGAAGCTGGCTTCGGTCATGTTTGCCGCGCTGGCGAAGGAAAGCTCGACGACATTCGCCGTCGGGATGTTGCGTGCCTTCACGTAGGCGTCCGCGACAGCCACCGACTGGGGATCGTTCTTGTTCACCAATACGGCCACTTCCGTCGCCAGGATCGAGCTGCGCGGCAACAACACCTTGGGCACGCCGGAATCCGCTGCCGCGTCGCTGCCGCCGTCCGGCGTCGGCGCGTCGGCAGCGCCATCGCTCAGGGGCGCGTCTGAACTCCCTGCGTCTCCCGTCGCTTTCGTTCCGCCATCCTCAGAGCCGGAACAGCCAGCGCCGAGAGCGAGCAAGAAGCCGACGAGCGCGACGCGCATGCTCGGGCCTCAGTGGCAGTTGTCGAAATTGACGCTTGCCACGATGGTGTGTCCAGCGCCGGTGCAGTTCGCACTCACCGTGCCCTTGATGTTTTGCACGTTGTTGACGCGGCTGTTCTTGCGTTCGACGCTCACCGTGCCGCAACCTTCGCCGATGAAGGTGCCCTGCTTGGCGCCCGGCGGGAACAAGAAGGTCCGGATTTGCCCAGTGGGTTGAAGGAAAAAACGCACGCGGCGGCCGCCGGGATCCATGAAATCCACGCCATCGAAGCTCGGCACGTTGGCTTGGCCGGAGCGACAGCCGTCGATTTCGAAAGGCGCGCCGTCGACGGTGATGGTGCCACCGGTTTTGCTCTTGCACGCGAGCAACGCGGAAAAGACCAAAGCCGCCGGAACTAGAATGTGACCCCGCATCCTAGGAAGATAGTCACAAAGTGCAGAAAAAGTCCCGTCAAAGCTGGAGGGCTCAGCAAAGCAGCGTGCGACAAGCGTCGGCGGCGCCGCGCAAAAACCCATGTGTGCGTTGGCTTTGGGCGCCGGCAGCGCGCACAGAGGTCAGCACCGTGCCCGTCAATACGGCGCCCACCCAGCCAGTCGTATGCCACGTTCCGCCTTCGGGCAGCTCGGGGAGCGCCGTGGTGTCTTTGGGGTAGGGCCACGGCGTCACGTAGAAATACGGTTCGGGATAGCTGGCGTCCCCAGGGGTCATGCCGAGACCGATGCTCTTGGCCTTCTCCGCGTCAGAGTTGGCTTCCAGGGTGATCAGCGTGGCGATGTCGAAGTGGTGCGGCCAGGAACGCACCGGTCCCGCTTGCCCCGCGGCCGACTCGGCGGCTGCGCTCAGCGCGGCGTGCGCGTTGTCGTACCAGGATGCCAGCTCGATCATGGCCGCGTCGAGCCCGAGTGAAAACAGTGCGCTCGTCGCTACGGGGTGCGGCGGCATGTCGTAGGCCGGGCGAGTCAGGGGTTTGGACGACGAAAGCGCTCCCCGCGCCCAGGCCAGGGCTTCCTCTAGGGTGCGGCCACCCAAGGGGAATTCGCCCTCGACGAAGATGTCCTCGGAAACGAGCTGGAGCGTGGCGTCGCGCAAACGCAAGTAGAGCGTGCGCCCGCCCATGTCTTGGCTGCCCAAAGACTCTCGCTCCGGGTTCCACAGCATGCTGGTGTGACTGTCGTCCTCGCGCGTTTCGACCAGAGCGGCCGCAGCCGCGGCCAGGACCTGCGCGCCCCAATGCAGCTCAAGCCGCGCCGGCTCCAGCTGTCGGCTGACCACGGAGCCCAGTGCGCGCCAGTCGTGATCGCTCATTTCGGCATCTGGCCCGCGTAGGCAATTCCCGTCAAGTCCGAGATCTCTCGTTTCCAGCTGGTCAGGTCCGCTGCCTCAAAATCCCGAAGCTGCGCGTGGCCACATGCCCGCGCCAAGACCTGCATCAGCTCGGTTGTAGCGGAAAACCAATTATACAGCCGGGTTGCGGACGCTTCGATGACGAGTCGCTGGCGCAGGTGCTCCTTTTGCGTGGCGATGCCGACGGGACAATTGTTGGTGTGACACGCGCGCATACCGAGGCAGCCGATCGCCTGCAGCGCCGAGTTCGACACGGCGACGCCGTCCGCGCCCAGGGCCATCGCTTTCACGAAGTCGCTTTCGGTACGCAGACCGCCGGTGGCGATCAGCGTGACGTCCGCCTTGCCGACCTTTTCCAAGTGGCGTCGCGCCCGAGGGATCGCACACATGGTGGGCACGCTGATGTTGGCTTTGAAGATCTCCGGTGCGGCGCCGGTGCCGCCGCCGCGGCCGTCCAAGATGATGTAGTCAGCGCCGGCAGCGAGCGCGAAGTCCATGTCGGCCTCGATGTGCTGCGCAGAAAGCTTGAATCCAATGGGGATCCCACCGGTTGCTTCGCGCACTTCGGCAGCGACACGGGCGAAATCCGCCACGCTGCTCAGATCCGGAAACGTGGCAGGACTGATAGCGGGGCTGCCTGGCGCAAGACCCCGCACTTCGGCGATCTTGCCGCGCACCTTGTCCCCGGGCAGGTGTCCGCCGGTTCCGGTTTTTGCGCCCTGACCGCCCTTGAAGTGAAAAGCCTGGCAGCGCTGCACTTTCTCCATGCTGAAGCCGAAACGGGCGGAGGCGAGCTCATAGAAATAACGACGATTCGCGGCCTGCTCTTCGGGCAGCATGCCGCCTTCGCCGGAACAGATCCCGGTGCCGGCTTTTTCGGCGCCAAGCGCCAGGGCGATCTTGGCTTCTTCGCTCAGTGCGCCGAAACTCATGTCGCTGACGAAGATCGGAATATCCAGCACCAGGGGCTTCTTCGCGCGGGGCCCGATCACGAGCTGAGTTCCCACTGCGGCGTCGTCAAGCAGTGGTTTTTTTGCAAGCTGCGCCGTCAGGATTTGAATGTCGTCCCAGCTCGGCAGCACCTGACGCGCTACCCCCATCGCCGAGACGCGGCCGTGGTGCCCGAGCTTCTTGAGACCGTCGCGCGCCAGTTGCTGGATGTAACCCACGTGGGGTTCTTCTGGCGCGCCGTGCACGTCCGCGTACAGGCCCTGATAAGCGTCGCGTTGGTAAGGCTGCGGGTGTTCCAGGGCGAACGCTGCAACTTCGGCTTCATCGACGAAGACGCTGTCTTTGGCAGCATCCACCACGGAATTGAATTTGTGCAGCGCTTCGGCGTTGTTGTACTCGCTCACGCCGGTGTCCAAGCGGTAGTCCCAGTCGTGCACGCCGCAGATCAAGTTGTTCCCCGCCACGTGGCCGTCCGCAAGCAGGGCGCCACGGTGCAGGCAGCGGCCGTAAAGCACGGAGACGTTTGCGTCATAGCGCACCACCACCAGATCGACGCCGGAGACGAGAGCGTAGGCGGGCTCCCGGTCTTTGAGTTCACTCAGTCGGGCAACCGCGACCTGCTTTGGAACTCGGATTTGGGTCAAGTCGGTCATGGTTTTCCTTTGGGCTAGAACTCGATAGGCGGTGAAACGTCACAGCGGCGCCGCAAGTGCTCGCAGCAGCAGCGGATTGACCACGTCGGGTCGCTCTTGGTGCACGAAGTGGCCCGCCGCGGGCACGATGTGCACATCCAGGCGTGTCGTAAAGCGTGTGGTGCCATGGATCAATTCGGGCCCGAGGCAGCTGTCGTCGGCTCCCCAAAGCAGGGTGACGGGGCAGGGGATACGCGCGTAGTCGTGGCGCAGTTTCCCCGTGAGCAGCGCTGCGGCGTCCTGCCGAAAGGCGGTGCGATAATAGGCCAAAGGGCCGGCGAGTGCGCCGGGTGCGAGAAGGGCCGCGACCTCAGCCTGCAGGATGCGTTCGACTTCGGGCGATGGAACGCCGTCGCGGAACATGCCGGCGAGGTTGCGGCCGCCGTCCCGACTCAGCCAGCGCTCGGGCGCGCTGGGCAGCTGAAAGAAAAACATGTACCAACTGCGACGCAGTTGGCGGGGATTGTTGCGCAATGCGCGCGCCATGAGCGCCGGGTGCGGGCAGTCGAGGATCACCGCGCGTTCGACGACGTCCGGGTGCCGCGACGCAAGTTCCCAGGTGACGCCGCCGCCCCAGTCGTGACCGATCACCGGCAGCGCGCCAACGCCGAGAGTGCGGATCAGCTCCGCAATGTCCGCCGAGAGACTGCCCAGGTCGTAGCCCTCCGCGGGTTTGTCGCTCTGACCGTAGCCACGCAGGTCGACGGCGAGGGTTTGGTAACCGGCGGCGGTGAGCGCTTCGTGCTGGAGATCCCAAGAGCGATGCGTTTCAGGGAAGCCGTGGAGCAGGAGCACAGGCTTGCCATTGCCCCGGGCGGCGTAGTGCAGTCGCAGGTCGCCGACCGCGGCGAAGTGGTGTTGAGTCGTTGGAGGCACGGGTGGCTGCGGCATTGTGCGCTATTGTCGTCGGGGTAGGACACCCCGGCGGGCTCGGACGCCGGCGTGGGTAGGTCGCTGTGGGTGGGCTGGGCCAGAACCATGCTCAGGGACGGCGTCCCGGCGAAGCTGATGGTGGGAGCACGCCGTGGTGACATCGGCGGGCGGGCGGGACTGGCCGTGCCTGGGAGTGAAGGGCCGCGAGGGACGGGCTGCCCTGGAGGCGCCGGGGGCTCAAAAATGGCCCGCAGATTTCCTCGCCGCGGGGATCCGCGCTACGCTTTGCGCGCACGCGCGGGATTGGCGCGTCTGTCTTAAAAGGTGAACGCATGACCCCGTCCACAACCTTCCGCTTGATTGGTGTTTCTCTAGCTGGAGCCTGCATTGTTGCCGCTTGTGGCGGCGACGACTCGCGGCCGGGCACTGCCCCTCCCGGCTCCGGCGGCACCGGAGGCGGCACGGGTACTGGCAGCACAGGCGGCACGGGCGGCGTGACGGATGCGGGTACGGATTCCGGCGACGCTGCCAACGATGCGCCCTTCGATGCCGCCGCACACTGCAGCAACCAGACCTTGGACGGCGACGAGAGCGACGTGGACTGCGGCGGCAGTTGCCTGCCCTGCGCTCAAGACAAGAAGTGCAACGCCGGCAGCGACTGCGCCGAGGGCGTGTGCGACGCCACGGCCAAGACCTGCAAGGGCGCGACCTGCGTCGACCAGGTCAAGAACGGCTCGGAGACCGACAAGGACTGCGGCGGTTCAAACTGTGACCCCTGCGATGACAAGCTGGCCTGCGCCGGTCCGAGCGACTGCAAGAGCGGCGTGTGTAGCTCGAACATCTGCCAAGAACCGAGCTGCGGCGACGGTGTCAAGAACGGCCTCGAGACGGACACGGACTGCGGCGGCACCTGCCCCGGGAACTGCACCCTGGGCCAAGGCTGCGTGGGCAACTTCGACTGCGCGACCGACAACTGCGTGGCAAAACAATGCCAATGCGCTGTGGGCATGGTGATCGCGCCGGCCACGGGCGGCGGCGCCTACTGCATCGACCAATACGAAGTCAGCTACGCGGACTACACCAAGTTCTGGCAAGCGAACCCCACGGCGAGCCTGCAAATCGCTGAGTGCCAGTGGAACACGACCTACACTCCACCACAGAATTGGCCGGCCAAGCTCAAACAAGAGGCCTGGCCCGTGCGCAACGTGGATTGGTGTGACGCGTACGCGTACTGCAAGTGGGCGGGCAAGCGCCTATGCGGCAAGATCGGCGGCGGCCGCGTGGCGCCCGGGGACTACGACAAACACACCGTGAGCCAGTGGCACAACGGCTGCTCGGCGGGCGCCAATCTCTATCCGTACGGCCAATCCTATGACCTGAAGGTGTGCATCGGTGCTGACTATGCCCAGGTGGTCGGCCCAACACCGGCCATCGATGGGAACACCTACCCCATGTTTCCGGGCAATCGGAAGTTCAATACCCAGGAGCCGAAAACACCGACTCAGGAGTGCCAAGGCGCGTCCCCCGGTCTCTTCGACATGAGCGGCAACGCGGCCGAGTGGGAAGACTCCTGTGACGCCACTATCGGCAGCTCGGACAATTGCCGGCTGCGTGGTGGCAGCTACCTGGATGGCGCTGCGGCGCTGCGCTGTGACGCCAATCGCACCGCGGCACGGGACGCGACGCCTGGCGACGTCGGCTTCCGTTGCTGCAGTCCGTGACCGGGGCGTGAGGCGCGGGCGCGGGCGCGGCGCGGGCGCGGGGCGCGGGCGGGAGCGGGCGCGGGGCGCGGGGCGCGGGCGTGGGC
>CBDUPW010000249.1:0-10623 GCA_965369205.1 uncultured Polyangiaceae bacterium | reverse complement strand
GTTTTCAGCGGCGCCACTCTCATCGTAGACGGCTGGCGACGTATTCACCGAGCGAGGCGCGAGGAAACGCTCATGACCGACGGCGTTTATGCACGCGTGCGCCATCCACAGTACACGGGTCTATTCCTGATCGTCTTGGGAGAAGGCATCGTGCACTGGCCGACCATCGTCTCCGTCGCCGCGTTCCCGATCATCATCCTCGCGTACACTCTGCTCGCCCGAAAAGAGGAGAAGCAAATGCTCGAGCAGTTCGGCGACGAATACCGCGAGTATCAACGGCGCGTTCCCATGTTCATTCCGCGCTTCGACGGCGGCCAACTCGAGGAGGCGTGATGAACGGTCAGACCATCACCATCGCTAGCGGCATCATCCTTCTGGCCGTCTTTGCCCTCGTGGGCTGGCACCTCAGGCGGAAAGCCCGCAACGAACGCCGAGACGGGGCGCGCCTACGTTGAAGCGCAGCGGGACTACTGGACTGCACGCGCGGAGCTGGAACAACTCATGAGCGGACGCTTGGTGGAAGTCACCGCCGTCTCTGGGCCAGGGATGGTGTCCGCGCCAAGCGCAGATGGTGGCGGGCACTAGCGCTCCGCTTACAGCGTGACAGCGAGGCCCGGCAGTTCGGCCTGGAGCGCCCGAACAATCGGATCGAGCGCGACGACCTGCTCACTGTGAAAGACTCCGGGTGCTGGCTGCTTCGCCAGGATCTGCCGGGCGGTCTCAGCGGCGATGATCGCCGTCATCTGCGCCTCCTTCCGACCCACCACACCGAGAGTTAGCGAGTGAGCACGTGCGTTGGTTCGGCCTTCTGCCCGCACTGCAACGCCACAAACATCCGAACCGAGGTGGGCGTTCATGAACAGCCAAACAGCGCGCTTGCGCCACCTGCGTCGGCGTAGCAAGCGAGCCAGTCCCGCCCGTACTGATTTGGCGATCAACCAAGTGGAAGTGCGGCTGTCAAATCGCACCCAGCTGGACACGGTTGGCACGTCGAGGGTCCGTCCGATCACATGCTGGTCGGAAAAGTTGAAACGGTAGGCTGGGCGCGGCCCGCCTTGGCCGGGGATCGCCAGGTCAATACTGTCCTCGAAACTGCGGACGGTCACGTTCCTTGAGTCCCTCCTGACATGGAATTCCGCATCCAGGTTGTCCAGCATCCACTCGACTGCAGCCCGGCCGTGTCGGTCGCCGAGTCCAAGTTCCACCACGATGTCGATACGGTCCACATGATCCATTCGCTGCCGCGCGCGTGCCGCTATCAGATTGGTCAGGCCTGGCGCGACCCCCACGCTGAGCGTCGCCGCCGCGGCGTTCCTTTTCGCGAGCACGTCCAAGTGCTCCACACGGCTGAAAAACGCCGAGTTCGCGCTGATGTCGAGATAGTGAACCCCGCTAGCGAGGCAGTATTCGACAAAGTGTGTGTCTGCCTGGTCCAGGCAGACGAGCACGAGCATCACCTTGTCCAGCGCCGTTGCGCTGCACTCGCCGGTGATGTCCACGGCGCGAGCGCGCGTGCCACGGCCGATCTCGGCGGCAGCTCGCTTGGCCTTGTGCGAATCGCGTCCTGCTACGACTACGCGATTTGGAAACAGCGGAGCGAGCCGCTCGGCGATCGCCCGCCCAACCTGCCCGTATCCTCCGACAATCAGTATTTCGTTGCCTGGTGCCGACGTCGTTTTTTGGCTGCGCACTCATCTGCGTACACTGTCTCGAGCGAACTTGACCCCGTCAGCCCTCGCCGTCCTCGAGCTGCACCCCGTAGCGTCGCATGAGCCGGTAGAAACTCTCTCGTTCGACGCCCGCATGGGCCGCGGCTTCACTCACTTTGTTCCCGTGTCGGCGCAGCACCTCCACAAGGTAATCCTTGGCGGCGTCCACCCGAGCTTTCTCGACCGCTTCGCTCCAGGGAAGAGCCGCCAGGTTGCCGTCGTGCGCACCGCCCCCGATGCCGATGACCTCTGGTGGCAAGTCCCCAACGTCGATCCGGTCGTGCGTTGCTACCAGGCGAGCGCGCTCCACCGCGGATCGGAGCTGGCGAACATTTCCCGGCCAGTCATAGTCGACGAGGGCTTGGATAGCAGCGGGCGAAAACCCAACGACTTTGCGAGGGCTTGCAGGAGCTTCGCGGAGAAAGTGCGCGCTCAGCTGCTCAATATCGCCCCGACGTTCGCGCAAGGGCGGGATTTGAACGGTTGCGACGTTCAGGCGGTACCATAGGTCTTCCCGAAACGTCTCCGCCTTGACCATCGCTTCAATGTCACGGTGGGTTGCGGCCACCAGTCGCACGTCAACCGGGCGTTCTTGGGACTCTCCGATGCGTCGCACAGCGCGCTGCTCTAGCGCTCGCGTGAGCTTGGCCTGCAGCGAAAATCGGAGCTCACCGATTTCGTCCAGAAACAACGTGCCTTTGTCTGCCTCCTCGAACAACCCTGCGCGATCGCGGCCAGCACCGGTAAACGCCCCGCGGGCGTAACCAAACAGCTCGCTCTCCAGAAGCTCAGCGGGTATGGCGGCGCAGTTCACGGCAACAAATCGCCTATCTGCCCTGGTGCTCAATTGGTGCACGGCGCGCGCGACCAGTTCTTTTCCCGTGCCCGTCTCCCCGAGCAGGACAACCGTGGCGTCACTCGGGGCAAACCGTCGCACGAGCAACGCAAGATCCTTCGTCGCCAAAGACCGGCCGACTAGGCCCGGCAGCAGGGGGCCGGGATCTCCGCTGCTCGGAACGGGGCCGGCCGCTCGGCCCATGGCGCGCAGCACAACGGCGCGAGCTGCCTCGGGTTCGAACGGTTTGGTCAGGTAGTCATATGCGCCAGCGCGCAGTGCCTCCACCGCGGTCGGCACGGATGCGTATGCGGTCATCAGAACGAACTCTGCGTTGGGCCGGAGCCGCTTGCACTGGTTGAGCAACGCCAGGCCGTCGATCCCGGGCATGCGCAGATCCGCCAGAACGACAGCGACCGGCTCCTTTTCTAGCAGGACGAGCGCCTCCGCACCGCCAGGCGCCGTGATGACTCTGGCGTCCGCTTTCAGGACCTTGCGCAGGAGCCTGAGCATGTTCGGGTGATCGTCCACGACGAGCACCGTCGGGCGTGCACTTGGCGGAAGACTCATGTTGGCCGCCTCGAAACTGGCGGGGCACTTGGCAAGGTGACCGTGAAGATGGTGCCCCCACCCAGGCGCTCCTCGACCTCGATCTCGCCTCCATGGGCGCGCACGATCCCCTGGCACACCGCGAGCCCCAGACCGCTGCCGGCGTCGCGTTTGGTAAAGAATGGCTCGAAGATGCGGTCTCGGTCTGCCTCGGCGACCCCGGGACCGCGGTCCATGATCGTGATCTGGTAGCCCCCTCCGCTTCGTGGCGCGCCGTTGACTTCGACTTGCGACCCTTCCCCGGAAGCCTGCACTGCGTTGCGAAGCAAGTTGAGCACGACCTGTCGGATCCGCCGTGGATCTCCCTCGACGTTGCCCGGTTGCACGTCGAGTTCCACACCAACGTCGCCACCTTCCCCGCTATCGGCGAATCTCCGCACCGCTTCGGACAGTAGTTGGTCCATTTCAAGCTGCTCCGTAGTGAGTTCCGATGCGCGCGCGTACGCGAGCAAGTCGTCGGCGATCAGCTGGCACGCGGCGGCTTCGTCGTCGAGGATCCGCAGTTCTTCGCGTAGAGTCTCCGGATCATCATTCGGGGTCATGGTGCGCAGGTACCCACGGATCACACCAATGGGATTGTTGATCTCGTGCGCAACGCCTGCCGCAAGCTGACCGATGGCCGCCATTCGTTCCGTCCGCATGAGCCGCGCTTCACGCGCCGCAATTTCGCGCGCCATTCGATCGAATGCGTGGGCCACCGCTGCGAATTCGCCATCACCGATCCTGTCCACGCGGGATTCGAATCGGCCTTCGCCAAATCGTTTGGCCGCGGCGGCAAGGGACTCCAGCGGCCTTACCACCGAATTCCTGATTCGTACCGTGTAGACAGCTGACAGCAAGATGACGACCAGCATGCCTCCAAATCCCGCGAATTGACCGACACGACTGGCCTCGGTGGCGGCATCGTGCCACGCGGACATGCGCTGCTCGGCCAGCGCCGCGATTGCGTCCGCATTGGCGGAAGCGCTGACCGATATCTTTTCCACTTTCAGGTGGACGCGCTCGACCGACGCGCGCTCCCCGCGGTCGAGCGCTGGCAACAGGTCTGCCTTGAACAACCGGTCAAGCTCCTGAGACTCCTGTTTTACCTTCTTGACGAGTGCCAGGTCACTGGGAGGCACTTGGCCCTCGAGAGCACCGGCGTGGGCTTTCACCCGCCGCACCCACTCCTCGTAGTGGTCGAGGTGCTCGCGGTCCCCGACGATGATGGTGTGCGCTTGGTGGATGTACTGCTCTCGCACCGCTGTCGCGAGTGACAGGCTGTCGCGCATCGCCGCCTCTCCCTGACGCATGGATTTCATCGTATCCGCGACCGAACTCAACATGACGAGCAAGGTGCTGCACATGCCGAATGCTGCGAGCCCGACAACCGCGAAGGCGCCGGCGAGACGGCGGGCGATAACGGGTCTGGAGAAAGGGGCTGAACCGGAAGTTGGGGCAGTTTCAAGAGACATGGAGTTTGATCATCCCGCGGGTACGGACCCCAACAGGCCCTGTATGGATCCGGGCCTGATAATATCGACCAGAGAGCAGCCTCCGCCATGAACTCGTGCATTCACCGTGCCACGGGTCCAATCCGGCGGAAGGCCCCTTCTTAGCAGCGTTGGGTCACACGGTGTGACCGAGCATGCCACAGGTTTGTAACCGATTGGGTTCCGACTGGTGCGCGTCGACGCCGGAAACCCGGGCGGTCATCAGTGGCACACACGTTGCGTAATGCGGCGTCGTGAACATCTCGGCGCGACGAATTCTTTGCCTGGGGCTACTACCGCTGTGCGCGTCGTCCGTCGCACACGCGGACAACGCGCCGTCGCGACGTGCACCGATGGTGATCGCGCCGCTGATCCCGGGGCATCCAACCGCCCTCGGGCCGCTGATCAAGGAAGCGCTGCGCAACCATCCCGGACTCCGCAGCGCCCGGCTGTCCGTAGGCGCGGCTCGTGAGGCGCCTTCCCGGCTCGGCACCCTGCCGGATCCAGTCTTTGGCATTGCGCTGCAAAACATCCGAACCGACGAACCCGCTCTGAACTCGAGCCCCATGAGTGCAGTACAGATTGGGCTCACACAAACCTTCCCCTTTCCAGGCAAGCTCAGCAGGCGCGAAGCGGTGGCTCGCGCGCAGGCCGAAATCGCAGACAAGCGTCTCGCCATGAGTTCTGTCGAGGTGGTGTTGGCCGTGCGGCGCGCGTACTGGAGTCTACGTTTCGCGGAGAGTGCTGAGCGAATCACGACAGAGAGCGAGAGCGTGCTGAATGCGATAGCTAACGCGATTCACGCGCGCTTCGGTGTCGGACAAGGTGCACAACAAGACGCGCTCCAATCGGAAGTGGCACACAGCACGCTCCGTACCACGCTTCAAAAAAGACGGCAGGCGGTGCTGTCCGCGCGCCGGGCCCTGAACGCTTCCGTGGGCCGTCTGCCTGTTGCCAACGTGTCCGCTTCCACGGCGCCCACGGCGGGCGAGGTGAAGCTCGATCGACGCGCCCTGGTTCGGGCGGCGCGGCGCAAGAACCCAGTGGTCGCGCTACGTGCTGCTCAGGTGGCCGCAGCACGTAGCAGCGTGGACGAGGCCCGACATGACCGCTGGCCCGACTTTCAGGTGGGCGCTTCGTATCGGTTTCGTCAGGCTGCACCTGGCGACATGAGCCAGGGCGCCGACATGTTCGGGCTCAGTTTCGCCGTTACCCTGCCTGTCTGGATGAACGCGAAGCAAAGTTCGCGAGTGCGAGAGTCCCACGCTTGGCTAGGCGCTGCGCGTGCGGACTCCGCCGACGCGACCCTCGATGTGTTGTCTTCGCTCGAGCAGTGGCTCGACACCGTGGAGCGATTGAATCGCCAACTCAAGCTGTACGAAGTGGAACTCTTGCCGGAGGCCGACCAGGCGCTTGATGCCAGCATCGGAGACTACCAGTTCGGAAAGGTAGAGGTGGTCTCAGTTCTGAAGAATTGGGAGATGCAATTGCAGTCCAAGTTGCAGTACGCAGCTCTGCTCTCCGAGCGCGAGATTTCGTTGGCAGAAATTGACGCCATCACCAACAAGAGGCTTCCGTGACTGATGCGGCCATCCGCTGGGTCGGGGTGCTCGCACTGCTTTCGGTGGCCGCCGCCGCATGCGAAGAGGAGAGTGCCGTCCAAACCGAGGCTGCCACCTCAGGAAAGAAGGTGTTGTTCTACCGGTCGCCGATGGATCCGTCCTTCGTTTCTAAGAACCCGGGCAAAGACAACATGAATATGGATCTGGTCGCCGTGTATGAAGGTGACCCGGGCGCGGATCTGTCTACGATCAGTCTCAACGGGGCGACCATCCAGCGTATGGGCGTGCGCCTAGCGCCGGTGCAGCGGCGCTCCCTGGTCAGAGTGGTGCGCGCCATTGGTCGAGTTGAGTTTGACGAAACGCGTGTGACCACGGTCAACATGAAGTTCGATGGCTGGATCGAAAAGCTGTGGGTCAATGAGACCGGAAAGTACGTCAAACGCCACGCGCCGCTACTCGCCGTGTACAGCCCGGAGCTGGTCGCGAGTCAGGAGGAGTACTTGCAGATCCGTCAGAACGCCGCCAGTGGTCCACACTCCGAACATCTAGTTCGAGCGGCCCGTCAGCGACTGCGCGAGTTCGACGTGTCCCGTTCGCTGCTCAAACGCATCGAACAGAGTGGCAAGTCGGAGCGGCGGATCGCGATGTCGTCGCCCTCCAGCGGCTATGTGATTCACAAGACTGCCTTCGAAGGCACGTTCGTGAAGAAGGGAACGAATCTCTTCACCCTGGGCGATCTGGACGCGCTTTGGGTATTGGCTGATGTCTTCGAGAGCGACGCGCCCTGGATCGCGCCGGGGCAGAAAGCTTCCGTCGAACTCGATTACCAGCCCGGACACATCCAGCAGGCCACCGTTGATTACGTGTACCCCACGCTCGACAAGAAGTCGCGTACCCTCCAGGTCCGACTGCTTTTGCCCAACCCGAACGTGACGCTCAAGCCGGGCATGTTCGCAACGGTGCGTATTCATACCGAGCCTGTGGGAAAAGCGTTGGTGGTTCCCACGTCGGCGGTGATCCACAGCGGAGAGCGCAACGTCGCGTTCGTCTCCAAAGGCGAGGGACGATTTGAACCCCGCGATCTCTCGCTTGGTGTGGCCGGAGACGACGCTTACCAAGTGCTTTCCGGGCTGACGGAAGGGGAACAAGTTGTGGTCAGTGGGCAGTTTCTGCTCGACAGCGAGAGCCGGCTAAAAGAAGCCGTCAAGAAGATGCTCGGCAGCAACGTCGGCGCGGAAGAAAAGATGCGCATGCCCGACGGCGCCGCAATGCCATCCGCGGCGGCTGAGAAAGATGGTGGCGCTAGCGACGCCGCCACGAAGGCCGTGCACGACTCGACCAAGGGCGGCAAGACCAATGCTCAAAAGAATCATTGAGTTCTCGGTCAAAAACCGATTCCTGGTCCTGCTGGTCACCCTAGTCGCGCTCGCTGCGGGCGCGGTCGCGGCGCGCAGCATGCCCCTCGACGCCGTCCCGGACCTGTCCGACGTACAGGTGATCATTTTCACCGAATACCCAGGACAATCCCCGCAAGTCGTCGAAGACCAGGTGACCTATCCGCTGACGACCACCATGTTGTCGGTTCCGAATACCAAGATCGTGCGGGGCTACTCCTTCTTTGGCCTGTCGTTCGTCTACGTGATCTTCGAGGACGGCACAGACATGTATTGGGCGCGCAGCCGGGTGCTCGAATACTTGAACTACGCAGCCGGGCGCCTACCCGACAAGGTCACACCGGCGCTCGGCCCGGACGCCACGGGAGTCGGTTGGGTCTACGAGTACGTGCTAGAGAGCGACAGCAGCCACGACTTGCAGCAGTTGCGCTCCATTCAGGACTGGCAGCTCCGTTATGATCTGCAGCAGGTGCCTGGCGTGTCGGAGGTGGCGAGCGTTGGCGGCTTCGTCAAGCAGTACCAGGTCACCGTCGACCCCCAAAAGCTGCAGGCATTTGGGGTGCCGCTATCAAAGGTCCGTGAAGCGATTTCGCGCAGCAACAGGGACGTAGGTGGACGCGTCGTCGAACTCGCCGAGACTGAGTTCATGGTGCGAGGGCTTGGGTACATCAAGTCCCTCGACGACATCCGGCAAATCCCGCTGGGCGTATCCACTTCGCACGTCCCCATTCGCGTGGCGGATGTCGCCAACGTAGCCCTTGGACCCGAGATCCGCCGCGGAGTCACGGATTGGAACGGAGAGGGCGAAGTCGTCGGCGGCGTGGTGATCATGCGCTACGGCGCGAACGCCAAAGAAGTGCTGGAGAACGTCAAGAAACGCATTGCGGAAATCCAAGAGACATTGCCTGCGGGCGTCAAGATCGTACCCGCGTACGACCGGTCCGGGCTGATCGACCGTGCCGTCGAGACGCTGCGCGACAAGATCATCGAGGAATGCCTCGTCGTGGCGCTTGTCTGCTTCTTGTTCCTGTTGCACGCGCGCAGTGCACTAGTGGCCATACTGACGCTACCTGCCGGCATCCTATTGTCCTTCCTCGTCATGCGGCTGCAAGGGATCAGCGCGGACATCATGAGCCTGGGCGGGATCGCCATCGCCATCGGCGCAATGGTCGATGCCGCAATCGTGATGATCGAGAACATGCACAAGCAGATCGAACACGCCGAGCCGGGCGCGGATCGCTGGCAACTCGCTATCAAAGCATCGACAGAAGTGGGCCCGTCCCTCTTCTACTCCCTGCTCATCATTGCGTTCTCGTTCCTGCCCGTCTTTGCACTGGAGGCGCAAGAGGGTCGTCTTTTCAAGCCACTCGCTTACACCAAGACCTATTCGATGATGGCTGCAGCGTTGCTCAGTGTGACGATTGTGCCAATCCTGATGGGCCATTTGGTCCGTGGCAAGATCCGACCCGAGCACAAGAACCCCGTCAACCGCTTGCTGGTCTTCCTGTATCAGCCGGTGCTTCGGTTTCTCATGAAGCGCCCCGCCGTGACGTTGCTCGTCGCCTGCGTCGCGTTGGCAGGTTCTGCGTGGCCGCTTTCCAAGCTTGGCAGCGAGTTCATGCCACCGCTGATCGAGGGGGACTTGCTGTACATGCCGTCCATGCTGCCCGGCATATCCGTGACGAAGTCCAAGCAGGTGCTGCAGCAGACCGACCAGATCATCAAGAGCTTCCCCGAGGTCGACAAGGTGTTCGGCAAAGTCGGTCGAGCCCAGACCGCTACGGACGCGGCGCCGCTCAACATGATCGAGACGGTGATTTCCCTCAAACCCAAGGATCAATGGCGCCCGGGAATGACCCAGGAGAAGTTGGTGCAAGAACTGGACTCTGCCGTGCGACTTCCGGGGGTTACAAACGCCTGGACGATGCCGATCAAGACACGCATCGACATGCTCGCCACCGGCATCAAGACTCCCGTTGGCATCAAGGTGGTCGGGGCAGATCTGAACAAGCTGGCGGTCATTGCTGAAAAGATCGAAGGCCAGCTGCGCAATGTCCCGGGCACGGCGTCGGTCTATGCCGAGCGGGTTACCGGCGGGAACTTCCTCGACGTCCGGATCAAGCGTGAAGTCGCCGCCCGGTACGGGATTCAGATCGATGACGTGCAACACGTCATCTCATCCGCCGTCGGTGGCATGAACGTGAGCAGTACGGTGGAGGGGCTGGAGCGATACCCGATCAACGTGCGTTATCCAAACGAACTCCGGGAGTCGCCGACGACCATCAAAAGCGTTCTCGTGCAGTCTCCGATGGGCCATCCCGTGCCGCTGGGGGAACTCGCGGAGATCAAGTTCGTCAAAGGTGCCCCGGTGATCAAGACCGAGGGCGCGCGGCCGACGGCGTGGATCTATGTGGACGTGACCGGCAGTGACATCGGCGGGTACGTGCAGCGCGCGAAGAAGACCCTGGTAGATACCGTCGAACTCCCCCCCGGCTATCAACTCGTCTGGAGTGGGCAATTCGAATACATGGAGCGCGCCGCGGAGCGCTTACGCCTGATCGTTCCGCTCACGCTTCTCTTGGTCTTCTTCCTGCTGTATTTGAACTTTCGAACGCTCACCGAAGCGACGCTAGTCATGTTGCTGCTCCCATTCTCGCTCATCGGCGGAGTGTGGCTGCTCTTCTTGTTGGGCTACCAACTCAGCGTCGCCGTCGGGGTCGGGTTCATCGCGTTGGCCGGGGTCTCCGCGGAGACGGGCGTCATCATGTTGGTGTACCTGCAACGCGCATGGGCCGAACTGGAAGAGCGTGGCGAACTTCCCGATGTAGCCGCGTTGCGCGAAGCGCTGGTGAGAGGAGCATCGGAGCGCGTGCGACCGCTCGTCATGACCGTCTGCGCCATCATCTTCGGCCTTCTGCCGATCATGTGGAGCGCGGGCACAGGCGCTTCCGTGATGAAACGAGTCGCCGCTCCGATGATCGGCGGAATGCTGTCGGCCACAGTACTCACTCTGCTCGTACTGCCCGTCGTCTACAGTTTGAT
>CBDUPW010000248.1:0-10633 GCA_965369205.1 uncultured Polyangiaceae bacterium | reverse complement strand
GGCTGGCGGAAAATGCCCCGGTCCATTGAGCCAGGCCTGGTTAGTATCGTCGCCAATGGCGGGCGGTACGGAAGGGAACCTCTGGGTCAAGATCCTGGTCGGTGGCTTCGTGGGAGTGGCTGCGGCCACCGCTTTGGAGAAGAGCCACACCGGGCCGCATTGGCTGGTCGCGGCGCTGTTGGCGCTAGGTGGCCTGGCCGTGGTGTTCGGCTCCTGCGAGGCAATGATCAAATGCGTCGAGGGGGTCGCCGCCCGGCTGCGCCTCAACAAATTCGTCGCCGGGACGATGGCGGGTCTCGCCAGCAACGTCCCGGAGCTGGTCATGCTGGGCTTCGTCATCGCCAAGGAACCGCGCGTTGGATTCATCGTGGTTGCATTCACGCTTCACGTCGGCGCCATGACCTTTGGCATCTACAGCGGATTGCTGCCTCGCGACGCCACGGGCCACGCGAAGCTACCGGAACCGCTGGTCAAGCTTTCGACGGATCTCTACGCCGGTGCAGGCGGCGCATTCCTGGCGATGGGCCTCTTGATGGTCCTGATGTACAGCTTCGACGACGGCCACGGCAACAAGGTGGCATTGACGTCGATCGACCTCTACGTCATCGGCTTCGCGCTGCTGTCGGTGATGGCGGTGGCGCTGACGCGGATGGTCAAGCGCTTCTCAGGCCCGGCGGAGGACGCCGACGACCCCCAGGCGTCCATCACACCCGAATCCGATGCCGAACCGGAAAGCTTGAAAAAGAACGCGGACAGGGCCAAGCCCACCCCGGCAGAGGAGCAGGTCGCAGACGCGGCCCCTTCCGTCGGCGCGATCGTCGGATACGGCCTGCTCGGCGTGGCCACAGCGGTCGTCGGCGGCCATGCCGTCGGCGACTTCGCCGACATCTTGGTCGGAGCGCTCACCGCCGCGGGCCACTCCGAGATGCTCGGCGCGCTGATCTTGAGTGTATTCGCCACCGCCGGCGCCACTGCCATGATTGCAGCCGCCCACGCCAAGGGCATGTACGACATCGCCCTCGCCAACGTCTCCGGCGCGGTCACTCAAGTGCCCTTCGTGGTGTTGCCGCTGGTGCTCATCTTGATCGGCCTCTTCGCTCACACCGGCGTCACGCCCGCCCCGCCCGAGTTCGCGTTGGCCATCGATCTGGAAACCACTTCCGTGATCATCATGGCCTTTCCGCCGATGCTCATCTTGTGGAAAGCGATTCAGGACGACGGCTTCGTCAACTGGGTCGAGACCGCAGTCATGGTCGCCATTTTCGGCCTCACCATCTACTTCCTGGCCGCCCACGGCTAGCGCGACGCCCTTCAGGGCACGAAGGCCAGTTCGCCAAGCCAGCCCGGGCGGAAGGCTGAATCGTCTCCGTTTACCCAGGCCAGGGCGCGGTCAAGATGTGCACTGAAGTCATAAGAAAACCAGTGACCGGTCCTGCCGGCGCGTTTCGCTAGACGCTGTACTTGCAGAATCCGTCGAGAGAGACTCGGTGGATGTGCACCGGTCGGTTCAGGACTTGCGCGGCAGTATTGCTTTCAACGTTGGCGCCGGTTGGGCTCGCGGCGTCGGGGGGATGTGGGGCGGGCACGGCGGGCAGCGAAGCCGCTGAGCCGAGTGCAACGTCGAGCCCTGCGCCGGCTCGATCACCGTCTGCGCCGGCGTCTGGCCTGGCGGTGCCCCCCGCGGCGTCCGCTAGCGCGGCTCCGGCGACGGCCCCCACTTCGAGCCAGGTTTCACCACCCTCCGCAGCGACGGCAGCCGACGAGGACGACCCTTGCGGCTTGATTCAGGACGATGTCTGCCTGGAACCTGATCCGGGAGACGACGCTTGCATCAAGCAGTGCCACAAGACGTGCCTGGGCTGCGTTGGGCGCTGCAGAACGTCCTGCAACCGTTGTGCGAAAGGTTGTGGAGGCAAGTGGTCCTGCAGCACCCAGTGCACCTCACAGTTCTCCACCTGCCCCGCCGACTGCATCGAGCCCCAGGGCAAGTGCCTACAGCGATGCCTCGAGAAGTCCCTGCCACCGTGATGCCGCGTCGGCCCCGGGGCGCTCTGGATGCGCGGGGTCTCGGTTGGCAGCGAGCAGGTGTGTTGCGCGAGGTGATGATCGCGCCAAGATCTCAAACGGCCAGCAGCCCTTGGATCCGACCGAGCAGCGGACGGTCCGCCGCCGCGAAGTCCAGCGCCGAAAGCTCCTCAGGCCCGACCCAGCGCACCTCTTCGTGCTCGCGCAGCACGGGCGTGCCCGCGACGATTTCCACCTGCCACAGCGACAGCTCGATCAGCGCTGTGGACGCCTGCGCGCGGACTGAACCGATTAGCTCCCCAACGCGAATGTGTAGCTCCAGCTCTTCGCGGATTTCACGAACGAGCGCCTCGGCTTGACTCTCCCCAGCCTTGACTTTGCCGCCCGGGAACTCCCAGCGGTGCGCCGCAGACCCGCCCGGCCCGCGCTTGGCGACCAGGCATTTGCCGGCGCGCAAGGCGACCGCGCCGACGACGGCGATCGCTTCGGCTTTTGGACTCACGGCAGAGAGCAGCTGGCGCCGCTCAGGGTGCCTCCGGCGTCGACGCAGATCTCCGCGGGGGTGCGCGCGACGCCCCACCACTTCAGTTCGTCAAGGGTGCCGTTGAACGCGATGTCCGTGTTTTCGTTCTTGCCGATCACCAAGTTCGACACGACGGCGCCCATATTGCCGCCGACCACCGAAGAATCCAGTTTGCCGTTCAGATACAGCTTGAGCTCGGCGCCGTCGTTGACGATCGCCACGTGACTCCATGCCGTGCCGAGGGTGTTGGCGCTGCTGGTCAAGATCGCAGAGCCACCGCTCGCGCGGGAAAACACGACTTGAATGTTGCCCTGGGTGGTGCGGACGCGCACCGCGTTGTCGCCCCAGCCGCGGCTGAGGATCGTTCCCGAACTCACGCTCGAAAGGCGCACCCAGAATTCGATGCTGGCCCCCACGCTGAAGTCGAGGCTGGAAGAACTGGTGATCACGATGCTGCCGTGACCTCCGGTGAAGGTGGCGGCCTGGCCAGAACGCCCGGGCGCTGTGAAGCTGACCCCCACGGGCGTTGCGGTGCCGTGATTGCCGAAGCCGGACACGTCGAAGACGTAACCCGTGGCGGAGTCGAAATCGTAGTACGCCGAAAGGCCCGGCTCCGGATGGGTCGGCGGCTCCGCGCCACTGCCGCCACCGCTACCGGTGCTGCCACCGCCGGCTCCGCCGCTGCCGCCGAGGTTGTCACTGGGCATGTCGGTGGCAACGTTCCCGTTGTAGCCGCCCTTCACTGGAGCGGGTGCGACTGCGCCGCCCTGCGGCGTCTGGTCGTCCACATAACCCTGGTCGTCCACCGGATTGGCACAGCCGGCGAGCGACAAACCTAGCGAGAGAACACCCCATGTCCGTAGGCTCATGGGCGGTGGTGTAGCGCACTGTGGAGACAATGCACACACAAAAACTCACAATGTAGGATAACCTGCGACCCTTGGCTCTAACCGGCTGTAATTATTGCGTTAAAGTCCTAGTCGGGGTTCGAGAACAGAAACTGGAACAGTTCCGACATGATCCGCGGCGCGTCATCGCCGAAGTCGCCGTGGGCGGCCTCGGGTAGCTCGAAGTAGCGCGTCGCCAGCCCCGCTCGAGAGAGATGCCCCGCCGCCCGCCGGTAGGGCTTGGTGTACTCCTTCGCGCCGCGCACGATGGCGACGCGTTCGGCGCGCTGCAGTCGATCGTAGCTCGGAGCGCTGGGGCCACTCATCACGGCGAGGAGCGGGTAGCGCTCGGGGTAGACCCAGGCGAGCTGCTCGGCCCGCGTTGCACCTTCGCTGTAGCCCACCAAGACGATGCGTTCGGCATCGAGGCTGCGGCCGGTTGCCGCTGCAGCCGCGCCAACGGCTTTACGTACGCGGTAGTCCAGGTACTTCATGTCCGCCGTGAAGCGGTACCTGCCCGGCTTGCCCACGCAGGGCGCATTGCCGTGCAGCGCGATCAGAGTGCCGTGAGCCTGCGCGGACACGGCCCATTCCTTGGCGCGAGCGGGGTCACCGCAAAAGCCGTGTAGATAGACGATAGGGAGGTCCGACTTGCCCGCTGCCACCACGATGGGAAGATCGCCGGACATCGGGACGGTGCGCACCGCCTCCATCTTGAGCCTCGGCGTCGCTTCGACCGCGCGCATGGACAGTCCAGGTCGACGAGCACGGTGCGCCGTGGGCTCCTCGGTCAGGCGCTGGGCCCCGGTCGCCGCGGCTCCTTCCAACAGCACTCCCACCGCACCCAAGAGCGCGGTGAAACTGAGTACAATCCAGAGCTTATGACGCAACTTTGAAAGTATTACATGCCGCGGGCGCGGCGTCGAAAAACAGGGTCAGTCAGCCTTGCGGCCCAGCCCGGCGCGCTCGAGCAGCCTATATAAGTGCTTGCGCTCAATGCCAGAGATCCGCGCCGCCTGGGACACGTTGTCCCCTGCCCGGAGCAAGAGATCCTTCAGGTAGTCGTGCTCGAAGCGGGCCACCAATTCTGCTTTGGCTTCCTGAAATGGACGATCGGCGCGCGCGACCCATTCAGTGTCACGCTTGGCCGTCGTGCCGCTGAGCAAGATCGGCAACTGCTCGAAGCTGGCGCCGGGCGCCGCCAGGGCGACCGCGCGCGCCACGATATTGCGCAGCTCTCGCACGTTGCCGGGGAAGTGATAGCGCAGCAGCCGGTCCAGGTTCTCGCCGCTGGTTTTTTGGCCGCCTCTCGCTTCGCGTTCTAGGAAGACCTGCACCAACTCCGGCACGTCCTCTAAGCGTTTGCGCAAAGCAGGCAGGTGCACCTCCACGACTGCGAGGCGGTAGTAGAGGTCTCCGCGGAACGTGCCCCGCTCGACTTCTTCGTCGAGCTTGCGATGGGTGGCAGCGATGATACGCACGTCAAAGCGTTCTTGCTTGCGCCCGCCCAGCCGCATGACTTCGCCGGTCTCCAGCATGCGCAGCAGCTTCGGCTGCAGCGCCAAGGGCAAGTCGCCGATTTCATCGAGAAAGAGCGTCCCCTTATGCGCCGACTCGAAGGCCCCGGGGCGCTCGGCGTGAGCCCCGGTGAAGGCGCCTTTCACGTGGCCAAAGAGATCGCTTTCGATCAGCGTCTCGCTGGAAGCACCGCAGTCAAACACCACGAAAGCCTCGTCCTTGCGCGGGCTATGCTCGTGCACGGCGCGGGCGGCGAGCTCCTTGCCGGTGCCGCTTTCTCCCAGCAACAGAATGGGCGCCTTCGCCAAGCTGGCGCGCTCGAGGATGGCGTAGATTTGCCGCATGGCCACGCTGGATCCGACGAGCGCCCCGAACTTCGAGCGCTCGCTCGGCGGGATCACGACGTGTTCCTCCGCGGGCACCAGGCCGATCAGCGTCCCGCCAACCCGCAGCACAGCGCCGACGGGGAGCACGGCCTTCTGAATCGCCACGCCGTCCAGGAACGTGCCGTTTCGTGACTCAAGGTCCGTGACCTCGAAACCCTCTCCTTTGGGAACGATGGTGCAGTGCCGTCGGGAAACGGAGGGATCGTTGACCACGAAATCCGCGGCAGCGTCCGCCCCAACGGTCAGGCCGACGGGCGGTATGGCCACTTCTACGCCTGTATCTGGGCCATGCAGCACCCGCAGCCGGGCCGCCGTCGCCGCCTCGGTGATGGGAAGCAGATTGGTCGTTCGGGTAAAGCGCATCTTCGAAGCGCCCGGAGCATAGCTGATGCCACCTCGGTCCGTGGAAAACCCGGCGTGGTTTGTGCCAGAAGTGCCGCCTTCCGGCGCCGACGCGTTGCTCTGAGCGCTCGATCCACTATTCTTCGGCGATGCAGGCGGCCGAGCGGGACGCGCTCCAGGGGCAAATGGCCCCCTATGTGGTGACCGGTGTGCTCGGCGAGGGCGGCAGCGCCATCGTCTATGCGGCCGAACACGACGGTCGGACCCTGGCACTGAAGGTGCCACGGGAATCAGCACTCACCGAAAAGGAAGCCAAGCGCTTCCTGGACGAAGCCAACATGCTGGCGCGCGTCACCCACCCCAGCATCGCCCGCGTGGTGGCTTCGGGGCTTCTCGATGACGGCACACCGTACTTGGCCATGCAGCGCTATACCGGTGAGACCTTGGCCCAGCGCCTTGCCAGCGGCGGCGCGCTCAGCGTCCCGCTGGCCATCGAGCTATTCGAACAAATCGCCGATGCCACCTGCTGCCTGCACGACGCCGGACTCGTGCACCGAGATCTCAAGGCCGAGAACGTCGTGCTGCTCGACGAAGGCACGCGCGCCGTGCTCTTGGACTTTGGCATCGCCAAAGACGCTCAGGCTCCGGCCTCCACGACCACGCAATCTGGAGTCGCTCGGGGCACACCGGCGACCATGGCGCCGGAGCGGTTCTTCGGGGCGCCCGCGACGATCGCCAGTGACGTCTACGAGTTGGCCGTGCTGCTCTACGCCATGCTCGTCGGTCGGCTGCCCTGGACCGACGTGACTAACGTGGAAGCCCGTCTCAATCCGGAACCACCGGGCCCAGACGTGCCCAGCGCAGTGTCGACGGTGATCTTGCGGGCACTATCGACGCGCCCGGAGCGACGTCCCCGCTCGGCCCGCGCGCTGCTGACCGCCGTTCACGACGCAGCCGGTGGCGCGGGTCCCAAGTCTGGACGCGTCACGGCCGCCACCGCAGTGCAGACTCCGGCGCCCGATGCGGGCGCACCCATGGAAGCGGCCGCTTCGGACGGCGCGCAGGTGCTCGAAGGACCGCAGTCTCAGCCGAGGCGGCGACGAGCGGGGCCTCTGCTCGCAGTGGCTGCCCTCTGCGTGGGTGGTCTGCTTGGCCTATTTGCGTCCAGGAGCCTGACCGGGAAGCCGGCGCTACTGCAAGCGGCCCTCTCCGCGGTGCCCGGCGGACTTGCAGGCCGCGTCTTGCCCGAACCGCAACGCGCGCCCGACACCGAAGCGTCGGCGCCGGCCACCGCTACCGGCGTTGCCTCTGCCGCGCCGAGCGCGCCCCGTTCCCCGCAGACCAAGCTTTCGAAGCCCGCCGCGGCGCTGCCGCCCTTGAGCAGTGCACCCACGCCCCGGGGCAAGCCAAAAGGCGCAGCGTGCACGCGGTCCAGCGAATGTGCGAGCATGATCTGCGCAGCCGAAAAATGCCAGTGACCCCTTCCCTCCGCAGCGCGCTCCTCCTGTCGATCTGCGTGCTGTGTGCAGCCCCGCGAGCACGTGCAGACGCCTACGACGCGGCCTTTGCCCACGCCCTTGCCGCGAAGGAACGCGCCTTGGACGAAAACGACCCGGCCGCATGGGAAGAAGCTCTTGAGCGATTTCGCCGGGCGGACAAGCTGCGGCCCACCAAAGAGTGCAAATACGAATTGGGTCAAGCTGCGGCCCGCATCCAACAACACGATCTTGCGTTTGAAGCCTTCGAGTCTGCGCTCTCTCTTGGCCTTGACGGCAGCGCTGCGGACAAGGCCCGGGAGTTCGTTGGCGAGCACGCCGCCAGCGTCGGGCGCCTCAATATTCTGGGGCCCGACCACACCGAAGTGCGCATCGCGGGAAGACGGCGTGCAAACCTGCCCCTCTCGCGTCCCTTGGTCGTCTTTGCCGGAAGCAGCAACGTTGAACTCAGCCTCGGCCAGCGCCGGGTGGTGCGTACGGCGGTCGTCAGCGCGGGTAGCGAAACCTTCCTAGACGCGCGCCTAGCCTTCGCGGGATCCGCCAAAAAGCCCGACGCAGCCCGGGCCGACTCGCCCAAGGCCATCCCAGACGCGCCTCCCGCGGCCGGGCAACCGTCGAACGCCGCTCCCTGGCTTCTTGGCGTCGGCATTGGTGTGGCCGCGGCCGGCGCGGTCACGGTGGTGCTGTCCAGCGTGACCATCAGCGGGCGGCGCGACGACCTCGCCGGGCACTGCGAAATCCCCGACGGCTCGGACGGTTGCCGGTTTGCGGCGCCGGCATTGCGCGCGTCCGCACAATCCGATGTCGATGCGCTTGCCACCTGGAAAGCCGTTCGGATCGTCGGCTGGGCAGGCGTCGGCGTCGGGATCGGAGTCGGCGCGCTCGGTTTGCTCATGCCGGGCAAAGCCAGCGCCCCACGAACCGCCGCGATCTCACTGCACGTCACTCCGCGCGGTCTCGGCGCGAGCGGCTCCTTCTGAACCGCTCTACTCTTTGATCTGTTCGGCGAGATAGCGCTCTTTGCCGATCTCTTTGATGATGTGAAGTTGCGCTTCGAGCCAGTCGATGCCTTCTTCTTCTTCGGCTAGGATCTGCTCCAAGAGGTCTCGGCTTCCGGCGTCGGACTTGTCATGGGTGAGCTTGATGGCCTGGTTCAGGCGCTTCTGCGCGTCGAATTCGAGCGCCAAATCGAGTTGGTGCTGTTCGACCGCGTCTTCACCGACGCGCACGGCGGCCAGCTTTTGCATATTGGGCGTCCCGTCGAGGAACAGGATGCGTTCGATGACCTTGTCCGCGTGCTTCATCTCGCTGATCGACTCGGCGCGCTTCTGCTTGGCGAGCCGTGCATAGCCCCAGTTTTCACACATCTTGGCGTGAATGAAATACTGGTTGATGGCGCCGAGTTCCGCCGAAAGCACGTCGTTGAGGGCGTCGATGATCGCTGGGTCGCCTTGCATGGTTTTCTCCTGCCAGATGCTGCTTGGAGGGCGCAGGCTATCTGCCGCGCGCCCTCCGCGAAAGCGGAAAGCGCCAGCAAATCAACTCATTTTCCTCGCGTTTTCTGGATGTCGTTTTGATATTGAAAACCGTTATCAATATGCTAGCTTGGGAGAGGCAAGGAGAGTTCATGCTGGTTTGTCACTGCCATCGGGTCTGTCACCGTCGCGTTTTGGAGGCCGTTGCCGCTGGCGCACGCTCTGCAGAGCAGGTGGGCGCGGCATGCGGTGCGGGCACGGCATGCGGTGGCTGCTTGCCGACCATCGGCGCGTTGCTTTCTTCGGCGCCAGCGACGGGGCCTGCCGATAACGGCGAACAAAGCGCGAGCGCGGCGGCCGCCGGCCAACAAGAAGTCGCCTAACCGCTCAGCGGCGCGCGTGCACGTCGCGTGGAGATATCGTGCAAAGTCCGTTTAGGACTTGCGACGGCGCTCAAAGCGCGGCAAATCCAGCGCCATGAGTCGATCCAAAGTTGCGATTGTCCGCACGCGCCCCGACACCGTCCTAGAAGACTACCACCGGGTGATGAACCTCGCGGGGTATCAGGAGGTCGTCGACAAGAGCGTGGATACGGCCCTCAAGGTCAACATCTCCTGGCACTTTTTCTACCCGGGGTCTTCCACCACGCCCTGGCAGCTCGAAGGCGTGATCCGGGGCATGAAGCGGGACGGCTACGACCCGAACTTGGTGCATGCCTGCCACAATCGCACCGTCGTGATCGACGCGCACCTCGGCGAGCGCGAGAACAAGCAGATCGACGTGGTGCAGGCCCATGGACTGCGCAACGTGCACCTATACGAGGGGGAAGAGTGGATTGACGTGCGCGAAGCCGTCGGGGACCTGACCCAGAAGTTCCTGTGTCTCAACGACGTCTACCCCAAGGGCTTCAGCATTCCGAAGCGCTTCATCGGCGAAAACATCATCCACCTGCCGACGATCAAGACGCACATCTTCACGACCACCACCGGCGCAATGAAAAACGCCTTCGGTGGGCTCTTGAACGAGCACCGGCATTGGACCCATCCGGTCATTCACGAAACCTTGGTGGACCTGTTGATGATCCAGAAGAAGATCCACAAGGGACTCTTCGCAGTCATGGATGGCACGTTTGTGGGAGACGGCCCCGGGCCGCGCTGCATGATCCCCCACGTGAAGAACGTGCTGCTCGCATCTGCAGATCAGGTTGCCATCGACGCCGTCGCAGCGAAGCTCATGGGCTTCGATCCCATGGCCGACCTGAAGTTCGTGCGTCTTGCCCACGAACACGGTCTGGGCACGGGCGACGTGCGAGACATCGAATTGGTCGGTGATCTCGATGCGGGCAAAGAGAACTGGAACTTCGAGGGCCCGTTCAAGAACATGACCTTCGCGTCCAAGAACCAGCATCGGATCTATTGGGGGCCCCTCAAGAAGCCCATCGAGTGGTCCCTGAAGACTTGGCTAGCGCCCTGGGCCTACGTTGCCAGCGTCACCTATCACGACATTTATTGGTACCCCGTCTTCGGCAAGCCACGGGTCGAAGAAGCACTGCAGAGTGACTGGGGCCGTCTGTTCGCCAACTGGGGCGACGTGAAACCGGACGCCGAAGGACGCGGCTACCCCAACGTCGGCCACAGCAGCCCGGAGCTGGTGCGCACCGGCGTGAAGCACTTCCTGGAGGGCGCGCGGCTCGCGACCATGGCGGTGATGGAGTCCCCGGAGCTCAAAGCGCGCCAGCGTCAGAAGGAACGCGACGCCCGTAGTCCCGGCTGATTGGCCCCTGCTGCCACGGGTTGCGGCCCCGAAACGTCATTATTTCCCATGGCTTTGCCAGCGGGGTGGCTCGGCGGCGCTGGCTCTGGCAATGTCCGCCGCCGCTGGCGCCGCGTGCTTGGGTTGAGTGCGGGCGCCTCAATTCTTCTTGGAGGAACTGGCGATGCATTCACGCCTTGTCTTTGGACTGTTCGCGCTCTTGGCGAGC
>CBDUPW010000247.1:0-10672 GCA_965369205.1 uncultured Polyangiaceae bacterium | reverse complement strand
AGAACGAGGCAGAGCTATTCGCCGTCGCCGTGGAGGTCTTCTTCGAAAAGCCTCGGGAGCTACGCGAACGCGACCGTGAGCTGTACGAGATGTTGGCGGATTATTTCAAACAAGATCCTGCAGCGGAGTCGGACTGAGACAGGGCGCGATTCGCAGTATTGGCGCGCTCAGGCGGTGGCGCCCCGGGGGCCAATGATGTTTTCGAAAACGGGCCCTCAGCGCGGCGCCTGCAGCAACGCTGTGTTTTCCAGCGCCTGGCGGACCTGGGTCACTTCTTCCGTGCTCTCGAAAAATACGAGCTGCCGGTTCAGGCTCTGTCGCGCCTTTTTGGTGGCTACGTTGAGCGCGCCGGTATTGGCGAGCGCTGCAGCGCCCCGCGCGTCGGCATTCTTTGCCAGCTCCGCCAGCTCTTCGGCGGTTGCCACCACGCTGCGTGTCTGCTCGGAATAGTGCACGGCTTGGTCTAAAGTCGCATGCAGCGCGGTCGCGCCGGGCACGAATCCCAGGGCAAGCCGCAAGAAGCCCAAGTAGTCGCCGTCCCCGCGCCACAACCGCAAGATCTGTTGATAAATCGCCGAGGTCGGCAGGCCGGTCACGCGGTCGATCATCGTCAGGAACTGCCCGATCACGTCCTCGCGATCGCGCTCTGCCTGCAGCCAAGCGGAATACTCCGGACTCGCCGTGATCTTCTGTCGCACCGCCCTTGCCGCGGTCAGGTGCCGCGCTCGCTCTGTGTCCGTCGGATAGGCGGTCGCGGCGTCTTGTACCCGCGCCGCGTCTTGCTCGACGGAGAGCAGTACCTTTTCCAGATTCTGCGACAGGCTTAAGGACCCGGAGTCTGCCGCTCGTGCGGTCAAGCCCGTCGCAACCAGGGACGCTTCCAATCGCCGAAGCCGCGCCGCGTCGGATTCGAGCCGTTCTAGCAGCAGCAGCAGCACGGCGCCGTAGTCGGCGCGGCTGACTTGATACGGGAGCTCGAAGGAAAGGGGCTCGCCGCCGTCGATGGAGCTGAGCTGTCGGCAGAGCCGGAACTGTTCCAGGCGACCGGCGTCCAGGGCGTGGCGCACGTCGCTGACGGATCCGAGCAAGCCCCCCAGGGCGGCGTCGAGGCGGCGCACGTCTTCGTAGTCCTTTTGGATATGGTCCCGCGCCTGCGACCAAACGCGCGTGGCTTCGTCCCGTGCCGCTTGGCTCATATTCGCGGTGAAGGTGAGGCGTTCCGGAACGTCGCGTTCGACCCGGAAGCTGGCGGCGTCCGGGGAGACACGCACCCAGAACGGAACTTCTCGGACTTGCAGGGCGGCTAGGGCGCTGACGCCGCGCTGCGCCAAGATCTGCCGTGCTTCAGTGCCCTGGGCTTGGGCGCGCCCCTCGACGCGTTGGTGCGCTTCAGCGTAGTGCGTGTAAGCGCCTTCGACCCATCCGCGTCCATACAGATGCGCCAACGGCGTGTCGGGCTTCTTCTGAACGCAGCTACCGACCACAACAGCGATCCCGCCCACGGCAAAGCTGCGACGCGTGACGGTGCTCATGGTTCGAGCAAACTGATGCCGGCCAAGCCCGAAAACTGGGCGGAGACATCTTCGGCGCGTACGCTTCCCGACCCCGGCGGACCGTTGCTGCCGGCCGAACCGACTTGGCCTGCGGTTCCTGCGCTGCCGTCGGCGCCGCGAGCGCCGGAGCCGAATCCGCTGCCACCACTACCGGCGCGGCCGCCTTCGCCCGCTTCACCGCGCGGTCCGCCGCGTCCCCCGGAAACATCGACTTCGAAGCGCTTGGCGAGATCCGCGAAGCGCGCGTCCACGACCAGTTCGACGGTTCCGCCCGGGCCGCCGTTGCCGCCTGCAGCGCCGTTGCCCCCCGCGGAGCCCTTGCCGCCGTTGCCCCCCGGGTTGCCGCTGCCCCCGCGTCCGCCATCGCCGCCGCGTCCGCCACGTCCGCCCGGGCCACCGTCTCCTCCCCGGGCGAAGAGGGTCAGGGTTGCGTCTGGATGCAGCAGCACGAAGTCCCGCTCGGGTCCCTGCATGACTACGGCGATCAATCGGTCGTAGAACGCCGTCTTCACGTAGGTCGCGTAGGCGACGACCTTCGGCCCCGCGCCGCCACTCGAGCCCGTTGCACCACTGCCCCCGGAACGCCCATCGCTGCCAGGACTGCCTGGGCCATCGCTTGAGCCGCTGCTTCCGTCTTGACCAGGGGTTCCGTCGTTGCCGTTTGCTCCCGCTTCGCCGCGCGCGCCGCTGGCGCCTGTTCCAGTGATGCAGCGGTAGTCGGGTTTGTAGCTGGTCTTGAAGGTGAACTTGTCGGGCTGTCGACGGTAGGCGGTCGTGATCTCGAACTGTCGAGCGGCGCTCGCCAGTAGATCCGTGTTTGGAGAAAACCAGCCGTCAGCGTCAAACTTACCGAGCTCGCTGTGGAAAGCGAACTCGTCGAACTCAAGTTTGTCGTTGCGGTTGGCGCCGCTGTCGCCCTGCCAGGTTTCGAGCTTTTTGGGCCCGGCTTCGCCCTGGAAGATCGCGTCGGCGTAGATGGCCATTTGCACGCGCTCCCGGGGGCAGATGGTCTTTTCGTTCTTTCGAATGTCGACGCTCATGGCCGTGACTTGCGCGCCTTCCAGGCTCACGGTGTCGCGCCCCGCCAGTGCGCGCAGGGCGCTGCAGCCGCCGAGCGCCGCGGTCAGAGTTGGTACCAGCGCCAGTCGTGTCAGTGGGTGCATTGTCCGCCATCAAGTAGAAAGCGGACCGGCCGCGGACGCAAGCTGATGGATCTCTGTGCGGGGCTCCGTCCTGGTCTTTCGGGGCGCGCGCTTGTGCTCTAGTCTGGGCGCGTGCGCCGGCTAGTCGTGGCATTGATCCTCTTCGCCAGTCCGCTGCGCGCTCAAGAGTCCCAACAGCCGACGCGCTTCGCTGTGGCATTGTCCGCGCCGGCGGGTTGCCCCAGCGCGGCGGAATTCAGCGCAGGCGTCATCGGTCGCACCGACATGGCGACGCCCGCGCGCTCGCCAGACCAAACGGACCTCGCGCTTTCTGTAGTTGTCACGCGTCGCGGCTCCGCTCTGTTTGGGCAGCTCACGCTGCGTTGGGCCAACGAGTCCGGCATTGCGCGGCGGGAAGTCGAAGCCGCGTCGTGCGCGGAAGTGCTGGACGCGCTCGCGTTTGTCGCGGCGCTGGCCATCGATCCCCGGGCGCAGGCGACCGCCGCGAAAGTCGAACCCGTCGCGCCTATTGGCGACAGCGCGCCGCCGGATCTGTCGCCTCCTGCAGCGGAGTTGCCACCCGCTGCAGCGCCGGATCTCGAACCCGCGAGTGCCGCGCCTGCCGCTGTTGCACCGGGCCAGGTGTCCGGTCACAGCGACTGGTACGCTAGCGTTGGACTTGGCGTGGAAGTTGGCACTGCAAGCTCGGGCCCCGGACCGTTGCTCGGCGTGCGGTTTGGTGGGGGCGTCGGCCTGCGCCTCGATCCCGGGCTGGCTGCTGAGCTGCAACTCGAGGGCGTGCGTCGTGCGGCCTCAGCAGATCCGCCCAGCGGGCAAGCGCAGTTCACGCTGCTGGCCCTACGCCTGAGCCCCTGCGCCCGTGCAGCTCTCGGCTCTCGGCTCTCGGCGCACGGCTGCGTTGGAGCGGAGATGGGAACGCTCGCGGCGGAGGCGTCCGGGGTGAATCGGGCCAGATCGGCCTCTTCGCTCTGGCTCGCCGCCAGCGCAGCCGCAGGACTCGAGGGCCGCGTTGTCGGCGGTCTCGGCGTCGGGGTCGAGCTGGGGGCTCTGGTTCCAACCAAACGGGATTACTTCGTTTTCTTGGATCGCAGCAGTAACCAGGACGCCGAGGTCTTTGCCGTCCCGTCGGTCGCGGCATCCGGGACCCTGTACGTGCGGGCGCGATTTCCCTGACCACAGGCGCCGCGCGACGGAAAGTTTCTGTGATCGATCGCGGATTTAGCGGCCATGATGCAGGCGAAGATGGAGGACGGCGCGGCAGCCCGTAGGGATTCGAACCGAGATTCCGGCGTGGAACTCCTGGGCGAAGGCTCCCCGGAGGATCGCATCACGACGCTGGTGCACGGGCATTTCGACTTCGTTTGGCGCAGCTTGCGCCGGTTCGGTGTGCCAGCCGCAGACACGGACGATGCAGCCCAAGACGTGTTCATGGTGGCGTCGCGCCGCATCGAGGACATTGCACAAGGCAAAGAGCGTGCGTTCCTAGTCAGCACCGCGCTGCGCGTCGCGTCGACGCGTCGCCGCAGTCGCGCGCGTCGGCCCGAGACGCCCGACGCGGACATCGATTTGCGCGTGCATGCAGGGGCCAGCCCCGAGGCGCTCCCCGCGGAGTATCGCGCGCGCCAAGTGCTGGACGCGATCCTTGACGACATGCCCGACGAGCTTCGCACTGTATTTGTTCTCTTCGAACTTGAAGAGCTCACCGCGCCGCAAGTCGCAGAGCTATTGGACATTCCGGTAGGAACCGTTGCCTCTCGCGTGCGCCGCGCGCGGGAGCTCTTTCACGTCGCCGCCCAGCGCATGCGACAAGCAGCCCACGAGGTCGCAACATGACCAAGCTTATGCCGCTGGCGCATGATGGCGCCGATGACTTCGAACTCGAATTGATCCGTTCGGCCCAGCAAGACGTACCCAGTGCCGGTGCCAAGCTGAAGTTGCTCTCGATGGTGGCGACGGGCGCCGCCGTGGCCGGTGCGGCACATGCGGCAGCGGTGACGGTCAGTTCGAAGGTGGTCGCGACCGGGAGCGCAGGCGCCGCAGCGACGACTGCAGGGCAAAGCATCGTCGCGACCAGTGTGGGCAAAGCCGCCACGCTGTCTCTTTTGAAGTGGCTGGGCGCCGGTGCCATCGCTGGCACGGTGTTGTCGGCGGGTGCGACCGCCGTCATGCCGGACCGAAGTGCAGCGATTGCGCCGCGAGTGGCTCAAGCCGTGGCCACGGCGCCAGCGGTCGGCCAGCCGGCTACGAAGTTCGCAGGCGCACCCATCGAAGTTCCCGCACCGGAAACTGACTCCGACGAAGCCCCCAGCGACGTCGCGCCGCCGCCATCTGCGGGGGCGCCCAAGCCCGGTGTGGTCGACGAGCTGAAGCTGCTGGACGATGCCCGTAAGGCGGTCGCCAGCGGAGATGCAGCCGCAGCGCTATCGGCCCTCGATGCCCGGCAGAAGCGCCACGGCGCGGGCACGCTCGGTCCCGAAGCCGAAGTGCTGCGCGTCGAAGCGCTGGCTGCAGCCGGACAGCGACAGGCGGCAGTGGTCCGCGCGCAGGGTTTCCTGGCGCAGAATCCGAGCAGCCCGCATGCGGGGCGTGTGCGCAGTTTGCTGGCGCGGCTGCGTGCAGAAGCCCGCGCGGCCCAGGGAGTTGCGGCGCCCAGCAGCGTGGAACGCGCGGTCCCAGAAACGAAGCCGGAGACGCCCGTGCCCACGGGGCCGAGCAAGGCGTCTTTCGGTGCTGCCCCGGCGCAAACCGCAGGCAGCGCGCCGCCAAGCAAAGCAAGTTTTCCTGCTCCGTGAGTTTGGGTGATCGGTTCGGGCACCGCCGGCCATCACAGCGCTGAGGTGACGAAATGAGAGCAGGGATCACGGTGCTGGCGACCGCGCTTTTGTTCGGGTGCAGTGGCGACAAAGTGGAACTCGGGGAAACCGGCGGCGCTGGTGGGCTCGGTGGTAGCGGAGCATCGAGCGGTAGCGGGGGCGGCGGCAACACGGGCGGCTCTGGCGCCGCGCCGGGACAAAAGAGCGCGGACCTCGACCTGCTCTTCGTGGTCGACAACTCCATCTCCATGGGCGACAAGCAAACGATCCTGGGCGACAGCATGAACGAACTGCTGTCGCGCTTGGTCAACCCGCGCTGCGTGGACGCATCCGGCAAAGCCGTGGCGCAACCCGACAGCCCGGCGCTCGCGTGTCCTTCGGGAAGCGAGCGTGAGTTTCGCCCCGTCGTGAGCCTGCACGTGGGCGTGCTCAGCTCCAGCTTGGGCGCCCATGGCGGCGAGACCTGCAGCGAAGCGTCGCCGAACTTCAAGGCCGACCAAAACGATCACGGTCAGCTCCTGGCGCCGCGACGTGGCATCGCAACCTACGAGGATCGCGGTTTTGCGAGTTGGGGCGCTGGCACCGGTCCGGGTGCAGCCGGCTCCGTGAGCGAACTGATCACGCAGACCGGCGCGATGATCGTCGCCGCGGGCGAGACTGGCTGCGGCTACGAGGCGCCGCTGGAGTCCATGTACCGCTTTCTGGTCGACCCTAGTCCGCCAGAGCGCGTGGAACGACAGGGAAACTTCTCCGTGCCCGTGGGCACGGACGCCAAAGTGCTTGAGCAGCGCAGCAAGTTCCTGCGCCCGGGGTCGACCCTGGCCGTCGTGCTGCTGACGGACGAAAACGATTGCTCGATCCTGGACGAGGACCAAGGCTGGCTGATGACCATTGCGACTCCCGGTTTGCCGCGGGCGACGACCGTCTGCAATACGAACCCGGACGACAAATGCTGCACCTCCTGCGGCGCGCCCCCACCCGCGGGCTGTGCGCCCCACACGCAAGACCCGGAGTGCAGCAAGAACGGCGGCACCTACACGCCCCCCGAAGACCACGTCAATCTGCGCTGCTTCGATCACAAGCGCCGATATGGGTTTGACTTCTTACATCCGGTGGAGCGCTACGTGCGCGGCTTCTCGCAGCTCAACGTCGAAGACCGCGACGGCAAGACGGTGCCGAATCCCCTGTTCGTGCCGGTCGCGGGCAAATCCCGGGACCCGTCTCAAGTCGTGTTGGCAACGGTCACCGGCGTGCCTTGGCAGCTGTTGGCCACGCCGGCCAGTATTCCAGGCGCCGAACCCCTGGTGCTGATGACCCCGGACGAGCTGCTCCAGTCCGGCACCTGGGACAAGCTGGTGCCCAACGGAAACACGCCGCCCGCAGATCCGCATATGCATGCGTCTATCGCGCCGCGGCCTGGTCTGCCCGGGCCGAACGCGGGCCTCCTTGCCGATCCGTTTCACGGCCACGAGTGGGACGTCGCTGCCGCATATGGTCTGCAAGGACCGGGCGATCTGCAATACGCCTGCATCTTCGAGCTGCCAGAAGCGCGGGACTGCAGCGTTGTGCCGGGCGGCTGTGATTGCAGCGCTGCTTTGGGCGTCAATGGCAAGAGCCCGTTGTGCCAAACCAGCGCTGGCAGTTACTCGGCCGTGCAGCGCTTCGCCAAGGCGTACCCGGGTCTGCGACAGTTGCAGGTCGCGCGGGGTCTGGCGGGCCGTGGCATCGTGGGTTCGATCTGCCCCAAGACGCTGACGGGCAGCGTGCGCGACCCGGGCTTTGGCTACAACCCGGTCTTCACGCCGCTATTCGCCCGGCTCCAAGGCTCCCTGCAGTAGGCGAGCGGTGCGTCGCCCAAGAAACGACTGGGCAGTCGCCAGCGCGGGTCTCGAAGCACAGCGTCGGGACTCGCTTTCGGTCTCAGTTGTAGGTCGGTAAATAGGAGTAGTCTTTGGCGTACTCCAGCATCTGCGTTGCAAAGTCGTCGGGGTATTCCAGCTTCACGCCCATGATCTGACCGTCCTTTTCCGTTGCCACCAGCTTGGGCTGGATGAAGCCGGAAAACGGCTTTGCCGGCAATTTGCCATAGCGCTCAAGCACCTCGGCATGCAGCTTCTCGTCGACCTTCACGCCGTAGTCTTCGATCAGCTTCTTGCCGGCGGGAAGGTCGCCCTTGCTCTTGATGCGCTGCACTTCCTTGAGCAGCTCGCCCCACAGCGCGCGCAGTGCCTCGTAGTCGCGGATCACGAAGTAGGTCTTGCCGTCCTTTTCGACCTTCTCGATGACGTTCTTCTCCTTGCCCTTTTCGTAGGCCCACCAGCAGATCATGGCGCGATTGCGCATATGGGACTGCTCGATGCTCGCGCCTTTCTTGATCCGCGCCAGCTGCACCAAGAGGCCGTTGCGCACGTAGCTGTCGTAGGCGGCCTTGCCCACGTCCATGGACTTCATCACGCCCAGGTCCATCAGCTTCTTGTCCATGACGTAGTAAAGACCGACTAGATCTGCGCGCGCCTCTTCCAGGGCCGAGCCGTAGTTCTTCAGCGCCTCACCGGAGACGCCCTCTTCCAGCTGCCCCGAGGCGTGCCCGATCACTTCGTGCATGTCCACCTTGAGGTTCTGCCCTTCGGTGCCGTGCTCTTTTGCAAGCTTGATCTCCTCCGGGGAGAACGCGAACTCATTGAGCACGCCGCTGTCTTTGGAGGCTTCGTCGTAGGCGTCCACGATGTTGCCTAGGAACACCGACTTGGAGCCGGCCTCTTTTCGGATCCAGTCGGCGTTCGGCAGGTTGATACCGATGGGTGTGGTGGGCGCAGCGTCGCCGCTTTCCACGATCACGGTGATCACCTTGGCGGAGATGCCGACGACCTTCTTCTTCTTGTGCTCTGGCGCGATCGGCGAATTGTCTTCGAACCACTGGGCGGCGTCGCCGATGGTCGCGATGCGCTTGGAGCGCACCATGTCCTTCAGGCTCACCACGGACTCGTAGGTGGCGCGGTAGCCCAGTGGATCGCCATAGGTCTCGATGAAGCCGTTGACCACGTCGATGCGTGACTCCGTGTCTTTGACCCAGGCCACGCTGTAGTCGTCGAAGTCCTTGAGGTCCCCGCTCTTGTAATACTTGACCAGGAGTTCCAGCGCCGCCCTCTGTCGGTCGTTTTCCGCAACGCCGACGGCCTTCTCCAGCCAGTGCACCATCTTCTCGATGGCGGGCGAGTACATGCCGCCGACTTTCCATACTTTCTCGACCAGCTTGCCGTCTTCTTTCACCAGCTTGGAGTTGAGTCCGTGGCTGATCGGCCGCGTGTCTTTCGGGTCCTTCAGCTTCTTGTAGAAGCCTTCCACTTCCTTTTGGCTGACATCGCCATAGAAGTTGTTGGCGGACGCCTTGACCACATCGGCGCCTGCTTTGCGGCTGACCCGCGTGGCGTACTGCTTTTCGTCAAATAGGATCGTGGTGAGCTTCTCGGTCAAGGTCTCGGGCGTGAGCTTGTCTTCGCTGCCAGGCCACGGGTCCAGCGGTAGTAGCTTCGCGTCGGCGCCTTGGATCAGCTTGGCAAGTGCGTCCTTGTCGAAGCCGGGCTCGATCTTCGCGCTGGAGTAGTCGTGGTGGATGCCGTTGTTGAGCCAGACTTGTTTGGTGTATACGAGCGCGGCTTTGTACTCATCTGAGTCCTTGGCCGCGTAGCTTTGCAGGATCGCTTCCATGCTACGGCGCACCAACAGATTGAAGGCGAAGTTCTGATCGTAAGTGATGTCCCGACCCGAGATCGCCGCCTTGTACAGGTAGTAGGCGAGCTCTTTCTGCTTCGGAGCTAGCGTGTCGAAGCCCGGCACCTTGTAGCGCAGCACCTGGTGGTCGCCGACAGTCTCGGCCACCGCCTTGAAGGATACCGTTGGAGCCTCGTCAGGCACGGGCGGCAAGCCGACTGTTGAAGCCGAGGGCGCGGCTGAGCTTGGCGTGGCGCCACCGGCGGCCGGCTTGTCTTCGCAGGACAGGGTGGTGAGGATCAGGCTGCCGAAAAGTATCGTGGTTCGCAGTTTCACGGGCACTGGGGTGCCACGGTCATGGGCCGATTGCAACGCTTGCTCAGAGTGCGCCGCGGATCAGCGAATCCAGCGGTCCTGCCCTTCAGGGTTGTAAAAGGGCTGTGACCCAAGCACGCCCCAGAGGCACTGCAAAGAGCGTCAGGTTTCGAGGCCCCAAGACCTTTTTTCGCGGAACGACAACGCGACTCGAAGAAACGTTGTAAGCAGCGGGGGATCCCAGCTCGCGAATGCCATGACTCAGGACGCGCTCATCGTTTTTGCCACCCTAGCCGGCACCATCGCGCTGTTTGTCAGCGATCGCCTGCGCCTCGACGTCGTGGCCCTGATGTCGCTGCTCGTGCTGTTGCTCACGGGCGTGCTCACGCCCAAAGAGGGCGTGCAGGGCTTTTCCAATCCCATCGTGCTGATGATCGCCGGACTGTTCGTGGTCGGCGGCGCCCTCAGCGCGACCGGCGTTGCGGACTGGCTCGGCGGCAAATTGGGCGCCCTGGCAGGTACGAACGAAACGCGTCTCATCGTGGTCATCATGCTGGCGACGGCGCTGCTCTCGGCGTTCATGAGTTCCACGGGTACGGTCGCAGTGCTGCTGCCCGTAGTGGGTACTCTTGCGCATCGCGCGCGTATCTCTCCCGCGCGGCTGCTCATGCCCATGGCGTTCGCGTCGCTGCTCGGCGGTCTACTGACGCTCATTGGCACGCCGCCCAATATCGTGGTTTCCGACCAGCTGCGCAGCCAAGGGCTGGAGCCCTTTCGCTTCTTCACCTTCACACCACCGGGCGTGATCTTGCTTGGCGTTGGCGTCGCGTTCATGGCGCTGATCGGCAAACGCATGCTGCCCGGAGGCGCGGCACAACAGACGACCCGCGACTCGCTGCCGCCCAGCGCCGTGATGCGCGACATTGTCCGCGAATATGGGCTTGGTGGTCAGCTGCATCGATTGCAGGTCCCGCGCGACGCGGCCGTCGTCGGCAAGACATTGGCGCAGCTCGATCTGCGCGCGCAGTTCGAGCTCACGGTGGTGGGCATTGCGCGCGAGTACGAGCACGATACGCTCGCGATCCCGACGCTGCCCACGGCCAGCTTGCATGCCGGG
>CBDUPW010000246.1:0-10676 GCA_965369205.1 uncultured Polyangiaceae bacterium | reverse complement strand
ACGCGTGTGCGCGGCGCCGTGTGAGTCCACGGGCACCTTGGCTCGGGAGTGCGGTGAGTTCAGCTGTTACCCTCGAATTCGATCAGCTGTGGGCCCCTTGGGGATCCAGCCGGCGCCCAGCATGGTCGCAACATCGATGGCAGACTTGACGGCGTCCTCGTGCAGTCCATGCCCGAAGTAACTGCCGCAGTAGTACGTTCGTTTGCGTCCGTTTAGCTCAGGCAGTCGCTTTCGGGTTTCGAAAGAGGCAAAGTCAAAAATTGGAGTCCGAAGCACGGTCTCGAATTCGACCAGCCGGTCATCAATGGGAAAGTTCGCGTGCTGGGTGCAGAGGTATGGGCAGTCATTGGCGACACCGGGCAGGCGCCACAGTGCTCCGGAGACGGAGGTCTCGAAGCCGCCCGCGGACTCCCGGTACAGGAATGTGAACGCTTGGGTAAGCTCGCGGGTGGGAAACGCCGATTGGTCTCGATGCAGCACGATCCTGCCGGCCTTGTAGCGCCAGGCGCCCAGTAGTTCCCGTTCTTCTGCCATGGGCGCATCGAGCAACGCGAGCGCTTGGTCGGGGTGGCACGCAAAGACGACCTGATCGAATGGTCGCCGCTCTCCCGCGCCGTCAATGATGGTGACCTCGCCTTCATCGCGCAGCACGCGACGCAGGTCAGCTCGGAGCACGATCTTGTCACGAAACCCCCGCGCCAGAGCATTCACATAACTCGCGGTCTGCCGCGCCATGCAGCGTACTGAATACGGAGCACGGGGCGACAACACATCGTTGTGAGTTCGAAGTTTGCTCATGAAAAACTCCGCCGGTCCTTCGAGCACCTCCGCGCCGCTCATGGATGACATCAAACACAGGACCGCGAGCAGCATGCGCCGACCGTCGCCCCAGATCATGGGCACCTGGTCGATCGCGCGAGCCAGAGTAACGCCTCGCAGCTTGCCCTCCTCGAGCAGCCCCATCAGTCGGCGCACGCCGATGTAAAGGCCCGCGAAAGATGCCAAGTGCTTTGGATGGAAGAACTCGAAGCGTTGCGCCATCAAGCCTTTCAGGCTCCAAGGCGTTACGTACAGCCCTTTTCCGGTGTCGAGGTCGCGCAGGCTCGCGAACGCGCCCGGCGAGCGCTGACTTCTGACACCAAGCTCGTCGATGAGCCGGTAGAAGTTGGGGTAACCGGCTCGCCCAAACGCCGCCACAGCGAGATCCACCTCGTAGCCGTCGTGGGTCGTGTATGTGTAGGCGTTCCCTCCGATGCGCTCTGTCTTCTCGAAGAGGGTGACGTCGTGCGACCGACTGAGGAAGTGTGCCGCAGTCAGCCCTGCGATCCCCCCGCCGATGATGGCAATCCGTTGCGGCATCTGTCCGAGGATACCAGCCCAACACGCGAGCGGCTCCGGTCGCGGCAGGACAAGTTGCTCAAACTCAAGTCCCTTTTCCGCGGCGATGGCAACAAGCGTAGGTTCGCCACCCGCGAAGTGGCTTGCCCGCGATACCCTTGGGCCCAGGCTCTCGGACTCCCTGGAGGCGAAAAATGCAGACAGCGGTGATCAAATCCTACATTCATGCGCCGGCGGACCGGGTATGGGCGGCGCTCACGGATCATGCAGGTCTGGCACGCCGTCGTGGAGTTCGGTCAGCACGGCTGCTTCGAAGGGGAACCGAAGATCCCAACGGCGTGGGGGCGAGACGCGAGGTCTACTTAGGGCGTTTGCGGTTTGTCGAAGACATCGTCGAGTTCGAGCCGCCCCACGTGATGGAGTACCGGGTAGTCGAATGCAGCGTGCCTCTCGAGCACGAATTGGGTCGGATTGAACTCATCCCGCGGGGCCAAGGCACCGAAGTCCACTGGGTCACCCGCTTCCGGGTCGGTTTGCCCCTGGTGGGAAACACGCTCACGAAACTCGTGCGTCCACTCGTATGCGATGGGTTTCATGGCATGTTGTTGGAGCTCAAGACTGAGCTTGAGAGTGCACGGTCGGATAGCGGCCCCGGGTGAAGACACCGTCATCGCATTCGCGCCGTGCGTGGCACCGTTGGCAGGCGCCCACGACAGTTCGGCTGAGCCCACCTTGCTTGTCGTCGCGCTGTCAGGTCTGTATTTTGTAGGCGTCCAATTGCCAGGGGAGGCCGCAAATGCCAACGATTGAGCTCACAAATAGGGTCAATTCCGACGATTCTGAGGCAGAAGTCCGCGCGCGCGTCCTTCGGTTCTTGGCGTCCCGTGGGTATCGCGCGACGCCCGATCCGAATGAGTTCAAGCGCGGATCTCTTTTCGGGTCACTTACAGGTTTCACGCCCAAGAAGTGGGCGGTCACGGTCCGTTTCGAGACCTTAGAGCCGGGCAGCTTCTTCTATCGCTTTGAGATCAACACGACCGGACAAGCAGTCGCGTTGGGCGAGCGGGCGTTTTGGGACAAGGAAGCGAAAGGCCTCGAGGACACCGTCGTGGGACACCTATCCCACGCCTTGGATGCTGCGGACCAACTGATCGCAAGCCAAAGCAAGCAATTCGTCAAGAACGTTCTTCTGTACTCTTTCGGTGGCGGGGTCCTCGTGGGTACCGCGGCACTCGCGCTTCATTTCGTTGGAATCGAGCTTTTTCCAGGAGTCGCGGGAGTCGGTGCCGGGATCGGCGCCTACCTCGGAATACGAAAGAGCCAGTTGACCTGAAGCTTCGCTTTGCGCGGTGCACGGGTGACTCGCATTCCCGCTTCTCAGACCACGCGGTGAGTTGCGGTGGAGTCACGAGTGGTGGCAGTGGCGGGCAATCGAGTACGGACGGCGGCGACGGCGGGAACGGTCCAGACGCCGCAGCCGCGTCTGGCGGCCAGGCCGGGTTTGCAGGAGCCAAGTCCGACGATGCCTCTGGCTGCGGCTGCAGGTTGGACCGTCGCGGTGCGTCCAGAAGCAGCGCACTGCTTTGCTTCATGCTCGGCGGCCTCTTCTTGCGGCGCCGCTTCCAGTCGCACGCGCGCGCATAGTGCCGGGTAGACCGACCGCCGGCGAGGCTCATTCGCACGCTGAGCCGAGGCGCGGTTTCGTTCCGAAGTCCGCATTGTCCGAGCTAAGGCAGGTACGGGCGAGGTTATCAGCCGGGAGGCGCTGGCATTGGTTGCGTTGCCGGGGGCGGGAGTGGTTGGGGTTGCGGCCCAGGAAGGAGCATCGGTTGCGGTCCTGATGGCGGCATTGGCGGCCGGCCGACGGGGCTCGAATTGCTGTTCAGCACCCAGGTGCAGGACGAGCCGTCGCACATCTGGACGTAGGTCGCTTGCTGTCCGCACGCCGTGACGCCACGGGTCTTGCTGTCGAGCTTGATGACCTGGATGTGCTCAGGTGGGCAGTTGAAGTCGAAGGAGGCACGTTCGATCAGCTGCTTCTTTGTTGCACCGCAAGAGGCAAGCCAAGAAATCAAGAACATCGCAACGAGATAGCGAGGCCACATGGTGGCGACTCTACTCGCGGCACGCGTAGAATTGAACGTCCGAGTTCTGGAGCCCGCTGCGCGAGAAAGGCGACGTGTCAGCGTCGCGCCGGTTGGCGAAGTGCCCGTTTGGCAACGACAATTCAGGAGTTGAGCAGAATCTGCTCAGTTGGGTATGGCGCGCCCGCGGCCACGCAACTTTCGGGAACCGTGCGCCTGAGTCACGGTTTCGGGACCTCCCGACACCTCGAAGGTCGCCAATACAAAGCGTGCGCGGCGCCGTGTGAGTCCACGGGCCGCGCACCTGCTGTGCAAAGCGCGACGCTTTACTTCTCGTAGAGCTGGGCTGCGGCGATGCCAGCGCCGCCCGCAACCTCGACCACCATCTTGACGGGCAGGCCGAAGGGCGCGGGGTTCTTGTAGCAGTTCGGCTTCTTGCCGAGCACCGCTTGGGGACCGGTGCCCTGGTCCTGCGCCAACACCATCGCGGATCCGGGGATCGGCGTGACGGCAACGAACTTGACGTTCACTTCTGAGATTGGCGGCAGGCCCGACGCAACCACCGTGTAGCACTTGCCGGCGTTGAGCTGGATTTGGGTTTCGAGGGTCTGGCCCTGCTGGAAGTTGCCCACCAGCGCCGAGCCAACGGGCTTGGCACCGGGCATGGCCTCTGCGGTGGCCATTTGGTTCAGGATCTGCGTCGCGGCTGCGCCCAGAGACGGGTCCATCGGCGTTGCAGCGCCACCACCGGCGGGCGGCGTTCCGGGCATCGGGGCAGCCGTTGGCTGAGCCGTGGGCTGCGGCCCGGGCTGCTGCTGATAGCCGCCGGGCTGCTGCTGATACCCACCGGGCTGCTGCTGATACCCACCGGGCTGCTGCTGATACCCACCGGGCTGCTGCTGGTAGCCAGCCTGCTGGTACTGGGCGTCTTGGCCCTCATCCTTCTTCTTGCAGCCGACAACCGTCGTCAACACCAGGCAACCTACGACACCAAGGATCAAACTTCGCATGACTCGCAACTCCAATGATTCGTTCTAGTTTCTCAACGCGGATAGGCGCCTCGCGCTTACGCGACAAATGCACGTGGTGTGCGGGCGGAAGGCTACCTTTAGACGGCGTGGGTGGTCCAGGGCGTCAATTTCTCTGCCCGGCGGCGAGCGCCGGCCCGCGCGCTGAGTCGCTGACCGGTGCCATAACCGCTTAGAATCGTTGAGTATTTGTAGTTGACCTCTAGATGCCGCGGGCTGGACCGGGTCCGCCCCCGTGGTAGATCGACAGCTGCGTGCGCATCGCTCTGGTCACAGACGTGCATTTTGGGCCTCTCGCCTACTTCGACGGCAAACTCCGAAAGCTGTCACATCGGGCGGCAGATCTGACTGCCGAGTTCGTCCGTGCGGCGCGCGCTGCGGGCGCCGAGCTGATCGTGAACCTAGGCGACGTCGTCGAAGACGAATCCCGGGAAGCGGATCACGCACGCTACGCTGAGTTCACGAGCTTGCTTGAGGGAAGCGAGTTGCCGGTGCTGCACGTCGCAGGCAACCACGACCAAATCTTTCTGAGCGATGCCGACTTGGCTGGGCTTTGGGGCCGTGACGGCGCGCTGCACTATTTCGAAGACATCGGCGACCTACGCTTCGTCGTGCTGAACACCCTCGAGACCAAGGACGTCTGTGTGCGCCTTCCCCAAGCGCAGCTGGACTGGGTCGCAGCTGTGTTGCGAGACTCGCCCCATCCAGTCGTCGTGCTGATGCACCATCCCGCCGGCGAAATGGACCTGCGCGGCAATCGCTGGTTCGAGAAGGCGCCGCACATTTGTCGAGTCGCGGAGCGCCGGGAGCTACGCAACATTCTGACCCGAAGCGAGAAGGTGTTGTGCGTATTCAACGGGCACGCGCACTGGAACTACGCCGAGGTCTTCGAGCAGGTCCCCTTTGTCACGCTGCAGAGTCTGACGGAGAATCTGGATGACGACGCGCCAGGGCGGCCTGCCGCAGCCTGGGCGTTGTGCGACATCACGAAAGCGGCCGTGCAGCTAGAAGTGCACGGCGAAGAGCCCAGCAGACTGCGCGTGCCCCGCAAGTCCGACTGAAGGAAAGCTCCCGGGCTTTTCGCCTGCCAAAGCGGACCCCACCGCGAGGAGGGCTCAGCTGCGTCGCTTCGCGCCCGTTTTCTTCTTCTTCTTCTTCGCAGACTTGGGCGACCCGCTGGCTTTGGGCGACCCGCTGGCTTTGGGCGACCCGCTGGCTTTGGGCGACCCGCTCGCTTTAGGCGACCCGCTGGCATTGGGCGACCCGCTGGCTTGGCCCGCCTTGATCTCGCTATCGGACTTCCGCTGGGACACAGGGCGTACGTCCGAATGCTCGTCGTCTGCGTCTGCGTCTGCGTCGTCGGCGTCTGCGTCGTCGGCGTCGGCGTCTGCGTCGTCGGCGTCTGCGTCGTCGGCGTCGGCGTCGGCGTCTGCGTCGTCGTCGGCCGCGTCATCCTCGGAGATCTTGGAGCCCTTGGAGCGCGGGGTCTTCTTGGACGGCTTGAGTTCCTCTCGCTTGGAACGTTCACCAGCGTCTTCGTCGTCTTCGTCGTCTTCGTCGTCTTCGTCGTAGTCCGTCGCCCCCTCGCCGAGCGCCATGGCAGCCTCGGGGTTCTTCTTGGCGACCTCGAACAGAGCGCCCCAGACCAAGGCGGCCGCTACTCCAGTGCTGAGGCCGATCCACTGAGACGTCGACAGCTGCACCGCGGTGCCCTGGGCGAAGCTGGCCGGCTTGAGCAGAAAGAAGAGCACCGGTGCCGGCAGCAGCGCGGCAACCTGCGCGATGCGTCGCGGCGTGTCTTTTGCGATGGAACGCGCTGGACCAAACGCAAAAGCGAGACCAAATGCGAGCGCTGTCCCGGGCAACACGACGTGTTCGCCCAAGTATGGCCCAAAAGTGCCGCGCTCCAGATCATCCCGTAGCACTTCTAGAGCGAAGCGCAGCGCGCCGTAGCCTGCGGTGAAGGCCAGGAAGACTTGGCCACGGAAGCGCTGGTGCTTTCTTGCGGCGAATACCAGTGCGAGCAACAGCAGCCCCGCGCCGACTTCGTACAGCTGCGTGGGATGCACCGGCAGCGACGCGGTGGTGTCCGCAGAAAGCCCACGCTGATTGACGTGCTGGATCCACGCGGGAGAACCCGTTCCTTCAAGCGCAGTGCCGTCGGCCCACTTTGGAAACGTGCCGATGGTCTTGAGCCAACTCGGCGCCGAATCCGAGAGCGGTTTACCGAAATCACATCCGTACAGGTAGCAACCCAGCCGTGTGATCACGAGACCCGCGGCCAAACTCGGCACGGCAACATCCGCCCAGGGCAGCAACCGGATGCGGTGCCGGTGCAGAAAGCCCCAAGAGCCAAGGAAGCCCCCCAAGAATCCGCCGTAGGCAACCAAGCCACCACGGCGCAGCGCGAACAGGTCGTTGAAGGACGAGAACTCGTCCATGTTCGTCACCACATACAGTAGACGCGCGCCGATCAGCGCCGCGACGGCGGTGACGAAGTAGCAATTGGCCATCACCTCTCGGGGCAAACCATCTTTGCTGGCCAAGCCGAGGGTCAGATACCAGCCCACGATAATGGACAGGCACAGCATCGCGCCGTAGGAATACACGGGCAGCGGCGTGAGGGTGTAGACCTCGCCACGGAAGTTGAAGGCGGCAAAGCCAGCGCCGACGGCTGCCGCCGCGCCGATGACGAGCAGGTCGGTCGCGCGCTTGCGATAGCCAAAGAGCCCGAGCAAGACGCCGACCGCCGCCAGCGCAAGCAGCGCGGGGAACAGGGGGATCGTCCAGCCCGGCAGGGGGATGCTAAACAAGATGGGGTGCATGGGGCGCGGCCTTTATAGCGCAGGCTCAAATCTCCGCATCGCTCCGAGGCGGATGCCGACTCGGGCGCGATGAGTTAGCATGCCCAGGTGCTCAAACTGGCCCTAACTTCAGTGCTCGCCTTGGCAATCGCGGGATGCGTACCCGACGAAGCGGCAAAGGAAAAGGGAAAACAGGCCCCCGCGCCGACGCCCATTCCGCCGGCTCCGCCGCCACCTCCCCCCACGCCCGTGGCTCCACCGGCGGCAAGCCCCGCGGCCAGTGGGTCGACGGCACCCACGCCGAGTGCCGCCGCGCCCGCGAAGGACGACGCGCTGCTCACCGCGCCCTTCCAGGACTTCTTCGACCGGCAGGAGCTGGGCGACGACTGGCGCACCACCTCAAACGTGTGGCGCATCACCGACGGCAAGCTCTGCGGCCGCGGGGCGCGCAACCACGGCGTATGGTTGAAACGCCGCTTGCCCACCAACGCACGCATCGAGCTCGACGCCACCAGCGCTTCCGCGGACGGCGACATCAAGCTCGAAGTGTGGGGAGACGGGCGCAGCCACGCGACGGGCGTTTCCTACACGAACGCCACCAGCTACGTGGTGATTTTCGGCGGCTGGAAGAATCAGTTTCACGTCCTGGCCCGCATCGACGAGCACGCCAAGGACCGGCCCGAGGTGCGCATCGATCCGGACAATCAGGACGTTCGCGCCCGCAAGGTGGAGCCCAATCGCAGCTACCACTTCAAAATTGAACGGATCGATGGAAAGACCGTTCGTTGGTTTGTGGATGACATCGAAATCCTCACTTACCCCGATCCCAAACCCATGAAAGGCGCGGGGCATGAACATATGGGGTTCAACAACTGGGAAGTTCCCGTCTGTTTCGACAATCTCAAGATCGCGCCTTTGCCTGGGAAGTGAGCAGTGTGAACGAGGCCGAACCAGACATTGATCAGGAGCTCGATGAGCTCGAGACACGCCTGGAACGGTTGCGGTCGCTGTACGAGCAGTATTTTCTCGGCATCGAGAAGATCGAACCCAACATCGCCCGCAAAGACGTCGACAGACGCATTTGGACCCTGCGCCGCATGAAGTTCCGCAACACCGCGAAGCGGTTCAAGTTGCAGACCATCGTCATGCGCTACAACACCTACCAGCAGTACTGGCAGCGCATTTGTCGAGAAATCGAGAATGGAACCTACCGCCGCCACCTGATCAAGGCCGAAAAGCGCTCCGGCATGACGGGCCCACTGACCATCGCAGCGCGCAAACGTCTGGGCATGTTCGCCAAGGGCGAGGAAGCCGCCGCGGAACGCGAGCGGGCCCAAGACGCAAAGCGCAGCGCGGAAGACGACATGGCTGCGCTGATGGACCAACCGCAAAGCGCCCTCGACAACGCGATGAAGGCACTAGACGACGTCTTTGCGGGAAAGGCCGAAGCGCAGCGCAGCAAGACGAGCGCAGCGGCACCAGAGCAGCCTCCTGCTTCTTCCCGTCAGCCGCAAAGAGAACCCGCCAAGAAGCTCGGCAAGCTGAGTCTAGATTTCGGCCTCGATGGATTGGGGGGCACCGGACGCGCCCGGCCCACGGCGCAAGAACGCCCAGAGCCAAAATCGCCGGCGACGCTAGCGCAGCGGACCCCACCCAAACCCGTCCGTCCGGCAACCCAACCCGGCCCTCCCCCCGGAGGCGTGCATCGACCCGCAGCAGTGCCGTCCCAGGCCTCGGCATCCCGTGCGCCGGCCGTCGCTACCAAGCCTGGTGTCGGCACCGGCCCGGGCATGGGTCGCCCTCCGCCTCCGGCAACACGCGCTGCAGCTGCCACACGCCCTGGCGTCGCTCCGCCCTCGGGACCTGGTGCACCGCGCCTGCCTCCCCCGGCGCCGGCACGGGCCGCGCGGCCGCCCCTGGCTCGACCCGCCGCGCCGGCCCGACCCCCGGCGCCTCAACGGCCTCCAGCGCGGGCAGCGGCCGCGGACGCAGCGGTCAGCGACCAGCGAGTGCGCGAAATCCACGCCCGGCTCGTCGACGCGAAGCGTCAAACCAACGATGCGAAGTCTGTCAGCGTGGACGGGCTAGCTCGGAGCCTGCGGGCGACCGAAGCACAGCTGCGCCAGAAGCACGGAAATCGCAAAATCGACTTCGACGTGGTGATCAAAGACGGTAAGGCGTTGCTGAAACCAACGGTAAAATAGGCGTTAACGCGCCGCGCCGCTGCGCGAGCCCACGGAACGCGGGCCAGAATGGCGAGCCTGGACGATCATGTCGTCCTCACAGAACAGAATAGCGCAAGAAGTGCGCCCTAATTCGCGCAGTCGGCTGCAAAGCTCGACCAACTCCTCGTCCCAATCCACGACATCGCCCTCGGTCGCTTGGAGCGTGGCGTTGTCGTAGCGGCAGTTGTCGAGTGCTACCCATTTGCCCTTGAGTTCCTCCGCATCGCAGAGTTCGGGCCAGGTCATCCTGGACTTCATGTGCATTTTTTCCTCGAGGTGGACAGTCTTTCCCGCGATTTGTCGTCGACCGCAATGTGACGAAGGCTAAGTGCTGGAGCTCCCCTCAGAGCGACCTCAAGGCTAGACCCCGTTGCTTGGGTCGGTCAAGCACACACTCGCGCACCTGAGCCCCCCAAATCGTGTATCAGACTGAAAACACTAAGTTATATCAGATCGGCCAAGCGGCCGGTCGCACAAGGGATTCAGAGGGTTCCCGCCGGACCAAGGTTGGGATCCCCGAGGCCGAATGCGGTCGGAAGACCCATCGCAACGCCGAGCGCGGGGGAAGCGGTTTCTTTGGGTCGTGGCGGTGGGGCGGCCGTGGCGCGCGCATCTCGAGCGGGTGCATGGGGCGCGACCCACCTTGCCCGAAGTCGGGGTCCCAACTGAAAGTCGGGGTCCCAACTGCGCTACTTGCAGGAAGTGCCTGTCAGCGCGGATTCCAACGCGCCTGAGCCGGCGCCCATGCTGCGCGCAGCGTTCTGGATCGCCTTGGCTTGGGCGCAGTTGCCGTTGCGCGCTGCGCTTTGTGCGGCCCGCGCGGCGTTGCCACGCGCCCGCTTCTGGCACGTCGACTTCAGGGCAGGATCGGAACAGTTGCGCATCGCTGCTGCCGCGCCCGGAATGTTGCCGGACTGGGCTGCGGAAATACATGCCTGACAGCCGTCGGCAGTCGGTTTGGGCGTCGGTTTGGGCGTCGGGGTCGGCGTCGGCTTCGGCTTTGGCGTCGTGTCCGGAGTTTCGCCCGTCCCGGTGGCTTCCGGAGCGCCGCTGCCTGCGGTCGCGGCGGTGTCGATCTGCGGCGCGATCGTGGTCTGACCCGAGGTGCTGGTGAACGGATTCGTGAGGGGCTGGTCTTCCTCGGTCGACGGCTTCATTTGCTTTGCCACCACGACCACGATGCCAATCAACAGGATG
>CBDUPW010000245.1:0-10721 GCA_965369205.1 uncultured Polyangiaceae bacterium | reverse complement strand
AGCTTGGGTGCGCCGCCAAAAAGGCCGCCGCGAGTCCTGCGCCGGACGTGCGGGCGTGCGGCGTCGCCTGCGAGCGCGCTTTCGGCGCCGCGCTGGGCTCATGCAAAGCCGCGCCTGCTGCACGCGCTGGCGCTTCGCCGGCCGTGGTTGCCGTGCCGAGCGCCTGAGTCTCGGCGGACTGCGGCTGCGGCGCCGGGGGCCTTGCCTGTGGCGAAGCCTGCGTTGGCATCGTCGGCGCTGCCGCGGGTGGCGCCTGCGCGCTCTGGCTCTGGATCACGGGCACGGCAACGCCGAGACCCAGCGCGCCTCCGACCACAAGCCACGCGGAGATCTTGGCTGCGCTACTGCCCAGGGCCCCCGCCGCGACCGTTCCGGCCGCGCCCGCCGCGCCGGCGCTTGCTCCTGCGACGCCCGCGCTTTTTAGCGCGGCTTTGGCGCCCGCGGCGGCCGTCAGACCCCCAGCGCCCACGCCTGTGCTGACCGCCGCCATCACCGCGCGTCGTACGCGCCGGCGATCTTCGATACTCGGCGCGTCACCAGCCCGGGCCAGGTCAATCAACGCGCGTGCGTCGGGTCCCAGATCATTCATGGTCGTACGCTCCGTGCGCGGTGACGCGTTAGCGCCGTTTCAAACTCGCTGCGCGCTTTGCGCAGTCGCGAGTACACTGTATTCAGATTCACGCCCAGGGCGTCGGCGACTTCCGGCGCGCTCATCTGCTCGAGCTCCATCATCACGAATACCGCGCGGCGATCGTCGCTCAAGCTATCAAGCAACGCGTGCAGCGTGCGCACCGCCTCCGCCTGCGCCGTGGCTTCGTGGGGACCGGGGCTGTGGGTGTCTGCGACCGTCTCGGGAAGTGCCTCGGCGTCGCGTCGCTGTGATGTGCGCCGATAGTTGCGCGCCACGCGCAGCGCCACGCCGAAGAGCCAGGTCTTGACGCTGGAGCGCCCTTCGAAGTCACCGAGACGCTTGTGCACCACCACGAATACGTCTTGGGCGGCGTCGTCGATCAGCGCGTCGCGCACCCCGAGCCGTCGCAGGCTGCGCCATACGAAGTCGAAATGCTGTTCGTACACCGTTTCAAAGCACAGCGTCGGCGCTGGCGTGACTGCGGGCGCCGCGCGCTCGGTCAAGCCGAGCCCGGGCGGGGCCGTGTCGGTGAGCGCAGCCAGCATGCCCCCTAAGTGTCCGCCCAAGGCCCGATCCGTCATGGAAAGCGCACCTCGGCGCCCAAAGCTCCGCGCCCGCTCAAGCGCCCGGGCTCGTGCACCGCTCCCACGTTTTCCAGCACGAATCTCGGCTGATTCAGCGCGATTTGGGCGTCGACGCGCACCCAAAGGGCAAGCGTGTCCGTGAGCGGGTGCGCGGCTCGCGCCCCCAAAACACCCGACCAAATCCACACAGCCCCGCTCCCAGGGTCCGAGACGCCAACACCCTTTCCGCTCAAGCGACTGCCCTCGGCGCCGGCGCAGGGCGCGACGTTGCCAACGTCGAGGACGCGATAACAGGCGCCGAGCCCGCCTGAGACCAGGGCGAGTTCGCCGCCTGCGCTTTGTCCAACGGCCTTGGTTTGGTCGCCGTAGAGCGCGCCGCGGGCCTCGAGCTCGAAGCGCGCGTAGTGCCCGGCCACGGTGAAAACCCCACCAAACGCCGCGACCGGCAGCGTGCCGACGTCCACCGCGCCGCCGGCGCCCACGCGCACGAAGAGATCCGAGGCTCGTGTCGGACCATCGTCCTGAGGCGGGGCATCCAGTCTCGGATCGGCGCCAGCCGCAGCGCTCTGCTCGGTGTTGACCGACGCCTTTCTGCTCGCTCCAGGTTTCGCGGTGGGTTCCGGCGCTGCCGTCGGCGGCGGAAGCGGGGAAGGTGCATTCTCTATCGGTGGCAACGACCCGACCGCCGAACTGACGCTGCCCGCTGCAGGCGTCGCCGCGGCGGAGTCCGGCTTCGACTCGGCGATCCGCGACAGCGCGTCGGGGTCGATCGCGAGGGCAAGCACCAAGGCCGCAGGCTGCGCCAGATCGGCGCAGCGCGCCGCCTGCAGGTGGCGAGTGCCGTGGCTGCCGTTCAGCTCCGTGGCCAGCACCAGCACGAACCCCTCCTCGCTTTGGCTGACGGCACCCCGCGCGACCAGGGGGCGCCCCGCCGGCGCGTCGCCAAGTAGTTTCAGGGTTTCCGCGAGCACCTGCTCCCGATCCGGACAGCCCGCCGGCGCGCTCCAACCCAGGGACACTCGGGCAGCGCCGGACTCCGCGGCGGCCCCGACGCTAGCCCAACCGACGGCGAAAGCCGCGGCCAGCAGGCGTGACACAGGGTGGGCGCGCATATGCGCCCCTGAGCAGGATGCGTGCCGTCTCAGATCGCCGCGGATCCTGCGAAATCAGGCGGGTCTGCGCCTTTGGCTCAGCCGCCGGCGTGGCACAGATCCGGAAAGAGCCGTCCGACGCTCAGCGCGTCAGCCCAATGGGCAGCTGCCAGCTCTGCAGCAGCTGCACGTAGTTGGCGCGTTCGTAGGCGCGGGGATCCGGGCAGTTGTCCAGGCTCATATTGCCCCGCATGACCGACAGGCTTTCGTATTCATGCTCTTGCAAGAACTCTGTCAGTTCGCGTTTCACGACGCGAAAATGGTCCGGGCCGTTCTTCAATACCGCCGACACCATTTGCACCGTGTCGGCGCCTGCCATGATGGCTTTGACCGCGTCTTGGCCGCTGTGCACGCCGCCACTTGCTGCCAAAGAACCGCGCACCTTGCCGCGCAAGATCGCCAGCCAGCGCAGGCGCAGCAACAGATCTGCGGGCGTCGACAGTTCGATGTGTTGCTCGATCTCGAGCTCCACGACGTTGATGTTCGGTTGGTAGAAGCGATTGAACAGCACGAAGCCGTCCACCCCCGCGCCGTCCAAGCGCTTGGCAAAATGCGCAAAGGACGTGTGGTACGGCGACAGCTTGATCGCCACTGGCACCCGAGTGGCTTCTTTCACGGCCACGACCATGTCCAAGATCGTGCGCTCGATGCTCTCGGCGCTCTGATCGGGATCTGCCCCCAGTTGATAAACATTGAGCTCCAGCGCGTCTGCGCCGGCCTCCTCCATCAGTTGGGCGTAGCGCAGCCAGCCCCGCGCCGTGGTGCCGTTCAAAGAGGCGATCACCGGCACGCTCACGCGTTCTTTGATCTTGCGGATCTGCTCCAGATACTCCTCGGGACCCAGGGAAAACGCATCGGGATCCGGCAGGTAACTCTGCGCTTCTGCAAACGCGTCCGCATGGGTTTCCATGCCGGACAACGTCGCCATCTGTTCGGCAGCTAGCTGTTCTTCGAACAGCGACTTCATCACCACTGCCGAAGCTCCGGCCTCCACAGCGCGCTCGACCGCGCTCACGTGGTTCACCAAAGGCGATGCGCCCAGCACGATCGGGCTTTCGAGTTCGAGCCCAAGATACGTTGTCGTCAGGTCCACGTCAGTCCTCCTTGGGCACGCTGAGTTGCGCCAGTTGTTCGTACAGCGCCACGCGCCGGGTGGCGTCGTGTTGCGCGCGACGCATCAGCATCTGAAAGCGATCGCGGTCCATGCGCTCCACCATGCGGAAGCGAGTTTCCCCGCGCATGTATTCGGCCACCTTTGCCTTGGGCGCTCCGCTGTCGAGCTCCAGGGGCGGCAGTCCCTTTTCGACGCGCCTTGGGTCGAAGCGGTACAGAGGCCACACGCCGGAGTCCACCGCAAGCTTCTGCTGCCGCGCGCCGTGCACCAAGTCGTAACCGTGGGCGATGCAATGGCTGTACGCGATGATCAGCGAGGGTCCGGGGTACGCTTCGGCGTCGATGAATGCGCGCAGCGTCTGTGCGTCCTTGGCGCCGAAAGCGACCCGCGCCACGTACACATGCCCGTAGTTCATGGCCGCCAGGCCGAGATCCTTTTTGGGCACGGCCTTGCCGGCGCTGGCGAATTTGGCCGCAGCGCCCAAGGGAGTGGCCTTGGATTGTTGACCGCCGGTGTTCGAATACACTTCGGTGTCCAGCACCAGGACGTTCACGTTCTTGTCCGAGGCCAAGATGTGGTCGAGCCCGCCAAAGCCGATGTCGTAGGCCCAGCCGTCGCCGCCGACGATCCAGACGCTCTTCTCCACCAGGTAGTCCGCCAAGTGATGGAGCGCTTGGGCCTCGGGCTCGGGCCGTCCCCCGAGAGCGGTGCGCAAGGCTTCGACGCGCTGTCGTTGCGCTCGGAGTTCCGCTGCGTCGTTGTTCGTAGACGCCAAAAGCGCGCTCACCAACTCCGCGTCAAGGCCGGGGGCAAGCTGTTCGAGCAGTCCGCGCGCGCGCTGCACTTGCGCGTCCACAGACAGGCGCATGCCAAAACCGAACTCGGCGTTGTCTTCAAACAGCGAGTTGGACCAGGCAGGGCCACGACCGTCGGCATTGGTCGAGTACGGCGTAGTAGGCAGGTTGCCGCCATAGATCGACGAGCAGCCCGTCGCGTTCGCGATCAACAGTCGATCCCCGAATAGCTGGGTCAAAAGCTTGATGTACGGCGTTTCCCCGCAGCCGGAGCAGGCGCCGGAGGATTCGAATAGCGGCTGCAGTAGCTGCACGTGCTTCACATCCGGCTTCAGCTTGTCGGCGTCCACTTCGGGTAGCTGCAGGAAGAAGTCGTAGCGCACTGCCTCGGCAACTCGCAGGGGCGCTTGGGGCATCATGTCGATGGCCTTGTGTCGAGGCGATGCCTTGTCTTTTGCGGGACACACCGCCACGCACAGCCCGCAACCGGTGCAGTCCTCTGGCGCAACCTGCAGGCTGTACATCTCGCCTTTGAGCTCGCCGGTTTTCCATGGCGTCGACGCAAATCCGTCCGGGGCGCCTTGCAATGCGGCTTCGGGATACACCTTGGCGCGAATGGCCGCGTGCGGGCAGACCAGCGCGCACTTATTGCACTGGATGCACAGCTTCGTATCCCAAACGGGGATCTCCGTTGCCAGGTTGCGTCGCTCCCAACGGCTCGTCCCCGTGGGCCACGTGCCGTCCACCGGGAACGCGCTGACCGGAAGCAAGTCGCCCTTGCCTTCCATGATCACGCGTGTGACGCGTTGCATGAAGTCCGGCGCGTTTTTGGGGATGGCCGGGGGCCGGGGCTTGCCGTTGGTTGCCTTGGGTACGTGAAAATGCGTAAGCGCCGCCAGCGTCGCGTCGACGGCCGCGAGGTTGCGCTGCACGATCTCGTCGCCTTTGCTGCCATAGGACTTCCTGATCGATTCTTTGATCAGCTCCACCGCTTGCTCCCGAGGCAGCACGCCAGACAGCGCGAAGAAACACACCTGCATCACGGTGTTGATGCGCCGTCCAAGGCCCGCTTCTTGGGCCAGCTTGGTGGCATCGATAAACCAGCAATCGAGACGCTTTTCCATGATGGCCCGCTGGGCCTCAAGGGGCAGGTGTTGCCACAGATTCGCCATCGAATGCGGGCTGTTGAGCAACAAAGTGGCGCCGTGGCGCGCACAGGCCAAGACGTCGAACTGCTCAAGCAGCGTGTCCAAATGACACGCCACGAAGCCCGCGCGTTCGATCAGATACGGGGAGGCAATCGGTTTCGGACCGAATCGCAAATGCGAAACGGTGACCGCGCCGGACTTCTTTGAGTCGTAAACAAAGTAGCCTTGGGCATGCAGGTCGGTGTGCTCCCCAATGATCTTGATGGAGCTCTTGTTGGCGCCGACGGTGCCGTCGGAACCCAACCCCCAAAACACACCCTCGAACAAATCCGGATGCACCGGTTCGGCGTCACCTTCTTCGTCGATGGGCAGCGAAAGCTTGGTAACGTCATCCACGATGCCCACCGTGAAGCGTGACTTGGGCTTTTCGTGGCCTAGCTCTGTCAGTACCGCGCGCACCATTGCGGGCGTGAACTCCTTGCTTGACAGTCCGAAGCGACCGCCGACGATCTTGGGCATCGGCCTTCCGCTCTCTGCCAGGCATGCCAGCACATCCAGGAACAGCGGTTCGCCCAGGGAGCCGGGCTCCTTGGTGCGATCGAGCACGGCGATGGACTTGACCGTCTCCGGCAAGACCGCGAGGAGATGCTGCGGCGAAAACGGACGGTACAGCCGCACGACCACAGCGCCCACGCGCACGCCTGCCTTGGCCTGCCGCTGCACCACTGTGCGCGCAGTCTCGGCGCCGGAGCCCATCAGTACGATCACGCGCTCGGCTTCTGGATGCCCGAAGTAGTCGAAGGGCCGGTACTTTCGCCCCGTCACCTCGGCGAATTTGTCCATGCTGTTGACCACGGCTTCGGGACAAGCGTCGTAGAAGGGATTGCAAGCTTCGCGCGCTTGGAAGAAGACGTCCGGGTTCTGGGCCGTGCCGCGCAACACCGGACGGTCCGGGGAAAGTGCCCGAGTGCGGTGCGCTTGGATCGCGTCGGCGTCGACCATTTTGCGCAGATGGTCGTCACTCAGGGGCTCTATGGTCGCCACTTCGTGAGAGGTGCGGAAGCCGTCAAAGAAGTGCAAAAACGGAACCCGCGAGGCAAAGGACGCCACCTGCGCGATACACGCCATGTCTTGAGCTTCTTGCACCGACGCTGAGGCCAACATGGCCATGCCAGTGCCGCGACACGCCATCACGTCGGAGTGATCGCCGAAGATGCTCAGCGCGTGGGTGGCGATCGTGCGCGCCGCCACGTGCAAACACATCGGAGTCAGTTCCCCAGCGATCTTGTACAGATTGGGGATCATCAGCAGCAGTCCCTGGGACGCCGTGAACGTGGTGGTCAGCGAACCGGCTTGCAGCGCGCCATGCACCGCGCCGGCCGCCCCGCCTTCGCTTTGCATTTCGGCAACGCTGGGCACTTGGCCCCAGAGGTTCTTCTTTCCGTGCGCCGCCCAATCGTCCGCGAGCTCACCCATGGATGAGGCGGGGGTGATCGGATAGATGGCGATGACTTCGTTCAGCCGATAGGCAACCGAGGCGACGGCTTCGTTGCCGTCGAGCGTGACGCGACTCAATGCTCGCTTCCTTCCAAAACCTGCCGAGAAAACCCGCAGCAGGCGGAGGCAGTGTGCACACGCTGGGCCACGAACAGCCACCCGTTTTCCAGCGTGCAGCGTCGGTGCGGTGCGCGAAAATTGCGTTGCGCCCCATCAACTTCGCGCGGATTTTGCGCGCGCGTACGGACCACGCTCAGCCTCCTCAGGGCTGGTTTGGGTCGCGGCGCGAGCGCGCACTGTGCCAGTCCTCCCACCCAGGGCCGTGCGGGCGCACGCGGGTTGGGTGGCGGCGCGCTTCGCCCTCAGGGCTCCGCGAGGAACGCAGCGACCTCCCGCGCAAAAGCGGACAAGTCGCTGACACCGTGAGTGGCGGCGGCGTACACCATCTCTGCGTTGACGCCGGAGTAGCCGTGCACGACGACGTTGCGCAGACCGACGGCCTTGCAGAGTGCCTCGGAAGTGCTGGGATCGATCACGGCATGCTCCGCAAGCCTGCGGAATCCTTCCGCAAGAGTTCGCGCGGCGGTCCAGCCCTCGTCCGCAATGATGTGGCCGGCGATGTCGGCGCAGGTCTGGACTGCAAGCATCAGATTGAAGCTGACCAGGTCCAGTGCGTCGGCGTCGGCCGCGAGCGCGTCCGCGCTGCTTGGGCAATGGCGCTCCGCACGCGCGATGCGGTCCGAGAGCTCCACTAGTTTCGCAGCAACGAGATCTCTATTGACCACCTAGACGCCCTTTTCGGCGACGCGGCGCAGAAAGCTATCCCGCATCTTGGTGAACCATGGTCGGTCTGTTTCCAGATCGATCAACACTCGAGTCCTCCAGGCCGACGCGGTGCCGAAGGGGCGCTCGTGGACAAGTTCGCCCTCGTTGATGACTTGGGAAAGCAGGGGAATGGACGCGTCCGAGAGGGGGACCAGGTCGACCTCGAGCGAGACTGCGTCCCTCAACTCCGCCGAAATGGCAAGCAGGTCCGCCCCCGGAGCTGTCAGCACCGCGAGGTCCACATCCGAGTCGGGCCGGTGCGTGCCTCGGACGCGCGACCCGAAAAGGAGCGCCAGTCGCACGTCGCTTCGCCCAGCGAGAGCGCTGCGTAGCGCGGCGAGCAATGTCGGCTTGTCCATCCTTCAGGAAGCATAACGTGCGGTGGCCGCGGGTTCCAAGGAAGGTCCGGCTTTTGCCACTCTGGTTCCCATTCCTGCGAGGCGGTGGGCGCCGCGCCGCACTAGCGTTTTGTGGCCTGCTTCTTCTTGGGTTGCGGCGGAAATACAAAGGCGGCAGCGCCCGCGACGAGGGGGTCGGGGTCGGCGGCGTAGTGCTGCAGGCGTGCTCTGCGCTGTTGAGACCAACCGCGCTTGGGGCGGCTGGCGGCGCATAGCGCAGCGAGTCCGAGCCGCCGCACGCGCGCGTCGGCGTGGTCGCCCAGGGGCGCTTCGAGCTGATTCGGATGCACGCAGCGCGCGATGGCGCCCATGGCTGCCGTCATCGTGTCGAAGTGCAGCAAGCGCTTGTCTGAGAGTTCCAAGAACAACGCAGCAAGCTCGCTGTATCCCAGGAAGCTACCGGCGAGAGTGACACGCTGTGGGGTGAGCAGCGGATCGGCGGCCATGGCGGCTGCGAGCGCCTTGCCCACCTTCGCCACGTGTTTCGGTGCGTAGGGGCCGAGATGGTTCGGGAGGATCTGCAGCAGCGCCTGCAGCCGCCGGCGCTTCTCGAAAAGCGAAGTCAGCATCGCAACGACGTCTGGCGCCTCTTTGGGCAGCATGCGGCGCAGCACCGCGGTCAGCGCGATGCCGGCTTCGTCTTCTTTTCCCGTCGCCACCCGCGCCAGGCACGCCCGGTACAGCACGCGCTCCGTGTCTCTCAGCGGAAGGAAAGCTGCTTGCTGCAGCAACGCCAGGCGGGCCTCGGGTTCCGGTCGCTCCAGCAGGCGCACCACCAGGCCCGTGACGCGCCGCTCTTGCGCATCGTTCAGACGGCCGAGGGGGATCTCTGTGATGCGCGATGCCACCACCCAGTCCGGATCGTCCAGCGCTTCTTCGAACGCCGTCCAAGACTGCTCGTGGTGCAGGTGATCCCACAGCGCACGCAGGAGCGCGATGCGCACGTCGCGATGCAGCTCCTTGCGATCATACGCGATCAACGCGGCGTAGCCTGGCGCGCCACCCAGCTCACCCAACAGCCGGATCACTTCCTTGGCCACGGTGACCTTCTTCATCGACACCGTCAAAAGGCGCGCCACGACTTCCTCGGGCGGCATTTCCGACAGCACCTTGCGCAGCGAGTAGATAGCGTAGCGCGCGCGATCGTCCCCCAAACACTCGATCAGCACCGGCAGGCTCACGTCGCCGTCCAGCTTGGGCAGCGCACGGATCACCATCTCGCGCACCGGCGGTCGTGGATCAGCGGCAAAGGGCAGCAGGGCGTCTCGCGGCGCGAAGGACAGCTGCGCGAGGGTCCCGATGCAGCTGCGCAGCGTCGGCACGTCGCGCTCTTCGTCTTGGAGCACGCCGGTCAGCGCCGCCGCATGCCGCGCTTGTTGCGCGCCGGTCCAGGTGCCGTAGCCCGCGTCGAAGCTTACGACCCAGTGCGTGCGACCGCTGGCGAAGCGCCCGCGCATCTTCTTGTCCTCCAAGAAGCCGTCGAGCAAGTCCTGGCGGCGCGTCGCCAGGTGGAATGCCACGCTTGGTACGAAGACGAAGCTGGGGTCGGACTGCAGCAGCTGCGGCGCGAGGGCAACGAAGCGCTCCGGCGCGTGGGTCCTTAGCAACGCAAGCGCGCTGTGTGCCACGAGCACGAACGGCAACTCCGTGGCCAGGCGCTCCAAGGCAGTGAGCAGCGGCGGCAGTTGCGCCAGGCGTTTGCCAAAGCCAGTGGCGAGCCAAATCAACGCGGCGGCGCGCTCCTTCTTGGCCCACTGCTCGCACAGGGTCGCGATGGCGGGCGCCAGCGCTTCGACCTCCTTGGGCAGCAGGCCGTCGGCAATGCCATAGCTCGACAGGTTCCCGCGCAGTCGCAGCAGCTTGGTCAGCCACTGTGCAGCCCACGGCGGGTCGACGCGGAATAGCCGCACGATCAAGCGCTCGATGGCCGCAGACGTTGCCGAAGATAGGTCGGCCGCATCCAGCGCATCTTGCACGGCGCGCCCCAACGCATGGGTCAGCTGCGCATCGAAGCAGCGCTGGGGCAGGGCGGCGAGGGTGTCGAACATCGCCAGGCGCACCGGATCTTGTTCGAACTTGCGCTCGAGCACCGCGCTGACGGCGGCTTCGGTGTCGACGGGGTGGAACTGTGGCACGGCCAGCAGGGATCGCAGTGCGTCCGCGCGCACGTCGCCTTCGGGGTGCCCAAGCCACGGCGCGAGGGCACCCTTCGCTTCGTCGAAGCGTAGGTAACGCGCGTAGCGCATGCGCTCCGGCGCGCGGGTCGCGAGGTACGGCACGTCCTGCAGGTGGCGCCGCGCTTCGAGCTGCCGCAGGTCGTCTGGCAGGGACTCCAGCAGCGTGTGTGCAGTCACGCCGTGGGTGTCCTGCGCCGCCGCGCTCCAGCGCTGATAGGCGCGCCGCCGCTGCACTTTTTGATCGCCGTCCGGCGCCACGTGGCGAAACAAGAAGCCGCCCCAGGTCCCGCGCCCACGCGCCAGGAATGTATCGATGACGATGCGCCGCTCGTCTTCGGAGAGCCGCAAGAACCAACGCCGCGCCCGCTTGCCATCACTGAGTGTCGCGTAGGCGTTTTCGAT
>CBDUPW010000244.1:0-10911 GCA_965369205.1 uncultured Polyangiaceae bacterium | reverse complement strand
CGCCATTTCCGGACTACACGGGCGCGGCCTCGCGGAAGTGGAACGTGCCATCACCGCTGCGCTTCCCGATGCCGTCGCAGCGGAGCCTCCCCCTGCGGACGGCCTGAAACGCGTCGCCTTGCTCGGGCGTCCCAACGCCGGAAAGTCCTCGCTCTTCAATCGCTTGAGCCACGCGGATCGTTCGCTCGTCGACAGTCGTCCGGGCACCACTCGCGACCCCATCGACTCAGTGGTCGCGCACGCGGGCCAGCGCTTCGTCTTGGTGGACACAGCGGGGATCCGGCGCAAATCCAAGGTCGACACCGGGGTCGAAGCTGCCAGCGTGCTGCGGGCGATGCGCAGCATCGAGCGCGCCGACATCGTGGTGCTGCTCGTGGACGCGACCGAGGGGCTTGCCGAGCAGGACGCGCGCCTCTTGGGGCTGTGCATCGACCGGGGACGGGGCATCGTCATCGGCCTCAACAAGATGGACCAGCTCAAAGCGCAACAGAAGAAGGAGGTCATCCTCGACGCGCGCCACGCTACGAGGTTCGCGGCGTTTGCACCGGTGTTGGGCCTGTCAGCGAAGACCGGCAAGGGCGTCAACGACCTGGTGCGCGCAGTGGGAGCGGCAGCGGGAGAGTTCGACCGGCGCGTCAGCACCGGGGAACTCAATCGATTCTTTGAGCAGATCCTGGCCAAGCGGCCGCCGCCGACCCGCGGTGGGCGCGCGCCAAGGATCTACTACGTGACGCAGGTCGGCACGTCACCGCCGGTGTTTGCGGCCATGAGCAACGCGCCCGCGAACATCGATACCAGCTACAAGCGGTTCGTGACGAATCAGCTGCGCAAGGCCTTCGGCTTCGACGCAGTGCCGCTCACCGTTCACTACCGCAAGAAGACCTGACGGCGTCAGGGGCAGAGCAAGGCGGAAATGCCCGCGAGGGTGCCGAGATCGTGCACGTCGCTGGGCAGCGCGGGCACGTCCACACGCACGACGCCCGCTTCACTTTGAGCAGCGAGGATCTCGAGGTTCTTGGCATCCACGTCCGCTCGTGCCCGCTCGTCATCGAGGGCGGCCAGCAAGCGCTCCCCACCGCCGGCGCCGAGGGAAACGGAGTGGGCCTGCATCGCAGCCCGGACGTCGGAGAGCGTCGGGCGCGGTGGAGGCGGCCGATTGACCCGATTGACCACAATGGCATCGCGACGCATCCCGGACGCCTCCAATCGCTCCGCGAAGTACAGCGCTTCTCGAATAGCCGCCGGTGCGGGCGTGGTCACCATGATGTAAGCAAATTCGTCTCCGCGAAACGCTGCGGCCGTCTGCTCCGCTCGCTGACGAAAGCCACCAAACAAGTCGTTCAAATCCGAAACGAAACCCGCCATCTGTTCCAGGAATCCACCGCCTGTCAGACGTCCTATCCCCTTCAACACCACGGCCACGCTCTTGGCCACAAGGTTCAAACTAAAGCGCCCAGAGGATTCCACCGACTGGATCAGCCAACGCATGGCGCCGCTGTCCAACGCAGCAAGCAGGCGCTCGGGAGCGTCCAAAAAGTCCAACGCGTTGCTCGTGGGCGGCGTGTCGAGCACGATCAGGTCGAACTCGGCGTCGGCCTTCACGGACAAGAGCTTCTCCATCGCCATATACTCTTGGGTGCCTGCCAGATTGGTGGAAACGTACTGATAGAGCTTGTTCTCGAGAATACGGTCCCGCGCGACCGGGCTGGAGGCGTGGCGACTCACCAACTCGTCGAAGGTCCGCTTCGTGTCCAGCATCATGACCGTGAGGCTGCCCTTCACGTCCAGGCCGTGACGCTCGAAGTGCTCGGGCTCGACGCGGGTGGCGTCACTGGTCATGCGCTCGAGGCCCAAGCTATTGGCCAGACGCCGCGCAGGGTCGATGGTCAGGCACAGCACACGCTTGCCACGCTGAGCAGCGGCTAGCCCAAGCGCTGCAGTGACCGTTGTCTTGCCCACCCCGCCGGAACCGACGCAGAGAAGCACGCGGTGCGCGTCCAATAGCGGCTGAAGGGAAGAGGGCGTCATTGTCCCGGCGCGCGTGTAGCGTGCCCCCCGCGCGGAGGCAAACGACCCGCGAAAAATTTGGCCCGTCGACTTCGACTTTGGCAAAGCAAATGCGTGCACCGTGTGCCCCCCGCCCTCGCGCCCCGCCTCGACGCCCCGGATCGCCGTAGCCAGCGCCGCGGAGACACACTGCTTGCCCTGAGTCGATTGCTGGACGCCGCACGCAGGGACGGGGAGCTCGACGCCGTCGCTATTTCTGACGGAAGCGGAGTGTTGGTCGCCGGGGCCGGGCGCTGGGACGCCTGCGAAGAGCTGGCCGCCATCGCCCCCCTTGAGCCGGACTCGCTCCCGGCGAACGACGTCGTGCCTACGCGGCTAGACGTGATGGTGCGGCGCACAGAAGTCCGGCGTCTGTCTGTGGATGGGGTCGAAGTCCTGCTCGCCGGAGCCGGCGGCGGACAGGGGCGGGACGCGGCCCTGACCCGCGCCGCAGAGGGGTGCGCGCGGATCTTGGGCGAACGGCTCACCGCCCGCGCCTGATCCTGGCTGCTCCCGCGACGCGATATGCGGGCATTCGAGCGCCGCCGAGGGTATAGGCTACCGCCATGCGCGGATTCGTCGATCTCCACTGCCACTTCATCGCGGGCATCGATGATGGCGCGCGCTCCGCAGAAGAGGGGATCGCCTTGCTACGGGCTCTGCATTCCGCGGGCTTCGACCGGGTCATTGCGACGCCCCACATGCGCCCAGGCCTTTTCGACAATTCGCGGGTCCAGCTCACGGCGGCGTACGAGCGTCTGTGCGCTCAGCTGCCCAACGACGGCAGCATTCCGAACGTCGATCTCAGCAGTGAGCACTACTTCGACGACGTGATCTTCTCGCGGATCATGAACGACGAGGCCTTGCCCTATCCAGGCGGCAAAGCGGTGCTGCTGGAGTTCTACGAAATCGACTTTCCGCCGATGATCGATCATCGGCTCTTCGATTTGCGCGCAAAGAAGCGACTATTGCCCGTGATTGCACACCCAGAGCGCTACCGTGCCATTTGGAAATCCCCCGCGACTCTGGAACGTTTGGTGGACGCTGGCGCCGCAGCGCTCCTGGATGCCGCCGCCTTCGCCGGCAAATACGGACGCCGAGCGAAGCGCGCTGCGGAAGAACTCCTGGAAATGGGGCTGTACCACGCAGCGTGCAGCGACGCGCATCGGCCCGACGATGTGCTCGCGGTGCAAGAAGGCATGCGCGTGATTGAAAAGCGCTACGGCGGCGAAGAGATCGAGTTCCTGTTCCGCGAAGGTCCCCTGGCCCTCTTGGAAGGGCAGATCCCAGAGTGAAAAGCCAGGTTGACGAAGCCGGCGAAGCGCCGGCCCAGCCCGGCGCCCCGAGACCCGCCAGCTGGCTCCGAAAGCATCGGGGCAAGCTGGCCATCAGCCTGATCTGCGGCGCGGGATTTGTCTGGGTGCTCAACGCGGGGGCCCTCCCCATCTTGCCGAGCCAGGAGGCCTTTGCCGGCGTCAAGTGGTGGGCCTTCGCTGCCTACCTCGGATTGTGGTTCGTCGTGCACTGGATCCGTGCGGTTCGCTGGCAATGGTTGCTTTCCCCAATCGCGGAAGTCTCACGGCGTCGGGTCGTGGACGTGTCGTTCATCGGATTCCTGGCCATCGTCATGCTGCCCCTGCGTACGGGCGAAGTGGTCCGGCCCGTGATGATTCGCCGCAAAGGAGAGCTTTCCGGTTGGGCCGCCACGGGCACGATTGCGGCCGAGCGGGTCATCGATGGGCTGGTTCTGACGCTCATGCTCTGGGTCGCGCTGCTGGTCAGCGAACCCCTAGATCCGTTGCCGAATAAGATTGGTGAACTACCCATTCCAGCTGCCGTGGTGCCGACGGCGACCTACGCAGCCCTGGTCCTGTTCGGCGGCGCGTTTGTCGCAATGGGTCTCTTTTTCGCGAAACGCCAACTGGCCCGGCAACTCGTTGCTTGGGCGTTCGCCTGGATATCCCCGCGGCTCGCCAATTGGTTGTCCGAACGAGTCGAGAAGGTCGCAAGCGGTCTCGCCTTCTTGCCTCGCGCGCGGGAGAGCGCTTGGTTCGTCGGCGCCACCATTGCGTACTGGCTGCTCAACGCCGCGGCTGGATGGGTGCTCGCCTGGGGAGCTGGCCTCTCAGAGATGACATTCTGGCACTCAGCGGTCGTGACGGGAGTGCTCGCGCTCGGGATCTTGCTGCCAAACGCTCCCGGCTTCTTCGGGGCCTTCCAAGTGTCCGTGTATGCGGCACTGGCGATCTTCTTCCAGCCAGACGTCGTCACGGGCGCCGGCTCCGCTTACGTGTTCCTGCTGTATGTCGGCCAGTTGCTCGTCACCGTCCTGGCGGCAGCTTGGGCCTTGGCCCGGGAACACACGTCACTGTCCGACGCACTGAACTCAGAAGCGACTTCACTGGACTAGTGCCCTGCGCGGCCCGCGGCTGCGCCGATGAGCCCCAGGGACGCTCCGCCTTGCCTGGAACTTGCCTGGAACTTGGCCGCATCGACCTGAGCGCGGTAGCCACCTGCGGGTGGTGTCCTCTTCCCGAGCCCTTCTAGCGGGCGTCCTCGCAGTGTTCACCTTCGCTCTCTGCGCGATCCACGCCAGTGCACGCGTCGACGCAGACTCGGACTACACCAAGGCCCAGACCTACAACGGTGCCTTGCGCTACTTGCGAGTCGACCTTGGCTACGAAGTGACCGAGAAGGACCCAGACGCTGCCTATATCTTGTTCAAGTACCAAAAAGCTGGGAACCGGAAGCAAGAATCCCATGGCAGCCTCGAGGTCATCGAAGCCAAGAAGCGGGTCCGTGTTTTTGTTCAGCTACCGGAAATGCCCGGCTACCACGAGACCATGCTGCGCGACGGCCTGTTGAAGAAACTCCGCGCTGACTATGGCGAGCCCCCGCGCAAGGCGCCCAAAGAGCCGCCGGCGCCGAGCAAGGACGCCGGCGCAGACTGAGGGCCCAGGCGCCGTCCGCGTCTCAATGACCGTCCCTTGCGGCCGATCTGCGGCCACTTTCCGGGCGCCGGAGCGCTTCTGCTCAACCTAGCGCGCCGACTTTGCTATGAGAGCGCCGGCCCGGCATGGAACCCCTGGACCCGAACCTGCCCGCAGCGATCGGACGCTACGCAGTTGTGAAACTGCTCGGGCATGGAGCCATGGGCCGCGTGCTGCTCGCGCGGGATCCGGTCCTGGACCGCACCGTCGCCATTAAGTTGCTGCGAGATGACCTCGGAGTGCCTCCCGAGCAACTGAAGAGCCTGATCGAACGCATGCGACAGGAGGCGCGCGCGAGCGCGCGGGTCGTGCACCCCAACATCGTCGCCCTGCACGACATGGGCGAGGACCCTGAGCTCGGCCTGTATTTGGTGTTTGAGTACGTTCAAGGCCCCACCCTCAAGGAACGTTTGGCGGAGCGGGGCCCGCTGGGACCCGAAGCCGCCGCGCGTTTGGCCAGAGAAGTCGGCGACGCGCTGACCCTGGCGCACGGCGCGGGCGTCTTGCATCGGGACATCAAGCCGGAGAATCTCATTCTCAGCCGCAACGGCGCGAAGATCGCGGACTTCGGTATTGCGCGAGTCCCAGACTCCACGTTGACCCGAGACGGTGGCCTGCTGGGAACGCCCGCCTACAGCGCGCCAGAAGCCATCCATCGCGGCGCGTTCTCACCCCAAAGCGATCAGTTCTCGTTTGCGGCGACGCTCTACGAGGCCATTAGTGGCCAGCGCGCGTACCCCGGGGATGACGCGCTCGCGGTGGCGACACGCATTGCGACGGAATACCCGGCCGCCATGGCCGGAGCACGCGGGCTCGATGCGCATGTGGACTCCGCATTGATCCGGGGCATGGACAAAGACCCGGAGAAGCGCTGGGACAGCTGCGCCGATTTCGGGCGCACCCTGAGCGAGGCACTGCTCGCGTCGCCGCGTTCCCAAATGCCAACCCTGCCAGACCAGCGCCGGCTGCCCGTCATGCGGAGCGGCTCCGAGGGACGTGGCACCGCGCTGGCCATCGGCGGGTTCGTGGTGGGAGTGCTGCTCACGGGCGCGAGCGTCGCGGCTCTCTCGGTCATGGACGGTTCGCCGCCACCGCCGACCGCAGTCCTAGAGGTTTCGGCGTCTACTACGCCGGAGCCCACAGCGTATTTGGCCGAGGCGCCAAAGACGCGGGAACGAAAGTCTCAGGAACCAGACGCCCAAGGGGGTGAACGAGTGGCGGGCGATGCCGGCCCGAGGACGGACGCCGCAGCGCGCCCGGACGCCAGTGGATCCCTCGAGCAGCGCGATGCCGGTCCCGCGGATGGGGCGGCCGAAGGTGGCTAGCGCAGCGCTGCGTTGCGGGTCTGGTACCGCGACGCGGGAAATGACGCTGCGGGCCGCCGCTCTATCTCGGCCATTGTGCCCAGCCGTTGTGGTTGCGACTGGCGAGGCGCGCTATGGTCCCGCTCATGCGCAGCCAGAAATGGATATGGGCGGGCGTCTTGCTCCTGGGGCAGACGCTGTTTGGCTCCGGATGTAGTTCCGACGACAACGCCAATTTGGGCACTGCCTGTGGCCAAGAAGATCAGTGTACAGGCTGCGCAACGTGTTTGGAGGCCTGTGCCTGTAAGGGTCAGGATCCCACTACCTGCGCCGCGCAGTGCAGCGGCAGCGCCGACGCGGCGCTAACGGGTTGCTCGTCGTCACCAGATTGCGGCGCGTGCACCGCGTGCTTTGATTCGTGCCTCTGCGCCACCGGCAACGCGCAAGCCTGCTTGACCCAGTGTTCGACAGACGCTGGCAGCGGGGGCGGCGGCTTTGGAGGATTTGGCGCCGGGCCCGCGACGGGCGGCACGGGAGGTGCGGGCGCGGTGGGCGGAAGCGGCGCGGTGGGCGGAGGTGCGTGCGCGACGCCCTTTAATTCCGGCGTCTCCGCCTGTGACAGTTGCGTCGACGGCAGCTGTTGCTCCCTGGTGGGTGCGTGCCAGGCCAATAGCGCCTGCCTGGGGTTGCAAAATTGCTTGAGCCAGAACTGCGCCAACACGTCCAACGTGCAAGCATGTTTCCAGACCTATTGTGGTCAGTTTGGCGGGGGCATCAACGCATACAACGCGATGGCCCAATGCATCTTGGGCAACTGCAACGGACCGTGCTGAGACTCCGTTCGCTTTTGGCGAGCGCGGGAGTGGCGGGCGCGCTGGCTTTAGTGCTCTTCGGTTTTCCGCGACCGCTTTCGGCCCGCGACGCTCCGTCAAGACGTAGCGTCGACCCCCGCACGCCCGCCGAGGCAGCGCTCGGAGGCGGGATCGTCCGACTGCGTTCCCCCAGCTCGCTAGAGATCAAAGTGCGGAAGTCCAGTTTCCGCATGGGATCCGGGATCCCGGACATTCTGGAGGCCGTCGCGGACTGCGCCCGCGAGCCCCTCGGGCACCGCTGCCGGGAAGAGCTGTTCTCCGACGAGTTGCATGCCCACTCGGTCACGCTCCCGGCGTACTGGCTCGACCGCCTCGAAGTGACGGTGTCGGCATACGCGCGCTGCGTCGCCCTGCGGCGTTGTCGCCCGGCTCCCTTCGCGGAAGGAGCGCGACGCTTCGATCGCCCGGAGTACCCGATGACGCTGGTGAGCTGGGACGACGCGCAGAAGTATTGCCGATTTCGCGGCGCACGCTTGCCAACGGAGGCCGAGTTCGAACGCGCGGCGCGGGGCACTCAGGGACGGCGGTTTCCCTGGGGCGACCTCTGGAACGCGCGCTTGGCGAACCACGGGCGACTTGGACTCGACGCGACGGATGCCACGGACGGCTACGCCGAGCTCGCGAACGTTGGAGAGTTTCCGAGCGGGAGAACTCCGGACGGTTTCTTGGATCTGGCAGGCAACGCAGCGGAGTGGGTCAGCGACTACTACGCGACGAGTTACCCCGAACAGTCCGAGCACAACCCGCAGGGCCCGTCTCTCACGAATGCCACCAGCGACAAGGTCGTCCGCGGCGGGCACTATGGCAGCGGCGCTCCTTGGCTTCGTGGCGCGGCACGTAGTCACTCGGACCCGGCGGCCCGCAGCCCCATGGTGGGATTCCGATGCGCCCGATCCGTTGCCTGGGGCCCTTGATGTACAAACCGATCGTCGAGCCAAAGCCCAAACTCCGGCTGAACATCCACGCTTGCACCACCTTCGTGCTGGTGCGTCCGCACTACCCGGAGAACGTCGGCGCCGCAGCACGCGCGATCAAGACCATGGGCTTCACTTCCCTTTGCCTGGTGAAACCCGGCAAGATCGCAGTGCCGGACCACCCCATGGCGCAGAAGATGGCCGTGAAGTCCCGAGATGTGTTGGACGCCGCCCAGGTCTGCGCACGGCTGGAAGACGCGCTCGCTGGCGCAGACTGCGTGGTCGTGACCACATCGCGCAACGGCGTGAGTGGAGCCACCGGTCCCCGCCAGATCGGCCAAGCACTGGCACGCAGGGCGGCCCGAGGCGAGCGCGTCGCCATCCTATTTGGCAACGAAAAGACCGGGCTTTCCGCGGAGCTAGTAGAATCCGCAGACTATCGCTTGCGAATTCCCATGGCGGGCGACCAACCGTCCGTGAACCTGGCCCAGGCCACACAATTGGTCGCGTACGAGCTACTCATGGCGGCCCTCGAACTTCGTGAGTCCGACCAGACGGTCTAAGAGAAATTGTTCTAAGCTCGCGAGCGGCATGGAAACCATCGACCTCCGCTCCGACACCGTCACGCGCCCCAGCGAAGCGATGCGCCGGGCCATGGCGTCGGCAGAAGTCGGCGACGACGTTTTTGGCGAGGATCCGACGGTGCGCGCCCTCGAAGAGCGAGTCGCCGAGTTGCTCGGCAAACAACGCGCGCTATTCGTACCCTCGGGAACCATGAGCAACCAACTGGCGTTGCTTTCACAAACGCAGCGCGGCGACGAGATTGTCGTCGGCGAGGGCGCACACCTAGCGTGGTTCGAATCCGGCGCCGCCGCGGCGCTCAGCGGCATCCAGCACGTGACTGCGGGCAGCGGCGGTTTGTATGACGCTGCAGAGCTATTGGAGCACGTCAAGCCGACGGCCTACTACTTTCCCCGAACTCGGATCGCCGTACTGGAAAACACCCACAATCGCTCGGGCGGGCGCGTATTCCCTCTGGCGCAGCAACGCGAAGTTTCCGCTGCGGCGCGCAAGCTTGGACTGCGCGTGCACCTGGATGGCGCAAGGCTCTGGAACGCGATGATTGCCAGCGGTGAGAGTCTTTCACAACTCGCGTCTGTCGCAGACACCGTCAGCGTGTGTTTCTCCAAAGGTCTCGGGGCTCCCCTCGGCTCAGCATTGGTGGGGCCAGCGGACACGCTGACCGTGGCGCATCGGTACCGCCGCATGCTGGGCGGCGCGATGCGTCAGGCCGGAATCGTTGCGGCGGCGGCGCTCTTCGCCCTCGACAACAACTTGAACCGCCTGGTTGAAGACCACGACAACGCCCGAGCATTCGCAAACTTGCTATCGACAACGCCCGGCGTGACCCTGGACCCTGATTCGGTCCAGACGAACATCGTCAACGTCGTATTGGAGTCCGCGGCTGAAAGCGACGTGGTCGAACGCGCCGCGGGCGCCGGTGTGCTGGTCACGAGCATCGCTCCGCGGACCTTGCGTGCGGTCTTCCATTTGGACGTCAGCTCAGCGGATGCCGAACGCGCGGCAACGCGGCTAGGCGCCGTGATCAAGCAGGCGCCGCAAGCATGAAGACATTCTGGGCCGCTGCCACCGTGTGCGGGCTTCTGGGCGCCTGCGGGCCTTCCCTGCCCGAGCCTTATCTACAATCCCGCGCCGCAGCGGAACGCGCCTATGCCCATGGACGCTACGACGAAGCTGCGGCACACTGGCGCGACGCCGCTACAAACGCCGCGCGCAAGAAGGACCAGGCCGACGCGCTGTACCGGCATGCCGCGAGCCTGAGGCGCGCCGGCAAGACTCGGCAGGCCAAGACGGTGTTGGCCTCGTTGGTCCGCGAGTATCCGAAGAGCCACCGGGTGGATCGCGCACTTTACGACCTCGCCGACATCACGATCGACGGCGGAGACAAGGCGGGTGGCTACGACGCCCTGCGCCGGTTCATCCTCGAGCGGCCCGATGCCGGGCTCGCGCTGCACGCGGCGCAGCGCTACTTGGTCTACCTGGAAGAGCGGGATGGCCCTGCTGCCGCGATGCGCTTTGCCGGATCCACCATGCAAGCGGTCTCCGATCGCCCCGTGGAGGAGTTCTTGGGCTACCGCTTGGGCCGACTGCAGGAGCAGGAAAACCAACTCAGCCAAGCGCGCGCAAGCTACCTCCGGGTGGCAGAGCGATTCCCGTACCCGCGGGGGGCGTTCTGGGATGACGCGCTGCTCGGTGCCGCCCGGGTGGAGCGAGAAATGGGCCGCCCCAGGGACGCTCTCAAGACCTTGGGGCGCCTGCTGCGCGAGCGAGAGTCCGCCGACCTACAAGGCAGCTACGAGAAACCACTCTACGCCAAGGCCCGGCTCGAACGCGCCGAGATCTACGAGTCGATCGGCAACCCGGACGCCGCCCTGACGGAATTGCGACGAGTTTACACCCAGCACCGATACAGCCCGCTGCGGGATGACGCCCTGTGGAAAGAATCGCTGCTCGCCAAGCGACTCGGACGCACCGAACGTGCCTGCGCCGCTGCCGCGCTGTTGGTGAAGCATCTACCCGAGTCCCGCTATGCGGCGTGCGCGCACCTCGTCTGCCCGTCTGCACCGTCGGCAACTCAGCGCTGCCGCAAATACATCGAGCGGGAGGTCAACGAGGCTCAGTCGTCGTCGGCAAAGTCGTCGTCGGCGTCGCCGTCGATTTCGTCGTCGTCGCTCTCGAGAGGATCGTCGTCGTCGTCGTCATC
>CBDUPW010000243.1:0-10925 GCA_965369205.1 uncultured Polyangiaceae bacterium | reverse complement strand
TCGAGCAAGTGGGCGAAGTACCCCCGTTTGTGAGCATTTGGGAGACATGGCCCCGCGCACGAGTTCCGTCACCACGCGTCAGCCCTTTAGCAACAACCTTCCCGAGCAAAAGCGAGCGGGCCGGGCCCCGCGAGCGAGGGGGAAACGGCGGGGGACCTTCCCCCGCTTTCGGGCCAAAAAAAATCCGCAGTCAGGCGGAAACGATCGATCACGCGTGACCCGCGCCGCCCCGAAGACTCTTGGCCCAATGCCGGGCACTGCCACGACCCAAACAAAAAGAGCTCGCTCAGAAACGCGCGAGGGCCCACGCCCAGGCGGGCACGGTCATGAGCGAGATGGGGACGCCTAGGCCGACCATCAAGCTGGCTAGACGTGGACTGAGGCCCGCTTCGATGGCCAGCAGTGCACCGGTGATCATAGGAGCCATGGCCGCCTCGGCGATGGTGACACTTGTGGCGCGGCCGGGTTGGCCCAGCCAGAGTAAGAGCAGCGCGGCAACGACGGCGGGTGCGATCAAGAGCCGGACGCACAGGCCGATGGCGGTCTTGGCTCCATCTTGAGCGAGCGCGGTCATGTCGAGGCGCAGCTGGAAGCCCACGCTCAGAAGTGCCAAGGGCACGACCAAGACGGCGAGCCCTTCCAGCGTGAGGGTGAGCGCCTTGGGAAAAGCGACGGAGTGCAGCAGAAGTGCGGCGACGAAGGCGATGAAGGGCGGGAAGGTGACCAGCTTGCGCGTCATGCTCGCGAGGGACGGTCGGCCCTGGCCACTGCCGTAGGCCGCGATCAATACGCCTGCGGACGCGAGCACGATGAACTGACCCTGATCGACCCACACCGCCATGGCCAACCCCGCTTTGCCATACAGCGCTTCGACCAAGGGGAATCCCACGAAGGAGGTATTGGCCAGCCCCGCGGTCAGCAGCAGACAAGCAGTGACTTCGCGAGACCAGCCCAGGGCGCGGCCCAGGGGGATCAACACGAGCATGGCGACCACAAGCACGACCCAGGGCGTGAGCAGCGCCATCAACAGTTGTTCCGAGGGGGTGGTCGAGAAATCCACACCGCGGATCGCCACGATGGTCAGCGCGGGCAGCGCCACGTCGATCACCACGCGGGTGAGGACCGTCGGTGTCGCTTCCGGGAACCGGCCCGAGCGGCGCGCAAGCGCGCCGACGACCAAGCACACCACGACGAGCAGAAGGTTCTCCAAAGTCGCTCCGGCTGCCACTGTAGATCAACCGGAGGCGCTTCGGGCTCAAAGGCGGAAGCAGCGGGCCCGTTGCGGTCGCGGCCGTTCGCTTTTCCGTGGGAGCGCCCCGAGGAACATTGTCTGACAATCGCTACGCGGTCGGCTATGACAATAGGGTGAAGCTAGCGCAGTGGATGACGCCTCTCGTCTTCGGGCTCCTGATCGCCGGGTGCAGTTCTGAGGAGGCGGCGAAACCGAAAGCATCGCCGCCGAGCTTCGAAGTGGCGGGGCCCCTGGGAGTGGCGCATACGCGCTTCGACCTCTCGGATACGGCACGCACGCGCGACCTGAGCGTGACCGCTTGGTATCCCACAGACGCCGAGAGTGGCGGGAGCGCGCCCATCGAGAGCCTGCTTGCGGCGGGGCCGGATCGGGATGCATACGCCGTGCTGGTGGCTGCCGCGCCGTTGGAGTGTGCCACTCGGAGCATCGCGTCGACGCCGGATTTCGCCCGGAGCGCGGCGCAAAGCAACTGGCCGCTCGTCGTGTTTTCGCATTGTCACAATTGCTTGGCCCTATCCGTGGCCAGCATCGCAGAGCGCCTGGCGAGTCACGGCTTTATCGTCGTTGCCCCCGACCATGCGGATAACACTCTGTTCGATAAGATCGCGGGCACCGCGGCGGGGCTCACCAAGGAGTTCCTACAGACGCGCGCTTCGGACGTGCGCTTCGTGATGGATGTGCTGCTCGATGCTGGCGCGCAAGCCGTACCCGACGCACTGCGGGGCGCCGCAGATCCTCAGCGCGTCGGGGTCTTTGGCCACAGCTTCGGCGGCGTGACCACGGGCCTAGTGCTGCAGGACGATCCCCGGCCACTCGCGGGGCTGTCTATCGCAGCGCCGATGGAAAACCCGTTGCTCCCCGGCGTGAGCATGACGCAGATCCAAAAGCCGGTGCTGTTCGTGCTGGCCCAAGAGGACAACAGCATCGGCGAGATCGGGAACAACATTCTGCGCAGCAACTTCGACGCCGGGAATCCGCCGCTGGTGAAGGTGGAGGTGGCCAACGCCGGGCACTGGTCGTTCTCGGACATCTGCGCGCTGACCAGTGATTTCGGCGCCGGCTGCGGAGACGCGCAGCGCCAAACCGATCCCTCCGAAACCTTCAGCTATTTGCCCGTGTCTGACGGCATCGCGCTTTCAGCGGCGTACGTCACGGCGTTCTTCAGTGCGGAGCTCAAGGCCGATGAAGGCGGGCGGGCGTACGTGCGGGAGGCGCACCCGGAAAAGCTCGCGACGGTCGCCGTGCGTGACTGAGCGTCTTCTGCCCGGCACTCAGAATCCGCAGATGCTCACTGCGTCGCTGCAGCAGTCGCCCAGGGAGACGCAACTGGCATCGCAGTAGCAAGCCGGGTCGCTGCCCGGGGCCGCCGCGCTGGAGCCGCATAGCCCGTTGCAACTCGGTCCACTTGGAGCGGGTGTTGGCGGAGGCGGAGGCGGCGGCGTGCTGGCAGCGCAGACGGCGCTGAAGTCCGCGCAACAGTCGCCGTTGGAGCTGCACGCAGTGTCGCAGTAGCAGTTGGGGTTGCTGCTGGGCGCCGGCTCTGCGCTGCCGCAATGGTTGGCGCAGCTGCCGGTGTTGCCACTGGGCTCTGGCGCTTCGGGCGCGGTTTCCGGGAGCTCACTCGGGTCTTCGTTGGGGTTGTCGCTTGGGCTATCTGCGGGCGGCGCGCCGCAAGTCGAGCCCAGCGCGAAGCCCGCTGCCGGGGACTTGGCGAGACGCGCTGCCGTGGCCGGACCGTACTGCCCGTCTTCGGCGATCTTGTCTTGGGGGTGGTTCACGTTCCAAAGCATCTGGAAGGCTTTGACGTCGACTCCCTTCAAGTTGGCGATTCCGGAACCCACGTAGTCGAAGTGGACCTTGTCTTTGGAGCCGAACCACTTGAAGCCACGAGACTCCAGGGCGGTGCGCCAGGTTGCGTGCTGACTGGTGTCGAGAGCTAGGCCGGACTCGTGGTTGGAGCTGCCCGGCTTTGCAGCCAAGGCCACGCCGCACTTCTTCTTCTTGCTCCACTCGTAGAGCACAAATTGCTGCGCCACCGTGCGGAACATCGAGTTGATGCCGAGATGCTTCGAAGGATTCGCGTCCAGGGCGGCCACCAGCGCGTCCCGGGCCGGAGACTGCATGTAGGCGAAGGTTGCGTCGCTCTTGGAGACGTTCGCGCGTTCGGGCAACGCCGCCATGGCGTTTGGCGAAATGCAGTTCATCTGTGCGACGACTTGTTCGCTCAGCCCTTGCACCGACGATGTCGAGCAGCTTGCGTTGATGGCCTCGGTGACGGTGGCATTGGCCGTCAGCGTCGCGCGGCCCCGATCAAGATCCGGCTCCGTGGCATCCACTTCGCCCTCCTCGGTGGGAGGAGCCGTGGCAGCGACGCAGCTGCCCAACGCGAGCAAGGAGCTGAGCAGGAGCAGGCGGCAAGCCGTGGTCAGTGCGGTCGGGAAGATGGCCATGCCCGGCACATCGCAAATCACGGGCCAACGGGCCTCGTCGCAAATCCGGCCGTATCTTGGGCTTCCGAGCCAGCGCTCCCGCACTTTGTCCGGACCCGCAGCCCCGTCGTCCGGACAGGGCGGGACGCATTTGCGGCCGGCCGCGCGGTCTTCGGAGCTAGGGCGAGCCGCGTACGATCATGACGCCAAGGGCGACGAGGGTCAGTGCAAGCAATACGTTGACACGAGCGAAAAGCGATGCCTTGCGGCGTGCCGACTGAGCCTCGGGAGAACGTGGATTTTTGGCGATGGCGTCAGTGGCGCGTGGGCCCATGACGAAGTCGTGCACCGCGCTGACGATCAATACGACAACGAACACGCTCAGCTTCGTGAGTACAGTGTGGCCCGTGGATGACGCGAGCCATTCGCTGCGTGTGAAATCTCCCAAGCGCACGCCGCGGACCCAAAGGTTGAAGGTTCCTGTGACGAGCACGATGAGAAAACACACCCACGCGACGTTGCGAAAACGATTGCCGGTCTCGCGTAAGAAGACCGCCGCATCCACGCGTCCGCCCTTTCGCAACCAGGGAACGACGACCAGCACCAAGAACAGCATGCCGCCGACCCACACGGTGGCGGCAAGGATGTGTAGCCAAACGGAAACGAGATAGAGCGTGTGCATGAGACGATGAAGCGCAAAACTCGCGGCGCTTCGCGCTCGAATAGCACACTACCCGACATGTAGGTGCATAAGCGTGGACCCTCGCACCGCGCGCCGCCGCGCGACCGAATTTGTTGCAGCGAAGCGGTCGTGGCATTCTTTACATATGCGGCGGGCTGGACTTGGGATTCTGATCTTGATCGGCGGCGCAGGAGCCTGGAGCGGCTGCAGCGGCACCGAAGGTGGCGGCGGCGCGGGCACTGGAGCTGCCGGAGGCGGTGCGGCTGCTGGTGCAGCGGGTATTGGCGCGAGTGCGGGCGCCGCGGGCACGTCAAGCGGTGGCGGCGCGGGCACGTCAAGCGGCGGCGGCGCGGGCACCAGCAGTGGTGGCGCCGCAGGCAGCGGCAGCGGTGGTGGTCCCACAGACGCCGGCTTTCCCGATGTGAACTTCACTTACGACGGCAGCGGCGTGGTCGAAGAAGACGCCTGCGCGGCGGTCACAGTCGCGGCCGAACTCGTACCTCTCGATCTCTACGTCGTGTTGGATCGCTCCGGATCCATGGTGAATCCGGGCTTGGGCCCGTTGCGTTGGCCGCCGGTGCGCGACGCATTGAATCAGTTTTACCAGAGCGCGCAGGCCAAGGGCATCGGTATCGCCTTGACCATGTTTGCGCATCCCAGCAAGAGCCAGTGCGTGGCGACCAGCTACCAGGTGCCGATGGTCGCCATGGCGGCTCTGCCCGGCAACGCCAGCGGCCACGCCATCACCCTGCAGAACACGATGAACTCCAATGCGCCCGTGTTGGGCGTAGGCACGCCGACGCAGTCCGCGATGCAGGGCGCTGTCACTTTCGCGAAGAACCACAAGAACGCCAACCCAGCGCGCAGCGTGGCAATCATTCTAGCAACCGACGGCATCCCGGGAGCGGCCGGCTGCAGCGGTCAAGCGGCGTCCGGCGTGCAGAGTGCCATCGCCGCCGGATTCACGGGCACGCCGTCGGTCCGCACCTTCGTGATCGGGATCGATCCCGACGCGACGATGAAAGCCAACATCAACAGCTGGGCGGCGGCGGGCGGCGGGCAGTCCTTCGACGTGGCCACCGCAGGCGGTTCCACGCAGTTTCTCCAGGCCATGAAGAACATTCAAGGGTCGCTTTTGGGCTGCAGCTTCAACATGCCCAAGCCCAGTTCCGGCGTGGTGCAACCCGACAAGGTCAAAGTGGTGTTCACTCCGGGTTCGGGCGGGCCCACCCAGCTGCCGCGAGTCAACAACAAGGCGGCGTGCAGTGGTCCCGGGTGGTTCTACGACAACAACACGACCCCAACGACGATTGAGCTGTGCCCCGCAAGTTGCACCACGGCGCAGGCGGATCCGAGCGGCAAGATCGACATCGAGTTGGGCTGCTTGGGCTCCTGAAGCGGCGATCGTCCGTGGCCTTCCGCGGCGACGACCCTTGCCATTTGAGGCGTGAGTCGCGAAGCTGGGTGCCTGTTGGAGCACGCGTGCTTTCATGACCCTGCACTATCGCAACTGCCCTCTGTGTGAAGCGACGTGCGGGCTTTCCATCGAAACCGAAGGCGACCGCGTGGTGAAGATCCGCGGCGACGAACACGATAGCTTCAGTCGGGGCTATTTGTGTCCGAAGGGCGTGGCGCTGCAGGACTTGCACGAGGACCCGGATCGGCTGCGACGGCCGCTGCGTCGGACGTCGAGGGGTTTCGAGGAGATCGACTGGCCGTCCGCCCTCGACGAAGCGGCCAGCATGCTACGCGGGGTGCAGGAGCGCCACGGTGACGACAGTGTCGCTGTGTATTTGGGCAACCCCACGGTGCACAACATTGGGGCGATGCTGTTTGGTCCCCCACTGATCCGAGCGCTGCACACGCGCCAGCGGTTTTCCGCGACTTCCTTGGACCAGCTGGCGCACCACCTCACGGCATGGGCCATGTACGGGCACCAGCTGTTGATCCCGATCCCGGATTTGGAGCGCACGCGCCACTTCTTGGTCCTGGGTGGCAACCCGGTGGCGTCCAATGGATCCCTGATGACCGTGCCGGACGTGCGCCGCCGGCTCTTGGAACTGAAGGCGCGTGGCGGCAAGCTCGTCGTAGTCGATCCCCGGCGTACCGAAACCGCGGACATCGCTAGCGAGCATCACTTCATCGTGCCGGGCACGGACGTGTTCCTGCTGCTGGGCATGTTGCAAACGTTATTCAGCGAGGGGCTGACGCGGCCCGGGGCACTTGCACAACACACCGACGGGCTTGCCGTCGTTCGGGCCGCAGTGGCCGGGTACACGCCGGAGCGTGTCGCGGCGTGCACGCGGGTCGAAGCTGAGAGCATTCGACGCCTGGCACGAGATCTTGCCGCTGCCGACGGGGGCATTGCCTATGGGCGCATGGGTTGCTCCACGCAGATGCACGGCGGCTTATGCCAATGGCTGATCCAAATCCTCAACCTGGTCACGGGCAATTTGGACCGCCCCGGCGGCGTGCTCTTCACGCGACCGGCGCTCGACGTGATGCGCTCGGTGAGCCGCGGAAGCTTTGGCCGCTGGCGTTCGCGAGTGCGCGGCTTGCCCGAGTTTGGTGGCGAGCTACCAACGGCGACCTTGGCCGAAGAAATGGACACGCCGGGGCCGGGCCAAATCCGCGGGCTGCTGACCCACGCGGGCAATCCGGTGTTGTCCGCGCCGAATGGCCGCCGATTGGACGCCGCTCTGGCAGAGTTGGAAGCGTTTGTGGCCGTGGACATCTACGTGAACGAAACCACGCGGCACGCGCACCTGATCTTGCCGCCGACGGGGCCACTGGAGCACGCCCACTACGACGCGGCCTTTCACGCGCTGTCGATCCGCAACGTTGCCAAATGGTCAGACGCCGTATTTGAGCGTACTCCAGACGCACTTCATGACTACGAGATCTTGGGCGGGCTGACGGAGCGAATGCTCACGCTGCGCGGCGCGTCCTTGGGCCAACGCGCCACGGCGCGTGTGCAGCGTGGGCTTGGACCGGCGAAGCTCGTGGATCTGGGGCTACGCGCGGGACCCTACGGCCTGCGCCGCGGACGTCGCGGGCTCAGCCTGCGCGCGCTGCGAGCCGCTCCCCATGGCGTCGACCTGGGCCCCCTGCAGCCCCAGTTGCCTGGCGCGCTCCAGACCAAGGACGGTCGAATTCAAGCGGCGCCACGGATTTTCACGGAGGCCCTGGAGCGCCTCGATTTGCCGGAGGTGACCGCGTCGGACGCGCTGAGCCTGATCGGTCGCCGCGAACTTCGCACCAACAACTCATGGATGCACAACGCGGCGCGGCTAGTGGGTGGCCGTGAACGGTGCACGGTGTGGATCCACCCCGACGATGCCGAAAAGCGCGGCATCCGCGACGGGGCGCAGGTGCGCGTGACTTCTCGGGTCGGCACTGTCGAGCTAGCGGCGAGTGTGACAGACGCCATTGCGAGGGGCGTGGTTTCGATCCCCCACGGCTTTGGTCACAATCGCGAAGGGATCCGACTTGGCGTCGCCGAAAAACACGCCGGCGTTAGCATCAACGACTTGACGGACGATCAACGCGTGGACGAACTGACTGGCGCTGTCGCGTATTCGGGCGTGCCGGTCACCCTAGCGGGGATCTAGAAGACACGGGTACATACGTGTGCGCGCGGCTACGGCTTGAAGCGTTGCTTCAGCGCTGCGAGCTCCTCGTCGATGGCCTGCGCTTCGGCTTGCGTCTGTGCTTCGCGGGCCGCGGCCTCGCGGGCACGCTGCTCCTTTTCCAAGGCGGGGTTCGGCGCCTCGGGTGGCAGCTTCGCGACCGGGGGCTCGGCGTCTGCCGCGGCGTTCGGCGCGGGCGCGTCTACGCGCTCTCGGCGTTTGCGCCAGCGATACCGACCGTACAACATGGCCAAGCCAACCAGTCCGGCGAGCAAGAACCACTGCCAGTAGTTCACCACCATCCCGATCACGCCAAGCACGACGAACAAGCCGATGATGCCAAATATCAGAAGCTTCGTTCGTTTGCGCTTCTTGACAGCCGCTTCTTCTGCGCGCTCTTCATCGCTCGAGACCAGGCCTGCGAGGGCGCGCTTGGTCACGCTCTTGCCAGCTGCGAGCATGGCGTCGGTTTTCAAGTCGTCCGCGACGCGCTTCAGATCATCAGACATGGCCGCTCATCGCCAGCAGTTTGACCGATAACACCGCAGCCGTCCGCAGTTTATTCGCGATGCGGCTTGCCGGCCGGTCGCTGGTTCTTCCGTGTTCACGCCTCGGGCGCCGCAGCACTGGCACACGGGCGAAATCTGAGACAGGGTCGAGCCGAATGTCGTCGGAACCACCGCCGTCCGCATCCGAGCGCCCGAGCCGTGCGGGGCCGAGTGCCGCGCCGCCGATGTTGTTGGCAGAACGCGACGAGTTCATCGGTCGTGAGGCAGAGCTGGCGGAGTTGTTCGAACTCTGGGACACAGGGGTGCGACTGTGCTCCATCGTCGGCACCGGGGGTGGCGGTAAGACGCGTCTTGCGACGGTATTCGCCCGTCAGTTGTCCGACTCGGAGCGCGCGGTCGAAGCAGTCACGTTCTGCGATCTGTCCGCTGCGCGCAGCGCGATGGACTGTCTGAACTCCGTGGCGTGGGCATGCGACATCACGTTGCCCCGCCGCGGCGACACCGAGGCGCTGGTCGCGCACCTTGGCCAGGTCTTGGCACGACGCGGACGCATGCTCCTCGTACTCGACAACACCGAGCACTTGCTGGGCGTGGCCCGAACCATGCTCGAGACCTGGCTCGACTTGGCACCAGAGTTGAACTTGCTCGTGACGACTCGGGAGCGGCTGCGCGTGCGTGGCGAACACTGCATCACCCTGGGGGCGCTCGCGCTGCCAGACCCCAAGGCGACGCCCGCGGACATCTTGAATACCGATTCGGTACGGCTGTTTTTGGCGCGGGCGCGAGCGGTGCATCACGAGTTTCCCGCAGACGAGCAGCTGGCGCCCGTCTTGGCCGAGCTGGTGCTCAAGCTCGAGGGGCTACCGCTGGCCATCGAATTGTGCGCGGCCCGTAGCGGAGTGTTGGGCCCCGCTGAGCTTCTGTCCCGCATCGAGCGCCGCCTGGAGACGCTGGTGAGCCGCGTGGCTTCGGTACCCCGGCACGCGACGTTGCGGGCTGCTTTGGATTGGTCATGGCAACTCCTAACGCCAGAGCAGCAGCGCGCCATCGGTCAGTGTGCGGTATTCCGCGGCGGCTTCGATTTGGCGGCGGCCGAGGCGGTCTTCGATCTGGAAGAGCCGGCCCTAGACATGCTCGAAGCGTTGATCGACAAGTCGCTGATCAAAACGCAAGCCGGCATCGGGGGGCAGCGGCGCTACTCCCTCTTGGAAAGCGTGGTCGAACTCTGCAATGAGCGGGCGGACGCCGGGGAACAGCGCGCGGCGGAGGAGCGCCACGCTCGGTACTTTCTTGAAGTTGCAGCGCTGTGGGCGGAGCGCGCACTTCGAACCGGCGACAGCAAGAGCCGGGAGTTGCTCGAGATCGAGTCGCAGAATCTCCTGGCCGTACACGCTCGCGCTTTGAAGCGCGCGGCACGCGGAGAAAGCCTGGCCGCCGCGCTCTGCCTCGAACCGCTATTCACTCGGCGCGGGCCTTTAGGGCGGTTCATCGAACTGCTCGACGCAGCGATCCCGAGCGACACGGAGGTGACAAGCGACGCAAGCGTGCGCCGCGGCTGGCTTGCACGGGGGATCGCGAAGCGCAGTTCCGGTGATTGCGCCGGCGCGGCGATCGATTTGGAGCGGGCACGGAAGTCCGCGTCGGACCGCACGGCGGTGTGGGCGTCGGCGCAACTTGGGGTCGTGCATCTAGTGCTGCAGCAGCACGAAGAAGCGGAAGCGTGTCTGAGTGCGGCGACGGACCTTGCCAAGACGCTTGGCGACGACTTTGCGACGGGGCAGGTGCACGCGGCCTACGCCATCCTGCGGGGCGCGCAGCAGCGCTTCGATGAAGCCTTCGACCACGATCGCCACGCCAGCACGCACTTCCGACGCAGCGGCGCCACCAGCGACGAAGCTATCATGCAGTTCTTTCGAGGGTACCTGCATCTGGAACAGGGTTCCTTGGCCGAAGCCGAGCACTACCTATCCGTCGGGCTGTCGGCCTTAGGCGAAATCGGCGAGCGACGTCTGGAGGCGCATGCGCTTGCAGATCTCGGCATGTTGCGCATTGAGCAAGGGCGCTGGGATGACGCCGCCGAGTGTCTGAACCTGGCGCGCGAAATTGCAGCTAACGTCGGTGACGATCATTGTCGGGGTCTTTCCCACGGCTACGCCGGGCAAAACGAGCTGGAGCGCGGCGCTCTGGAGCCCGCACGGGACCACTTCGAGCGCGCGGTGCAAGTGCTTGCGGCGGTGGGGGATCTGCGCTGGGTCGCGCAGTATCGGGCTGCGCTTGCCTGCGTCGAAACACTGCTTGGGCGCGAGGTGTTGGGTCGTGAACTGTTCGAAGAGGCTGCCCGGGAACTAGAATTCGCCGGCAAAGGCGATGACCGCCTCATCTTCGATGGTTGGCACGCGGTGTGTGCGGCGCGCCAGCGCGACG
>CBDUPW010000242.1:0-10935 GCA_965369205.1 uncultured Polyangiaceae bacterium | reverse complement strand
AAGATCGCGGCTTTGCGCGTCGCACCGTGCGCCTGCGCTGCGGGAAGCGGTCTGGCTGCGACTTCGCGCTGTTTTCACCCCGCACGGACGTGGCACGCCGCTCGCTGACCACAGGCGCGGTCCGACGTGCGGCACATCGCTGCGGCGAGTGCAGCCACCTGACTGGGCGGCCACATCAAGAACCACGGGCCGCATGGGAGCGCCGGTCTCAAGCGGGGGCGTTCCCAGCCGCGCCGGCCCGGGGCGCAGATTTTTCCGGGAAGCGCATCACACCAGGGCGCGTACGTGGCGCCGTGACGAAACCGGATCGCCGCGTGACCGCGCCAATCGCCGCGTTGGCGAAGCGCCTTGAGGGCGAGCCCGCTGACGACGGAAGCATCGCCGACTATGAGGCGCTTTTTGCCGCTCGCAGCGACACTCCGGAAGAACTGTTCGCGCTGGCGGCCGGCACGACGAATGGCCACGCTGGCGGGGCGGCACTGCTGCGCGGGATTTTGCGTGCACACGAAGCGGGGGCGGCGATCCCGCCCCGAGTGGAGGAGCGCTTTACGGGGCGCCCGCTCGTTGCCGCACATTGGGAGCTGACGGCGCCGTGGGCCGGCCTCGATACGACGCATGCAGCCATGCGTGCACTTGGACAGCAGCGAGCACGCGCAGTCGCTACGCAGCTACTGACAGCGCAGTACGGCTTCGACCTGGGATGTTTGCTGCTGCCCGCGCTGGACCTCAGTGGCGAGGCGTTGGCACCGATGCTCGACACCGTCTTCGCGCGCCTCGCAGATTGGCAGTTTCCGTCGCCGTCGGTGAGCATGGGGCTGTCCCTGCTGCCGCTATCGCAGTTGCCGGAGTTGCGCGCGCGTCTCGAATCGCTGCCCGCTGGTGCCAAAGGAGCCGCTTTGGCGCGGTTTGCCCTGATCGCGATGCTTGCTCGGGCTGCGGATCGGAATGCGGCGTGGGACGCCGACTACGACGCGCTGCTCGATCCTCAGGCGATCTTCGAAGATTCCGACTTTCTGTTCGGGTGTCACGCCGCGCCAGTGCTGCGCCGGGCACTCAGCGCGTTGCCGGCAGATCGGAAGCAGCTGTGGCTCGACGGCTTTTGCGATCCCGCGCTGCCTGGGTTTTCGCGCCTCTTGCTCACTGTGCCCCTCGATCCAGAACTTGCTGCGCGGGTACTCGTCGCGTGCGGCGAAAAGGGCGTCTCGTTGCGCAAGCCCGTGCTCGAGTGGGTCACGGATCTGGCGCGCGAACTCGGTTCGGACGCGGCTCCGCTGCTGAATCGTCTACCGGCCAAGGGTAAGCTGCGTACCGCATTCACGGCTGGTGTCGCCCACGCTGGCGACGGCGCCACTGCGCCTGCCGCAACGCCGGCGCCGCGTCGCAAACCGGCGCGCCCCCGCAAACCATCCGCAGCGTTTGCCAAACTGGTTGCCTTGGCCGAGGCTGCCTGCAACCGCGACCAGGGAGGGGCACGCGTGCAGGTCACCGTCTTGGAACGCAGCCGCAGGGTGACCGGCAAATCGCGGATCGGCGGCCCGGGTTTGGCGCTCGCAGACGCAGCGCCGACGAGCGATGGCATGCCGATGACCCATGTACTCACGCTGACGCGGGAGGAGGCACCGGCCTTCGCGGACACCCTCGGCGACGCGGCCGGCATCGGGTTCTACGTGGCGTCGCCGCGCGCGTTCGACGCCTTCGAGCCTCACAGCGATGACGTGGCCGTTGTCACTCTTTCGGCGCAAGATTTGGAACGCGGCGACGCGCAGGCGAGCGCGGGCGACCTACCTCTTGCGGGCATCCGAAGCTGCACCGTCGCAGTGCCCAGCGCGGTGTTCGATGCGTCACGCAGCCCGCACGCGGTCTTGTCCAAGGCGCTGGCTCGCTTTGCCGCGAGAGCCGGGGGGCCGCCACGCTGGCTCCAGGAAGACCCGGGCCTCGACGGCTTCTTGATGCAGCTAGACGATCGTTTCGCGCCGCTGAACCTCGGCGACGCGGGTGTGGTGTATGTGTTTCGCGACACGGCGCTCGTTCAGAGCCGCTAGGTCGAAAGGGAGATACCTCAATGAATGCAATCAAAGATGCGCAGTTCGGTCTCACAGACAGCGATGAAAACTACGCGGTGGTCGTTGTCGGCCGCCGGATCAGCTTGGATGCTTTGGAGGACATCGGGCTGACGCGGGGCAAGGCCACCGCGATCGTGGATACGGTGAAGCAGTGGGCCGGGAAGAGTGAGCTGCCGCTTTGCTATGTGCATATGGGCACCACCGTGAATTGGGACGAAGACGAGGACGCCCCCATCGAAGAAGGCGCCGATGCCATTGTCGGTGCGGTTTTGGCTGTTGCCGTGTATCCGGGCGAGCCCACGCGACTGGCGAAGAGCGAGCTAGCCAAGATTGACGCCGCAGCTCTTCCGGACGGCCTGTGGGAGGAACTTGCCGACACGCACGGCTTGCAGGCCGAAGAACCGGGGCTGTTTCTGGCGCCAGCGGGTTGGACGGTCGCGGAAATCTTTCCCCCGGACGCTGTCTACGACAATTCGGGTGAGTGTTTCGCGCCGCCACACCAAGCCGTTGCGGCCACCTGCGCCGAGGACTTTCCGCCCGGCGTGGGCATCGACTTGGAGAGCCTGCCCGACGAAGTGTGGTTGCGGGCGTTCTACGCCTGAGCTGTTCGCAGCACACGCGCAGATGTTGAGCTTGCCGCCAACGGATCGCGGTAGGTCGCGTCCACTTCCAGGGTGCCTCGGCCAGCTTCGTACTCAGATGATGCTGTCGCAATCGCGGATTGGCAAGCTTGGTCATCCCGGCGTTGGCGTTGGGAAATCACGGGCGTACGGTCAGCGGCAGCGCGTACCCACTCGCTTGCAGCTGATCTAGCTAGACCGCCCTAAACAGCCTCGTCGATCGCCTCGCGCACGGCCTCGACGAGCTCCGCGGGAGTGAAGGGCTTTCCGAGCATGTTCTCGTCGCCTTCGAGCTGCCCGGACGCCATGAGTTCCGGGCTTGCGTAGCCGGACATGAAGAGTACGCGCAACTTTGGCCGGAGTTTGCGAGCGCGGCGCACCAATTCGCCGCCGCCGAGCTCAGGCATCACCACGTCCGTGAGCAGCAGGTCGAAGGTTTCCGAGCTTGCGAGGCGCTCCAGCGCGGCGTAGGGCCCAGCCACCGCCACCGTCACGTAGCCAGCGCGTTCCAACGCGCGGACCGCGATGCGTCGCACCATTTCGTCGTCTTCTACCAGCAAGATGCGCCCGCCGCCGTCGGATGCGGCCGGGCTCTCTGTCGCCGGCGCCTCCGACTCGGCCGCCGCCGTCGGAAGATAGATGGTGAACGTAGACCCCTGCCCCAGCACACTCTCGACGCGCAGATCACCACCGAACTGACGCACGATGCCAAACACCGTCGAGAGCCCGAGGCCGGTGCCTTTGCCGGGCGCTTTGGTGGTGAAGAACGGTTCGAACACACGCTGCAGTGTGTCCGGCGACATGCCTTCGCCCGTGTCGGAGACGCGCAGCCGTGCGTGTGGGCCCGGGTGTATGTGGAGGGGTTCCGCTTCTGCGGCGCCCACATCGCTGGCGTCGAGCTGGAACGTCAGCCTCCCGCCTCGCGGCATGGCGTCGCGGGCGTTCGAGGCCAGGTTGAGCACGATTTGATCGAACTGTGATGTGTCGATGCGCACCCACGCGGCGGCCGCGGCCCCCTCGAACTCGAGCTGCACGTCCGTGCCGATCAGGCGCCGCACCAAGGGCAACACTCTGCTGACACACCTGCTGAGGTCCATGACGCGCGTCTCGATGGGCTTCCTGCTGCTGAAGGCCAGCAGCTGCTCCGTCAACTCTGCCGCCCGCAGCGCTGCGTGCTGGATGTTGTTGATGTCCCGATGACGCGGGTCGCCCTTTTCTGTGGCATCTGCCAAGAACTCCGCGCTCGAGCGCAGCACGGTGAGTAGGTTGTTGAAGTCGTGTGCGACGCCGCCAGCCAGGCGCCCAAGGGCTTCGAGCTGTTGCGCCGTCTTGAGCTTTTCAGCGCGCCGCTCCGCCTCGACCTCGGAGTCTTTTTGCGCGGTGATGTCTTCGGCGATGGACGCGCCGCGCGCAATGGCCCCATCTTCGTCGTAGATCGGAAAGGAGCGCGAGCGGATCCAGCGCACTTCGCCGTCGGGTCGAAGGATCCGGAACACGAGCTCGGGCTGTTCGTACAGCGCACCCTGTTGGACCGCCTCAAGAACCGCTGCACGGTCTTCGGGATGTAGCGCTTCGATCCAGACCTCGGCGCGATCTAGCAGTGCTTGCCGCGGTCGGCCCCAGATCGTCTCGAAGGCGGGGCTGACGTATTCGATCTTGTCCCCCTGCGGGCTGCCCAGGAAAATGACGACGCCCACTGCGTCCGCGAACTGTCGCAATACTTCGGAGTGCTGTCTGCGCTCGGCAGCGCGTCGCAGCGCTGCCCGCGCCGCCGCGGCGAGGCGCACGTAGTGCTTTGGCGACTTGATCACGTAGTCGTCGATACCGCCGCGCATGGCTTCGACGGCCAGTCGTTCGTTCCCGGTGCCCGTGAAGAGGATGACGACGCAGTCCCGCTGGCGCAGTTTGATCGCCTGGTACACCTGCAACCCGTCGCCCCACTGCAGGTGGTAGTCCGTCACCACCAGGTCCAAGCGCGATCGCTCGATGGTGGCGTCGAGCTCCTCTTGAGAGCGCACGTGCAGAAACTCTGCTGCAGGAAACTCTTGCCGCAGGGCGCGTTCGGCAAGCGCGCGATCGTCGGGCGTATCGTCGACCAGAGCGATGACGACGCCACTCATGGCATGTCAGGAACGGTGTGTCGCGCCTTCCCCCCGTTGTCGCCTTTTGCCCCTGTACGCATCGTCGATATGGCCTCTTTTCACATGATGGCGTCGCTTTCGCGGCTTGACAAGCGGCTCCCTTGACGGAGGTTCTTGCCTCTATTTAGCTAGCGCGGCCTTGTCTTTTTTGGCGCAGACTAGGAGAGGGGAACGATGGCCGATTCGGGCGACGAACGCGTGGCGGATCTTGCTGCTTTGGGGCGGGCGCTGTGGTCCGGCCTGCCGGCGTTTCTCTTGGTCTACGACCGGCGGGGGCGGGTTCTCGACGTCAACCGGATCGCGCCGGGGTTTCGTCGCTCGGATGTGGTGGGCACCCTCGCCGAAGAGCTGATGACGCCCGACGTGCGGGACGAGTTTCGCGAGACGCTTGGCTTGGTGTTTGCCGATGGTGTGACCCGAGACGTGCCCCAGCGCGATGCCCAGGGCCGCCGCTACAAGCTGCGTCTCGTGAAGCTCCCCGACCCGGAGCAGGTGCTTGGGATCGCGGTGGACCGGGAGGATCTCAGCAAGGCACGAGAAGACCTTGCGGAACGCACCGCGCGCTACCAGGCAGTGGTGGAGCAGGCAGCGGAGGGCATATTTGTCACTGCCAGCGATGGGACCTATCTGGATGCAAATCCGACCGGCCTGGCATTGCTCGGCTACAACCTGGAAGAGCTGGCAGCGCTCAAGTTCGCGGACTGTGTCGAGCCTGCGGATCTAGAAGCGCATCCGCTGCGGCATGAAACGCTGACGGCGGGAAGCGTCGAAGAGCGCGTGCGAACCCTGCGACGGCGGGATGGGAGCAGCCTGGTCGCACAGATTTCTACCAAGCGCTTGGATGATGGAAGCGTGCTCCTCGTCGCGCGTGACGTCACCGAGCAGCGCGCTGCCGAGGCGCTGATCCAAAGGCAGCACGAGCAGCAAGCCAGCGTGGCGCGGCTCGGTCTTCTTGCGGCGCAGGCTTCAAACTTGGACCAGCTATTCGACCAAGCCTTGCAAGAGCTGACAGCGGATCTCGATGTGCAGCTGGGCAAGGTATTGGACCTGGCGGCCGACGGACGGTCACTGCTGCTGCGTCGAGGCGTGGGTTGGGATCCGGGCTTGGTTGGCTCGGCGCGGGTGGACACAGAGCGCGGCTCTCAGGCCGGCTTCACGTTGCTTTCTCGTATGCCGGTGGTTGTGGAAGACCTGCTGGAGGAGCAGCGTTTTCATGGGCCCCCACTGCTACTGAAGCACGCAGTGCGCAGTGGCATTAGCGTGGTGATCCCGCGGGGCGACGGGGTCTGGGGCGTGCTCGCTGTGCATAGCCGGCAGCCGCGGAAGTTCGCGGATCACGATGCTGCGTTCGTTCAGAGCGTGGCCAACGTGCTGGGGCATGCCATCGCCCGGCGCGAACACGAAACGGCGCTGCTGGACGCCAAACTCTCGCTTGAGCGTCGGGTCGAGGACCGCACAGCGGAGCTGAGCCAAGTGAATGCCGAGTTGGACGCGTTTGCCTATAGCGTCGCGCATGACCTGCGCGCGCCGCTGCGTTGCATCGAAGGCTATTCCGCTGCGCTGCAGGAAGATCAATCGGAGCGCCTGGATGCCGAGGGCGTGGAGTTCCTGCAGCGCATCGAAGCAAGCGCGGCCAACATGAATCGTCTGATCCAAGACTTGCTGATTCTGGCGCGCATGGGACGAAGCCCCGTCGCTCTCAAGGCGGTCAGCCTCGATGGGGTTGTGAAGGACGCGCTCCTTGCTGTACATGCCGAAGTGCAACAGAGCGGGGCGAACATCGATGTACGAGCGCCGCTCGGTTCCGTCGCTGCCGACCGGAACATGCTTGGCGGGGCAGTCTTGAACTTGATCACCAACGCCATCAAGTTCGTCGTCGCCACTCAGTCTCCGCAGATCTGTATTGAGTCCGAAGCGCGGGGTGACCGAATTCGCTTATGGGTGCGCGACCAAGGGATCGGCATTGCGCCGGAGCACCAGGAGCAGGTGTTCGAGCCGTTCAAACGCCTGCATGGTTCCGAGACGTACGGGGGCACAGGCGTCGGCCTGGCGATTGTTCGGCGTGCCTGTGAAAAACTAGGCGGACGGGTCGGAGTGGAGTCAAGCCCAGGCGCTGGCAGCAGCTTTTGGATCGAACTGCAGAAATCCTGAGGTTCAGGGCCTGGGTGCACGGCTTCCCTGCCTTCCAGGCCGCGGCGCACGCTGCGCCGCCGCGACCGCGCGAAGGAAGGGGGGTGCGACCAGGACGACGCTAGTCAGCCGCGCTGAGGCGCTCGCGCACTTTCTGAAGCAGCTGATTCGGAGTGAACGGCTTCTGCAGGAAGATGACGTGGTCACCCAGGACCCCATGATGGACGATGGCGTTTTCGGTGTAACCGGACATGAACAGAACGCGGAGGCGAGGTGCTTCCGCGCGCAGCGTATCGGCTAGCGCGCGCCCGTCTTTGCCGGGCATGACGACGTCTGTGAGTAGCAGGTCGACTTCTCCTCCTCTTTCGTGAAATGCCTGCACCGCGGCATCGGCATTTGCGCATGCGATGACATCGTAGCCGCCCCGCCTGAGTGCACGCGACCCGGCGCTTCGAACCAACTCCTCGTCCTCGACCAGCAAGACGACGCCGGCGCCCCGGGGTGGGGTCAGCGCCTGGGGCGGCGGCGGAGAGGACGTCGCGGCGTCCTCCGCGCGGGGCAAGTAGATCTTGAACGATGTGCCCCGCCCCACTTCCGAGTACACCCAGAGGTGCCCGCCCGCTTGTTTTACGATGCCGTAGGCCGTGGCAAGCCCGAGCCCGGTGCCGTTCTCCTTCGTCGTGAAGAACGGCTCGAAAATCTTTGCGCAGTCCTTCTCGGCAATGCCCACGCCCGAGTCGCTGACGCAAATGCGCACAAACTCCCCTGGATCGACCTCGGGGTGTAGCTCGCAATACTCGTCATCGAGTTCGACGTTCGACGTCTCGACCGTAAGACGCCCCCCGCGAGGCATGGCGTCACGGGCATTGACGACGAGGTTCATCAATACGCGTTCGAGTTGAGCGGGATCTACCAAGGTCACCCATGGCGCCTCGCAATGCTGGACGACCAGCGTGATGTCCTCGCCTAGTGTGCGACGCCAAAGGGGCTCGAGTTGCCCAAGCGTGTCTATGACGTTGACCCGCTCGGGGCGCACGACTTGCCGGCGGGCAAACTGTAGAATCTTCGCGGTCAAGGCGGCTGCCTTGGCGGCTGATTGGGCGATGATGTTTATGTGCTCGAGGGCTGCGGGACCGTGAGCCATCTCTTCCTTGGCGAATTCGGCGTGACACGTAACCACCGTCAACAGGTTGTTGAAGTCGTGCGAAATGCCGCCCGCCAGGCGACCAATGGCTTCCATGCGCTGAGTCTGTTGTAGGCGTAGCTCCAGCTTTTGCTGAGCGGTCACGTCGCGTACGGCAGCCGCAACGAAGCGTGTGCCTTCGAAATCGAAAGAAGTCAGTCGCACGTCGACCTGCATGCTCACGCCATCTGACCTTTCGACTTGGTAGGGGCCGCGCCCCATGGGCACGGACGTCGCGTCCGAAGGCAACGCCAGCGCTTCACGGTGCCGCTTATGGCGCCCTCGAAGGGTGGCAGGTAGCAGCTCGTCGATGCTTTTGCCGGCGAGTGTTCCCGGCGAAACGTGCATCAGGCGGTGCAGGGTGTCATTCGCCTGGTGGATGACGCCGGACGGGGTAACCAGCGCCATTCCGTCTGGCGCGGCGTCGAGGGTTCGCTTGATGAGTCTCGCGGTCCGCACCGCGTCGGCCTCCCGCGCCGCCGCGGAACGCTTGTACGCGGCGAGCGCTACGCCAGTCATGACGATGGCCAGCACGCTCATGCTGCGGTTCGCCATGATGGGCCCCCAGACCCAGGGGTCGGCGTAGGCCAGGTACATCGTCAGCGTCAGAGCGCACGCCACGACCACAGTGCCGAGGGTTGAATAGGGGCGCTTGATTCCAACAGTCAACGCCACTGGCAGCACGTAGAGCACGCCCATCGCCGTGCCTAACGGCGTAAGCGCATCCGCGATGGCAATCAGCGCCGTGACGCCCGCAACGTGCTTGGCACCGATTTCAAACCCCATCTTCGCGCTCCCCGGCCTGGCGAAGTAGCATCATGGCCAAGACTCGGCGACGCCGCATCGATTTTCGGTGAGGCCGCTGCCCGGTAGGTGTTTTCCGTGGAGATTACGCCGGGTTTGGGGCCCGCTAGGTCGAGCGCGGGCGCCACCGCTGCTGCCGACGCCAGGGTTGTTGTCGTGCTTGGAAGGGCTGCAGCGGGCGACGGCCGCCGCATACCGCTCGCATTGCGCCAACCGCTACACACCTTGCGCCATCTGGGGGGAAGTCTCGGCGTTTCCGCGGATACCGATGAAACAATGGCGCTTCGCCCGAGCCCTCGCCGCCTGGGACGCTTTTGCGGCGTCCGAAGTCGGCAACGCCCAAAGAGAAAACGATGCCCCGATCCTTCGCACACTTGTGTCTTCTGGTTTTAATCGCGTGCCTAGGCGCGTGTGGTAGTTCGAACAACAGCGGGGGCGCTGGCGGAACCGGCGGGACCGGCGGCACCGGCGGCGGGACCGCCACGGTGGTTCCCAAGAAGGCGCCCATCGGCGATCCGACCGGTGCGCCCGCAGTCACGACGATTGGCCCCGAGGGCGGCTTGCTTGCGAGTGACGACGGCCGCTTCGAGGTCGATATTCCCGCAGGCGCAGTCGCGACCGCAACGGAGTTCTCCGTCACTGCCATCGAGAATACGGCCGGCGGCGGGGTCGGCACGGCCTATCGGGTGCTTCCCAGCGTGCAGCTCGCAAAAGCGGCCAGCGTGCGTTTCTACTACGACGACGCCGACGAAGCTGGCTCGCTACCCGAGGCGTTCAACATCACGTTCCAAGACGAAAACGATTTTTGGCGCATCGTGCAAAAACCTGTTGTCGACGAGTTCGACGGCACCGTGAGCGTGCAAACACACCACTTCACCGACTGGTCGCTGATCCACGTGTTCGAACTCTCGCCGGCCAAAGCATCACTGAAGCCCGGAGAGAACCTACAATTCGTACTGGTCTGGTGTGACACGGCGCCCGTGCAGGGCAGCAGTGGGGACCTGCTTGCGCCACTGTTTTACGACTGTGGGACCGACCTGAAGCCCTTGGGCGCCAAGCTGGAGTGGTCGGCTAGCGCTGGCACAGTGACCGACGCTGGCGCGTTCACGGCGCCTGCCTCCGCGCCAACTCCCAATCCAGCGATAGTGACGTTGCGCGTCAACTACGACGGAAAACTCTGGATCCTCTTGGCTGAGGTGCTGATCTCGGAAGCGGGTGCGTACACGGGCGTGATCAACCATGAGAGCGTCAACCCCGGCCACGCGTTCAAGGCGCGCGTCGACATGGAGCTCTACCTAGAATCTCAGGACGAAACTGCCTTCTACGCAGCGCGTGGCACCATTACCATCCTGACCGACGTCGACATCGGCACCCACTCATGCAGCCTCGCGAAGCCAACTTCTAGTTTCGACACCACCACCACGACCATGCTCGCGCTGAGCAAGAGCGGCACGTATACGTTCAACTACGTGCTGACCCATTCTAGCTCCGCGACCTGCAAGCCAAAGGACCCCAAAGACTCGGAGTATACGATTGACGACCTGCCCGTGGGTCTGGCCTTGATGCCCAACTGCAACCCGCTGACGCCCTTTACCGTGACGGACCCGGCACTGCTCAAAGACAGCGCGCAAGACCTGACTTGCGGTCAATCCAAAGCAGACTGGGAGTTCAAGCAGCCATGACTGGCTCTGCGGCGGCGCCGTCAGACTTGGTCAGCGTCGTGCGGGTCGGGACCGCAATGCCTCGGCGACGGCGCGCTCAAGTTGCTCGCCCGTCGCGGGCTTTGACAGTTGAAACGTCGCTCCCGGAAGGGCACTCGCCAGGCCGCTGAAAGCGATGATGGGCAAGTCTGTCGCGCGAGCTCGCAGCTGCGCCAGCGTCGCTTCCGGCGGTTGGCCCGGCATCGAGCGATCGAGCAATACCAGGTCCACTGACTGCGACTGAGCTATTCGCACGCCCTCTTCGCCGGAACTAGCGCCAAGGGCTTGGTGGCC
>CBDUPW010000241.1:0-10981 GCA_965369205.1 uncultured Polyangiaceae bacterium | reverse complement strand
CCTACTTCGTCGAAAAGGACCTGTTCACGCTCCAAGTGCTGATCGAAAACACCGGTCGCACGCTGACCAACATCCGCGCGAACCCGAAGCTCGCGCTCATGATCGAAAACGGAGACGCCATGGCGCTGTTTGGGCAGGCAAGTGCAGCCGCGGTCGTCATCGACGAACAGCACGAGCAAGTGCGTGCGGCCATTGCCAAGAAGACGCCAGCGAGCGCGCCACTCGTTGGCCTTGAGGGGCTCATCGCCGTTCAGTTCAACGTGCAGCGCTGGCGTTTGACCCACGTCGCTGCGGGTTGGATCCCCGGAAAGGAACTGCAGCGCGCGTGAACGAAAAATGAAAAAATCTGAAACATAGGAAGTTGACAGGACACTAACTTCGGCGTATCCCTAAGCACTCAGTATGAACACGCATTGCAACTACCCAAACACACTCACCGCGGGCATCCGGCCCGAGGCTATGAGTGCATCTGCCAAACAGCGCTTGCTGTTCGGAGGTGATCCCGGGTAGGCGGCATACGCTTTTGCACCCACATGGTGCGAAGACGGAGGCCGCTCGGGAAACCCAGCGGCCTTTTTTCGTTTCGGCTTTTTCCATTTCGCAACGACCACGGCTCCGGTCCGGTGCTCGGAAAACCGGCGCATCTGATTCCAGCTTCGAGGGAGAAAACAGGCCAGAAATCCCATAGAAACGACAAAAACGCATCACAACCCCGGCGACACATCGGAACGAAAAAAGATCCAATAAAGCGCGTCGCCCGTACGTCAGAGTTTCGAGCAATCCATGAACCCGTTTTTCAAAACCCTAAGCCTCAGCTTGCGACATCTTCGTTCGCAGAAGGCCGAGCCCTGTCCCACGCGCTCTTACGGCGCATGGAATACCGGTGTCGGTAGTCTGCGGATAGAGATCCGCGGCGAACAAGAGGAGATCACCTAGGCGGCGCACGCATAGAGCATTGCTTTAGCGCGCGAGGCCGCTTCGGTGAAAACCAGAGGCGGCCTTTTTGCATTTGGCGCTTCGCTCACACTTCGGGCGGAGTCGAACAGGAGAGCTTTGTCCAATATCAATTCACTAGATCCGTTCACACACCCCGATTCATCTCGGGGGCATTAGCTCAACGGTAGAGCTACCGGCTTTTAACCGGTTGATCAGGGTTCGATCCCCTGGTGCCCCACTGCGGTCTTCGGATCGCAAGATACCAGCTTGCTCGTCCTCGGACGCGTGAGCAAGCCCAGCCGGGCTCGGCGCACTTTGCGTCATGGCACTTTGACAACTTATGCGACGAGAAGAGACTGCGCCCGCAAAGCGCGCGCAGTCTCTTTTTACGACCTGTTCACTGTGAACAGGTCATGGGTGACCTGCCACGGTCACCCACGCTTGCCCGCGTACGCATCTGGTGAGGCGACCGGATTGTCGATCCGGCGAGGAGGGTTCAATTCCCTCCGCGGGCGCCGGAAGCCTGCTGCTTCCGTTAGAAAAGACACTTTTGTCCACCAAAAACCTGGCCCGTAGCGTGATTGAAGGCGGGCGACAGCGTTTCGACGACCGCACGACCGCGGGTCGGCACATTCTCTTCGATCATTTGCTCGATAGCATCGAGTACGTCGGTGAAGACCATCACCCAGATAGGAATAGCCGCTGGGGGCGCTTCACCGTGGACGAAGGCGGCGTGCTGCAAAAGGTCAACCGCGCCCGGCGGAAACGCCGGCGCGCGGCTTTCTCTCTGTCCTGCCGGAATGCAGGCATCGGTCTACGAAGCCGGTTGTCTTGGTTCGACTCCAAGCAGGGAGGCTATTCACATTCCCGCCGGCCCACCCCGCCGTAGTCCTCGCTTGGGGGTAAACCCCCAGACCCCCAACGCGCCTCGCTCGCTCAGCGCGGGCTCGCATTAAACCCCCAGACCCCCAACGCGCCTCGCTCGCTCAGCGCGGGCTCGCATTCGCTCGCACTGGCGTGCGTGGCCGCACGAAGCCGCACTGGGGTGCTTTGGCGTTCTGAGCACCGCGAGCGCCGCACAATACAAACTTTCCCGCGTCCGGCCGACCAGGCCCTACACGCAAATTTGTGGTTCGAGTCCACCTTGGCTCATGGAGAGCAATCGTTACCAACCGATGAAGGAAATGGCTTTCTCACTCGGACGCGGGAAGATCCTTCTCTTCGAGCGCGAGCTCGGAATGCCAAAGCACTGCCGCGCGGAGTGGTGGGCTGGCGAAACATTATGGGATGAGGCGCTGGGACGCAGGTCCGGCCGTAAACCGGGCGCCTGACGGGCTAGGCAGGTTCGATTCCTGATCATCCCACCGGCTGCTTCGCGGCAATGGTGTCGCGGGCGGCGCAACTCAACTGGAGCACGCAACAAACTGCCGAAGGAGGTGACCGATGAATGCGCGCACGCTTGTTTTGACGCCATGGTACGCGCCGCGTTGCGTCGTGTCGTGGCAGGACGCGATCACGCTGCTCTACTTGGGCAAGGCCGACGCGGTGGTGAACTACGACGAAGAAGTGCACTCGCCGTCGGTCAGCATGGCGCTGCCTGCCGTGATTCGCCTGAAGAAGAACGTGAAGGTACGCAAACGTGGCGTGCGGTTCTCGCGCATCAACGTGTACCTGCGTGACGGTTTCAGCTGCGCCTACTGCCATCTGAAGCTGCCGGTGAGTCAGCTGACCTATGACCACGTGATCCCGCGCTGCCGCGGTGGTCTCACGGTCTGGGAAAACATCGTCACGGCCTGCTACGCCTGCAACGCGAAGAAGGCGAACAAGACCCTGGAAGAAGTCGGCATGCGTCCGCGTCAGCGTCCGCAGCGCCCGACGAGTCTGCCGCTGCCGCCGGTGCTCTTCGACGTGAAGAACGCGCCGCCGGAATGGCACGACTTCTGCGCGGCGATGCCGCGCGCCGGTGTCGCTTGAGAACCCGCGGCTCACCGCGATGGGTGAGCCGCGGGCGTTCTGAGCACCGCGAGCGCCGCACAATACAAACTTTTCCGTGTCCGGCCGACGAGGCCCTACACGCACAATAGTGGCGGTTCGAATCCGCTCAAATCACCCAAAGCGATTTGTAGCCTAACGGTAAGGCATCAGTTTTTAACACTGACGAAAGTTAATGGCTTCATCACTCGGGCACGGAAGAACACTCTGCGACTGCGTTTTGTTGTCGCACCACGACCAGACAAGGCACCGGTAGGCAACTGCTACCTGCCGCGGGTCGCTTGCCTCGCCGCAACCGACGACCCCCGGGGCCTGGGCCCTCGAGCCGCGCCTTCATCCCCCGCGCGCCTCGGGCCCGAACTTCATTCCGCGGTCCGTCGCGGCCACGCTGAGTGCCAAAGTACCCCTGGGCGACAGCTTGGATTCACTTCCGCGATCCGTCGCGGTCACGCTGAGTGCCAAAGTACCCCTGGGCGACTCGTGTTTACATCTTTTCCGTGTCCGGCCGACGAGGCCCTACACGCACACAATGGCGGTTCGAATCCGTCCGAATCAGCAATGATTTGTAGCCAAACGGTAAAGGCATCAGTCTATGGAACTGACACACAAGTTAATGGCTTTTTCACTCGGACACGGAAAAATTGTCTCCCCCACGCGCGCGCACAAAGCCTGACGCTCGCGCGTCTTTCACCCTTACACTGGAGGCGTCCCATGACGAACCCACAGCCCCTTCCGGAATCACAGATGGGTCCCGCGGAGAAGCTCCTGGACTTGGTGCTCTCTTCGTCCGCGCACCTGTGGCACAACCGTCCCGGCGTCGACATTGGCGGCGTGTGGCATCCCCGCCGCGGTGTGCGTGGTCGCGCTCGCGCGGCGGGCACTCAAGGAGTGCAGGTGCGCCCGGGTCTGTTCGTACCCGCGGCGGCGACGCTGTATTCGAAGCTACTCGAGATTTACGAACTGAACGTGGAGCTCTCGGCGCACTTCGCCAGCTACGCGCTGAAAGAGACGGATTGGCGTGACCTGAAAGTCGCCGCCGCCGCACTCATGCTGGTGCAGCAACGCTCCGGTCAGCCCGTGCACGACGACGACGGCAGCGTTGGCTTCTACGATGACGACTTTCGCCGAATTGGCGAAGCCATGCTGCTGACCTACGAAAAAAAGTCGCAGCGCATGATGACGCCCAAAAGCGTATTGCGTGTGGCGCAGCTCTTGGAAACGCCGGAAATCGTCGAGCTCAACCGCTTGGCGGGGTTTGGCGATCCCGCCGCAAAAAAGCCGCCCCTGGGCCGTTGGAAAGCCGCGGCGCAAAAGTGGCTGCGGGTGCGCGAAGAAAACCAACCGATGTTGGAAGGTCTCGTGAGCGCCGGCTACAAGGAGACCATCAAGAAGATCGCGCGCAAAGCTGGCTACAAGCCGAGCAGTCAGGGGTTCTTCGAGATCTTGGGCTGGAAGCAGAAGCAAGCCGCTGCGGGTCACCGCAGCGTGGGGCTGGAAGGCCTCAACTTGCAGAAGCGCGAACGGTTCGACGGTTTGAGCGAAGTGGAAATCTGCGAGGCCATCGAGTCACAGCGTCTGAAGTTCAAAGACGTGGTGGGTCGCCTGCCGAAAGACATGGGCCTCACGCCTGCCATCATGGTGGCCGTGTTGCCCACGCTCTCGGATCGCGATCTGCGCATCATGACGCCGACTCTCGAAGAACTGGGGCTGCTTGCAGCGCCGGAAGTCCGCGAACGTTGGGAGACCGCAATCGCCGCATCCACGGATCAACGCGCCCTCAACATCGCCAAGAACGTGCGCGACCAGGGCGTGCGCGAAAAGCTCGAAGAGGCCGCCGATGTCGCTGCTCAAAAAGCAGTCACCGAAGCGACTCGAGAGGTGGACGTGCACGTCATGTTCCTGATCGATAAGTCCGGAAGCATGCAGGGCGCCATCGAACAATCCAAAGAGGCGCTGTCGCGCATCTTGGCCGGCTTTCCAGCGGACAAGGTGCACATTGCCAGCTTCGACACCATGGGCACGGTGCTCCGCCCCAAGGCTCCAAGCCGCGCGGCGATCCAGCACATGCTCAGCGGCATCCGCGCTGAAGGTGGAACGCTGCATTCGTCGGGCGTGCATGCGCTGCGACGTGCTGGTGTTGAGATTTCTTTGGATGCGAAGCTAGTCGTCATCGTTGTCGGCGATGAAGCGGGAGAGAGCGGCAGCAATTTTGCCGAAGGGTTCCGCCGAGCTGGCTACGATCCGAGTGCCATGGCGCTGCTACTCAACGTATCCGTACTGCGTGGAAACACAGTGCGGGAAGCAGCGACTGCGCTGAACATTCCGTTCAGTGAAGTATCCATCGAACAGTTCGACGATCCGTATCAAGTGCCGCGCGTGCTGAAGGCGTTGCTCGAAGCACCGCGAAACGCGCCGAAGAAGCAATTCGGACTCGTGGAGCGCGTCATGTCCACTCCTCTGTTGGAGTTGCCTCGTGGACTTTCGTAAGTTCCTAAAAACAGACGAAGCGCGGGTGCTGCCATACTTTGGTGGCACCCGCGTGGATGATGCGAGCCGACGCTACGCCGTAGACGTGCAGCAACCGCCGGGCTGGTATCGCTTTAGCTTCAAGGGCCGCGTGGCCACGATTGTGGACAACGCGGACGCGATTGATCTGGAGGGCCTCGAAGCCGTGCGTGGGCACTTCGCTCATGGTTGGCTCTTCTCGGGTGGGCGTCAGCTCGCACGAGTCGAGCTGGTGCCTGCAGAAGAGCCCGCGCTGCTTTCTCCCGTCGTTGCCCGACGCTGGCATTCCGGCGATCTGGTGTTTGACGCTCTCGAGTTCGAATCCGAGGCCGAAGACACGGTGCGCCAAGCGCTCGAAGACGTGCGCGGCATCGACGAGATCAAAGGAGTGGCGGCCTCCCTTCGCGCGGCCTTTGCGTTTGCATTGGTCACGGGAGTTGGGCGCGCTCTCGACATCGCCGTATCTCCCCGGGAGATCGCCGGCGCTATCTTGGAATTGGCCAGCGGTGGCCGCGAGGTTGCGACGTCGTTGCTCTTGGATTTGGAAGAACGCCGGCGTCTGGAGCGCGTGCGGGTGCAGGCTTGGGACGCCGCCGAGGGGCGCGTGGTCCAGCCCCGCAGCGGACGGCAGCGCCCCCGGAGCGCAGCCGATGCTGGGACTCCCATCGATCGCGCAACACGAGCGCTGGATGCCGCGGGTGCCGACTTGGTCGGGTCTCGGTCCTTGGGCAGCGGCATGCTAGAGGTGACCTATCGCTTCATGGGCGAACGCTTCATCAGCGTCGTCGATGAAGTCTCGCTACAGGTCATCGACGCTGGCATCTGTCTCAGCGGTTCTGACCGTGAAGTCACTTTGGAGAGCCTGCCCTCGGTGATCCGAGAAGGTTTCGATACGGCTCAGCTCAACATCACGAGGCGGGCATGAAACGTGAAGTGTTCTTCCTGATCGGCAAGGGTGGCGCGGTGCTCTTCAGCGACGCGTCGCAAAGCCCGAGCCAGTTGCCGGACTCTCGCAAGCGCTGGCAAATGATCTGGGAGCATCGCGACGAACTTGAAGAGTTGAGTCACAGCCATCCCAATGGCCCCTTGGCTTTCTCCAAAGAAGACGAGACGACGATGCAGGCGCTAGAAGCGGCGCTAGGCAAGACGTTGCGATTCTCGGTGCTCGCGCCCACGGGCATGATCACGAAACGTGGCGACGTCGTGGCGACGGTCGAGGACGAACCTTGGTGGTCCAGCTTGCTGCGTCTGGCGTCAGGCATGCCGTTCGCCGATGACGAACCAACCGCCACATCCAAACAATCTAAATAAACAAAGTCTGGTCCGAGTTCTTCGCACCCAACTAAGGCCCGAAAGGAGGGTCCGTTCCATGGCAATCTTGAACATTACTTACAACGGCTACAGCGCGGACTACCCGCGTCCACTGGACGACTACGTGTCGGATGCGGACGTGCGCCGTATTGCGATCGAAGTCATCCGTACCGGCGGCCTGCGTGGTCTGCACATCGCAAACCTGCCGGACAACGCCTTCGACTACTACATGGTCGACCGCTTCGGCGGCCACGGCACGGGTCGCATTTACCTGCGTCCGAAGGTCCCCTTCGGTGCAGCGCGCTACGGCCTGAGCCGTTGCGTGGAGAGCTGAGGCGCCCATGCGCATCGTCTTCTGTGGTGTGGGCGCCCTCGGTTCGCTTGCGGCACTTCTGTGTCGCAACTTAGACGCCACGCTCTGCTTCGTGGACTTCGACCGCGTCGAGTCGAAGAACCTGCTCTCGCAGGCCTACGTGAAGCAGTCCGTGGGGAAGAACAAGGCCGAGGCCCTGAAGCTTCAGCTCTTGAACTTCCACGGCATCAAGAGTGAGGCCTTTGGCGTGCGTGTGTCGGAAGACAACGTCGACACCCTGCTCGCCAAGGCTGATCTCGTCGTCGATGCCTTCGACAATCAAAAGAGTCGCGTGCTGCTCAGTACCTATGCGCGCGAGAATAACAAGGCCCTGCTGCACGCGGCGATTTCCGCGGACGGCACTTTTGGCTTGGTGCGTTGGGACGAAGGTTTCGTCGCCGACGCCGAAGACGAAGCAGGGCAGGCGACCTGCGAGGGTGGCGAGCATTTGCCGCTGATCGCCCTGGTGGCAGCAACGGCTGCGCGCGCACTTCAAGATTTCGTAAAGACCTCCGAAAAGCGCGACTACATGATCAGTTTGAACGGCGTGCAAGAATCCGGCGCCTGACCCCTTTCGGGTCGGGCGCGCCAGGCCTAGGCTCCCGCCATGGAAAGCAAAGCCAACGGTGGATCGCCGCGACGTCTGCGGGATCGCTCTCGCCCCTATGACGTCGTGCTGTTCGGCGCGACGGGATTCACCGGCGAGCTTGTCGCCGAATACTTGGCTGAGCACTACGGGGATTCGGATTTGCGATTGGCGCTGGCCGGGCGCAGCAAGGCGAAGCTCGAAAAGGTCCGCGAACGCCTCGGGCGCATTCGTCCGAGTTACGCGGAGCTTCCGATCTTGATCGCCGACAGCTACGACCGAGCGTCCCTGGACCGAGTGGCGGCGGACGCCAGTGTGGTCTGCACCACCGTTGGCCCCTACGATAAATACGGCGCAGAGCTCGTGGCCGCGTGCGTCGAGCACGCCACGGACTACTGCGATCTGACCGGAGAAACTCAGTTCATCCGACGCATGATCGACGCGCATCACGCCCGCGCGGAAGAAACGGGCGCGCGGATCGTGCACTGTTGCGGCTTCGATTCGATTCCGTCGGATTTGGGCAGCCTCATGCTGCAGGACGAAGCGTTCGAAAAGCACGGCGCGCCCTGCTCGGAGATCAAGTTTTTCGCTGGCAAGACCCGGGGCGGTTTCAGCGGCGGCACCGTCGCCAGCATGTTCAACGTTGTGGATGAAGTGAAACGCGATCGCAGCGTGCTCAAGGTGCTGGGTCATCCCTACGCGCTGAACCCGGAGGGCGAACGCAAGGGCCCTGACGGTTCCGACCAGCGCGGCGTGCGCTACGACGCGGACATTGGCGCCTGGACGGCGCCGTTCATCATGGCGGCGATCAACACGCGGATCGTGCGGCGCAGCAACGCGCTGCTCGGCTTTCGCTATGGACGAGACTTTCGCTACTCCGAGGTGATGAGCCTTTTCCCTGGGGCGAAGGGTCTGGCGATGGCGGCGGGAGTCGCCGCGGGATTGACGGGCTTCATGCTCGCCGGTGCCGTCGGGCCCACGCGCAGCCTGCTCGAAAAGAAGCTGCCGAAGCCCGGCGAAGGACCGAGCCGCGAAGAGCGCGAGCGTGGTTTCTTCGAGATCCATCTGTTGGGCAGCGGCGTTGCCAAGGACGGCAAGCCCTTCAAGCTGCGCGGCCGCGTGGTTGGCACGAGCGATCCCGGTTACGGCGAGACGGCGAAGATGCTTGGTGAGTCCGCGGTGTGTTTGGCGCAGGACGGTGCAGAGCTTTCGAGGGGCGGTGGGATCTTGACGCCTGCGACTGCCATGGGCGCCACGCTCACCCAGCGCCTACGCAAAGCCGGCATGACGTTCGCGCTTGTAGACTAGGGCGCGCTCGCGTTTTCCGGTCGCAGTTGCGGGCTGAAAAAGCGCAAGGGTGCTTTGGCGCCCTGCGTGGACGCGTGTGACACACAACTCCGGAAGGTGAACTGGCCGAGGGCCAGGACTGTTTCGAAAACAGATCGGGCCGCAAGGTCTGGGGAGCGTGACCTCCACCTTCCTCCAGGCAGACGCTGACAGTGCGTCTGCCGCATTGCACGGTAGCCAAGTGGAAAGGCACGCGGCTGTTAACCGCGGGACCGTAAGTTCGAATCTTACCCGTGCAGCAAATACGCGACTGGCATGGGTCCGTCGCGACTACGGGAATGGCGCAATCGGCAGCGCGCAGGCCTTTGAAGCCTTGAGGTTCAGGTTCGAGTCCTGATTCCCGTTCCACGGTTCGGCTTTCGCCCGACCCACACACTCGAGTGGCGAAACGGAAAACGCAGCTGGCTCAGAACCAGCCGCTCCATAGTGAGCTTGTGAGTTCGACTCTCACCTCGAGTACTCATTCTTGTGGTTCGGCGCGGGTGCGCGAAGCGCCGCAGTACCCCAGCGCCGCTTCACGTTTGTCCCCATCGTCTAAGAGCAGGACTCGAGATTTTCAATCTCGCAATCGGGGTGCGATTCCCCGTGGGGACGCCAGACCACGCCCGGCTCTTGGGGGTGGACTTCGCTACGACCCAAGGTGGACCAAGCTCTCATAAGGCTTCGGGACGCGGTTCGAATCCGCGCGTAGCGTCCGTTTATTCTTGTGGTTCGTCGCGTTCGCGCGAAGCACCGAAGCATCCCGTGCGGTGGGTGCACTTTTCACGCGTCGGAAGCTAACCTGGTGGAAGCGCTGGTTTGAAGTACCGGAGGTGTTGGTTCGATTCCAACCCGACGCACTGGATTGGTGTCGCCGAAACGGGCGGCGACGATCTTCATTTGTGGCCGCGGTGTGAAAAGTACGCACGGCAGGTTGTGGCCCTGCAGGTACGGGTGCGAATCCCGTCGGTCACCCCAACTACGAACCGCGCGTCGCGGCGTTCGTTTTTTCGGCCGCGCGCGTCGCGGCGTTCATTTCATTTCAGCCGCGCGCGTCGCGGCATTCGGGACGGTCGTCCAATAGCAAGACACTGGTGTCGCAAACCAGAGATCCGGGTGCAACTCCCGGCCGCTCCACTGCTGCAGTCTTTCAGCCGCTGGCGGATCCCTATGCGCTCAGTCCGCCAGTGGGTCACGAAAGACGGCGTCCACCGCCAAGCGACACTCAAGCGACTGCAGCTCGATCGACCCCGTGCGGGCTGCCCGATGCGTGGTCCAGCTGCCCTCCGTGTCCCGGCGCACCACGGACACGGACTGGTCGCTTGGGTCGACGAAGAGGACTTCGCGCAACGCGGGGATCTGCTTGTAGTGCACGAGCTTGTCGCCCAAATCATAGGCGGCGGTGCTCTCGCTCAAGATCTCCACCAACACGATTGGGTTCACGATCGCGTTTTCATCGTCCGAGTCGCGCTCGGCCTTGCCGCAGACCACGCTTGCATCCGGATAGGTGTCCAGGCCCGTGGCCTGCACCCGGATCCGCACGTCCGAAGTTTGCACGCGGCAGGGCTTGTCACCCAGCTGCGCGGAGATCAACGCGATCACATTGGCTGCGTAGGTCCCATGCTCGGGAGTCCCACCCGCCATAGCGTAGATTTGGCCGTCGAGAAATTCGTGCCGCACGTTTGCGTACGCCTCGAGTTCGACGAACTCCGCGATGGTGTAGCGGCGGTGGGGCGCGCTGGTCGTCATGCCAGAGAAAGTTTGGAGCCTCTGGCTGGTGCTGTCTACTCGTGGAGTCGAGGGATGCCCCGCACGTCACGCAGCACCGGCAATTACGTTGTTTGGGTTCGAGGTCATAGAGACCAACCGGTTTCCAAGTCCGGAGGACGGGGTGCGATTCCTCGCGGACCCGCCATGCGTTCGCTGCGCGAAGTTTTCAAACTGGCCCACCCCGGGGTGGGCCAATTTGTCGG
>CBDUPW010000240.1:0-11011 GCA_965369205.1 uncultured Polyangiaceae bacterium | reverse complement strand
TGCGTGAGCACGGTAGCTCCGTCGGGCACGCGCTCGGCGCCGAGCCGTCCGATGGCAGCGCACGACGCCACGTCCTGTCGGTGGATCGTGCGTGCCTCCTCCGCGAGGGCCGCCACTCGGTCGAACTGGCCGAGGTCCGCGACGGCTTCCGCTCGCGCAAGCATGCGGTCCACGGCCCACATCAGGTTCACCGCGGTAGGACGGCTCTGGCGCAGCACTTGGGCCGCGCGCCGCATCCCCTCGACAAAGGGCTCCGCACTCCGCGCCGCGAGCACCATGCCGTAGGCCGCAGCAACTCCGATGGCTGGCGCGCCGCGCACCACCATGTCCGTGATCGCGCGGGCCATGGTCTCGGCGCTCTGGATGCGCACATAGTGCTCGCGCTCGGGCAAGTCGCGCTGCTCCAACAGCAGCGCCTCGGCGTCGTCCAACATGAGTTCTACGGCCGAGTACTCAGCACCGGAAATCGGACTGGGATGCGGGATTTTCGTCATCTTTTCCGGCGGAGCCTGACCCAGCCACGTCCAGGTTGGCAAGGCGCCTTATGAATTGACGAAAATCACGATATGCTTGCCGCCATGGCCCGACGACTTCTGCCCTGCCCCGGCTGCAGCCGACACGTCAATCTCGACGAAGCGAAGTGTCCCTTCTGCGCCCAGATCGTTCATTTCGCGCATGTCCCCGCCGCCGTCAGCGTGGCGCAGACCGCGCGGCTCTCGCGCACCGCGCGGGTCGCCCTGGGAGCCGCATTGGCCGCGGCCCTTCCGGCTTGCGGCGGTTCGGGCCAGCCCGCCGACGGCCCAGAGCCCCCGCCCGCCACCACCACGGCTCCCCCGGACGACGACGGCGCCCCCGCTGCGGAATACGGCGCGCCCATGCCTCCGGACGATCCTGGCGCGGTCGCGCCCCTCTATGGCGAGCCGGCTCCCCCGGACGACGACGGAGCCGGCGCCCCCGAATACGGCGCTCCTCCCGAGCATTGAGCCCAGGCGGCCCACGGCGGCCCACGCGGCGGCAGCCCGGGATCAGTCGCCCTCGATCAGTCGCGCGAAGAGCGCACTGACCACTCGTGGATCCGCAGAGCCGCCAGTCTCTTTCATGACCTGGCCGACAAAAAACCCCAGAACGCCCTTCTTGCCGTCGCGCACCTGAGCGACCTGGGCCGGATGCGCGGCGAGCAAGCGCTCGCAGATGGGCAATAGCTCCGCTTCGTTTGAAACGACGCTCAGCCCGCGCTCCTTTACGATTTCACTCGGTGCGCGCTCCGTGTTCTCGATCGCGGCAAACACTTCCTTGGCCTGCTTGCCGCTGATGCTGCCGCGATCCAAAAGCTGCACGAGTTCCGAGAGTTGCGCCGCGGTGACGGAAAATCGCGCGCTATCGCCGTGGATTTTGGCGTTCTTTAGCACCTCGCTGGTGATCCAGTTCGCGAGCGTCACCGGATCCCCACCGCCGACGCGCGCCGCCTCGAACAGCTCCACAGTCCCCGGGTGAGCGACGATGACCCGAGCGGCCTGTTCACTCAGCGAAAGTTCGCTCACGTAGCGCTCTCGACGCGCGAGAGGCAATTCCCCGACGGCGATCCGCTGCTCTTCGATCCAGGCGTCGCTGATGGCCAGCGGCGGCAGGTCGGGATCCGGAAAGTAGCGGTAGTCGTGCGCATCTTCCTTGCTGCGTAGACTGCGGGTCACATTGGCATCGGGATCAAAGCTGCGGGTCTCTTGCACCACGCTGCCGCCGGCATCGAGCACCGCCGTCTGGCGATGGATTTCTAGCTCGATAGCGCGAGCAACGAAGCGAAAGCTATTCAAGTTCTTCAGCTCGGTGCGGGTCCCCAATTCTGTCTGCCCAGGCTTACGCAAGCTCACGTTCGCATCACAGCGCAGGCTGCCCTGCTCGAGATTGCCGTCGTTCACGCCGATGGAGACCAAGATATCTCGGACGGTCTTCATGTACGCGGCCGCTTCCGCGGGAGACTCGATCTCCGGTTCGCTGACGATTTCAACCAGCGGCACCCCCGCCCGATTGAGATCGACCCAGGAAACACCACCGACGCCGTGCACGCTCTTTCCTGCGTCTTCTTCCATATGCACCCGCGTCACGGCCACGCGTTTCGTGCTGCCATCGAGATCGACGTGCACGTGCCCGCCGCTGGAATACGGCTGCTCATACTGGCTGATCTGATAACCTTTGGGCAGATCCGGATAGAAGTAGTTCTTGCGAGCGAAAACGCTAGTGGCGTGGATCCGGCATCCAAGGGCGAGAGCAACGCGCACCGCCATCTTCACGGCGGCGACGTTGACCACAGGCAATGCGCCGGGCAGGCCCAAGCATACCGGGCATACATGGGCATTCGGTGGACTCCCGTAAGCAGCGGAGCAGGCACAAAAAAGCTTGGACCGGGTGGCCAGCTGGGCGTGGATTTCCAGTCCGATGGTGGGCGTGTAAGTCGGACTCATGACGAGGTTGCGCGACCCGTCAGTGGTGCTTTTCCCGGTCTACGCCAGGATGCGTCGAATCGCCGGGCTCGTGCCTTGGGTTGGCAGTGAGCTGGGTGCCATCTCGACCTACGAAGGACATCAGCGTGTCCTTTTCGTAGATGAACTGGTCGCGGGAGTCGTAGGGAGCCGCGTGCACGCCAGTGTCCATGCGAATGGCGTCACAGGGGCACGCCTCCACACAGAAACCGCAAAACACGCAGCGCAATTCGTCGATCACGAAGCGTGTCGGGAAGCGCTCGTAGCCTCGGCGCGGATCCCCTTCCGGGTACTCCCCCGCGTCGATGTGGATGCACTGCGCCGGGCACGCCGTTGAACAGCACAGGCACGCCACGCAGCGCACCGAACCGTCTTCGCGATGGGTCAGGCGGTGTAACCCGCGAAACCGCTCAGGGTACGGACGCCGCTGTTCCGGGTACGAGATGCAGTTGATGCCGTCCTCGATGCCTTCGAGCACCGGATCGTTTCGCTGCGAAAGCACCATCTCCTTCGTGTTCTTGAAGAAGTGGCTCATGGTGATGCCCAGGCCTTTGGCGATTTCCGGAACGTAGGTCTGCACTCCCGCGCTGCGCACCGGGCGTTTTACGGGCGTACCACTGACCTTATTGGGACCGAGGGCGCCGCCGACGACGATATTGCTCATGGCCATATTCTCTCATGCCCCCATGCGCGCCGATTTCACGCCGCCCAGCGCAGCAGCGAACTTCTGCGCACTGCTCACCACCATGCGCTTCTTTTCTGCCGGTGCGAGCACGAACCGAACCAGCGCGCCCAGTGCAACAATGCCGAGCACGGCAACCAGCAGCTCCGTCATGTCGCCAGCGATGCGCAGCGCATTCATGACGCTCGGGCTGGCCGACGCGATGGCGAGGATGACCAGTCCCGTCACTAGGATGTTGACCAAGGACGCCGGCAGCAGCTTGCGCCAGCCGAGGCGCATCAGCTGATCGTAGCGGAATCGCGGCAGGGTCCAGCGAATGGTGATCTGCAGCCAGCAAAGCAGCAGGGTCTTGCCAACGAAGGCAAGCACACCCAAAAGCACCACCGACAGATGGGTCAAGGACTGGCGGACGAGCACGGTGTCGCCGATCGCCAGATAGATCCCGTCGCGTTCGATAAACGGCAGGGCCCAGCCACCCAGGAAGATCGCAGCCATGAGCGCGCTGGAGGCGACGACGGCGACGTACTCAGCAAAGAAGAACATGGCGAACTTCATCCCAGAGTATTCGGTGAAGTAACCGGCGACGATTTCGCTTTCACCCTCCGGGATGTCGAAGGGGATGCGCTTGCTCTCCGCAACGGCCGCGGCAAAGAAGAGGAAAAACGCCACAGGCTGGACGAACAGGCCCCAAGTGTTTTCCGCCTGCCAGCGGACCATCTCGTCGATGCGGAGCGTGCCGTAGACCATGATGGCGCCAATCAGGGTGAGCCCCAAAGTGACTTCGTAGGAAACCATCTGACTGGCGGCGCGGAGCCCACCGAGCAGACTGTATTTGTTGTCACTGGCCCAGCCAGCCAACGCGGCGCCAACGATACCCGTGCCCGCCAGGGCGAAGAAGTAGAGGATGCCTACGTTGACGTCCACGACCTGAAGCGCCACCGCGCCGTCCGTGCATAGCCCTTCCCGAGGCACCGTGCGCGCCAGGGACCAGAAATCGATTTTGCCGCCCTTGTCGCCGAAGCACAGCGTGTCGCCGAAGGGCACCACGGCCAAGACCACAAGCGCCGGAAAAAATGAAATGAACGGGGCGAGGCTGTGCAGAAAGCGGTCCGCATTCGGTGGAACGAAGTCCTCCTTGAACATCGTCTTCAGGCCGTCCGCTGCGGGATGCAGCAGCCCAAACAGACGCAGGCCCACCCGGGCTTCGGTAAAACTGCTGGCCGCGTACACCGCGCCGCCTGCCACCGCCACTGCGAAGATCGCCGGGCTCGCACCGTACGCGACCTCCCGCAGACTGGTCCCAGTGGCCGTGCCGCGCAGCAGGCCGGAGGCAAGCAAGGCAACCGCGTGGGCACCGAGCCCCGCGTACACGAAGATGCGCGGATCCCCAAGCCACGCGAAGAAACGGTCCAGATTCGCGACGACCGCACCCGCTTCCGCGTTGACGCCGCGAGCGCGCACGCGCCCTGCAATGGCCAAGCCCGTGAGCCAGGTTGCGAGGATCGCCAGATGCGTGAAGAGCAGGGCACGGCCCATACGCTCGACGCCTTCGGCCTTGTTGGTCAGGAAGAATGCGATGACACCGACGGCCAGTAGCAACGCCGGACCGGCAACCATGAATTGCGCGAAGCGCCGTGGCAGCCAGATCACTGCTCGGTTGGGGCCGACGCGATCGGCGATCACTGCGCCCTGGCGTCGATCCACCCAGGTCAAGATCACCGCGACGTTCATGCCGAACATCACGACAAAGAGCGCCTTCGCCACGAAGGAAATGATCAGAGCCGTCGTCATGGGGTAGCTCCTACGCTGGCTTGATTGCCTTCCAATGCAGCTCCTGCGTCCGGAGCCATGGCCCGCCGCACCTGGGAGAGCTTCGACATTTCCAGCTCATGGCCGAGTGCTTGGGCCAACCTGAAGACCAGCTTCCAAGCGGGCAGGCTCTCACCTTGAGAGAACACGGCCCGCTCGCTTTCCTGCGCGAGCCCCTTGGCATTGACGAAGGTGCCGTCGCACTCGGCCCAGCTCGAAGCGGGCAGCACGACCGTGGCCGCTTTGGACAGCGGGCCGTCGTGAGTCGACAACGCGATCAGCGCCTTGGCCTTCTTGAAACCGTCGGCCTTGTTCGGATCGGGGATCGCCGACCCCAGGGCGACCACGTGGGTGATGCGCCCCTCCTCCAAAGACTTGAGCAGGACTGGCATGCTGAGCAGGGGCGTGCTGGTGCACAGGGCGGTGACGCCCGCCGTATTCGGGTTCTTGTCGCGATGCCGCAGGATGTCGTCGCCTTCGCCCGGGGGTCGCCCGGTCACGAATAGATGCCCGGTACCCAGATAGTCCCGCGCCAAGGTCAGCAGCGCAAAATTGTCTTCGTTGCTGTGTTCGGCGCTGAGCACCACCGCGATGCTGTCCGCCACGACGCCCTTGAGCAACTTGGCGACGCGGCTCAGCGCTGCGTCCATGCTTGCTTCCTTGCCCTGCACCCGAGCCTTGAGCACGCGTCGTTTGTGAATGCGCGCGTAGTCCAACATGCCTTCGTCACACATCCAGTATTGGTTGACGTCGAGGTTTTCTCGGGGACGATAGCGCTGCACGTTCTGAGTGCGCGGATCATAATCCGTAAACGAATTGCACCCCGTGGCGCAGCCCACGCAGACGCTGCGAACGCTGCGAAGGAACCAGACCCGGGCTTTGAAGCGGAAGTCCTTGGCCGTCAGAGCCCCAACGGGACAGACGTATTCCGTCATCAGCGTATACGGGTGGTCCAACTGACGACCGGGTGCCACGACGATCTCGTTCAGGTTGCCACGCTCCCGCACGTCTAGGACCGGGTCCTTGGCGACTTCATCCGAGAAACGCACGCAGCGGGTGCAGACGATGCAACGCTCCGCGTCGTATACGATGGTGGGCCCAAAATCCTGCGCCTTTGGCTTGTGGATGGGCTCGTCCCGCATGCGCTTCTTCGTGCCCTGATGCTCGAGCCAGTAATCCTGCAGACGGCACTCCCCAGCCTGATCGCAGATCGGGCAGTCGACGGGGTGGTTCAAGAGCAGCATCTCTTGCACCGCAGAGCGCGCTTGTTTCACGTGCTCGCTGGACTGGCTCAGCACTTCCATGCCCTCGCCAGCTCGCAGCTGACAGGAGGGCTGTAGCTTCGGCTTCTTCTGGTCGACGTAGTCTTGCTTCTCCGCATCCCACTCGAGAACGGACAGCATCATCGCAGGGCGACCGGGAGGTGGTTTGACTTCCACCAAGCACATGCGGCAGTTCGCCGCAGTAGAGAGGCCGGGGTGCCAGCAGTAGTGGGGAATGTCCACTCCGGCGCGATGCGCGGCTTGGATCACGGTCTCCCCGGCTTCGAAGGGGATCTCTCTGTCGTCTAGTTTGAAGGTAGGCATCGGGATTCCTGGGCCACGCTGTTAGCGGTCACACTCCCCACCGATCATGTTCAGGGAGCCGAAGCAGGGCACGATGTCCGGCATCATGCGGCCGGTGATGACCCGCTCGAGACCGCCGGTAACGTAAAAACACGGCGGACGGATGCGCACACGATACGGCGTTCCGCTGCCGTCACTGACGAGATAGAAGCCCAGCTCCCCGTTGCCACCTTCGGTGCTGGAATAGACCTCGCCGGCGGGGATCTTGATGCCTTCCATCACGATCTTGAAGTGTTGGATGGTCCCCTCGATGCTGGTGTAGACCTCTTCTTTCGGGGGCAGCACGACTCGGGGATCGTCCACATTGATTGGGCCGTCCTCCGGCATGCGCTCGAGACACTGCTCGATGATCCGCGCGCTCTGTTTGATCTCTTCCACCCGCACGATGAAGCGATCCAAACAATCGCTCTTCTCGCCCACGGGGACGTCGAAATCGATTTCGCCGTACTTCATGTACGGGAACGCCTTGCGCACATCATAGGGCACGCCCGCGGCGCGCAGGCTCGGCCCGGTCCAGCCCAGGCTGATGGCGTCTTGCGCCGAGATCACGCCGACGTCTTCCACCCGGTCAAGGAAGATCCGATTGCCGTAGAGTAAGCGTTCCACTTCGTCGACCATGCGCAGCACCTGGGCGACGACCCCTCGAGAGTGCTCCTTGAAACCATCCGTGGGTGGATGCGCCATGCCACCGACACGGCCGAAGCTATGGGTGAGGCGAGCGCCGCATTCCTCTTCGAAAACGTCCCAGACCATCTCCCGGCCCTTCACCAACCAGAGGAACGGCGTGAATGCCCCGAGCTCCATGGCCATGGCGCCGACGCAGGTCATGTGATCGGCGATGCGCGCCAGCTCGCCCAATGCCATGCGATACCACTGGCAGCGCTCGGTCACCTCGATGCCCAGCGCCTTCTCGCACGCCAGCGCAAAACCCACATTGTTGAGCATCGGCGACACGTAGTTGCAGCGATCCACGTACGGGAAGACCTGGCTCCAAGTGCCGCGCTCGCACATTTTCTCGAAGCCGCGGTGGAGGTAGCCGACTTGCACGTCGCAACGATCGATGGTCTCGCCAGATAGCTCCATCACGATGCGCACGGTGCCGTGCATGGCCGGGTGCGCCGGACCCACATTCAGCAGCATGGGCTCAGCGCCGATTTCAATCTCGGACGCGTCCAGGTCTTGGTCTAGGGCTTCCATGTCGCTCGGTTCCTCAGCGCATCCGTTCTTGGTCGGTGGCGACCAAGGGCTGTTCGTCATCTCCCACGCGATCAAAGCTCTGTCGCCCGAAGGGCATGCCCTCGTCGGCTCGGAATGGCGGCAGCTTTTCGAGACCGGGCTCCTCCCGATAGGGAACGAGGGGCTGGATCTTGTTTGCGGGGTAGTCCTTCCGAAGCGGATGGCCGACGAATTCTGGGTACATCAGGATGCGTCGCAAGTCCGGGTGCCCCACGAACTGCACGCCGAACATGTCGAAGGCCTCGCGCTCAGACCAGTTCGCCGAACCCCATAGCTCAGTGAGACTGTCGATCTTTGCGTCGTCTCCGTCTTCGTCGCCAACTCGACATTTGATGCGCAGGCGGTGGCCCTTGGACAAGGACAGCAAGTGCACCACAACCTCGAAGCGCGGGTTTCGGTCCGGGTAGTCGACGCAGGTCAAGTCCACCAGCATCTCCATGCTGGCCTTGGGGCTGTCGCGGAGAAACCGGGCAGCGGCAAGCCACGCTTCAGGAGCAAGCACCGCAGTCTCGTCGCCGTATTGTGCGTGTGTCTCGAGCACGCTGGCGCCCAGTTCCGACTTTAGAAGTTCGAGCAAGCTAGCCATGGATCTCTCCGCCTCCTCAAACTGCTGCGCCGTCTTTGCCCCGACGGAGCGTGACCACGCCCATCTCGGGATGCGCGATGGGGTCAAAACGAGGCTTGACGATGCTCGGGCGGCGATCGCCACTCTGGATCTTGTCTTGGAGCAGCATCAGACCGTCCAAAACGGCCTCGGGCCGCGGTGGGCAACCCGGGATGTACACATCGCAAGGGATGATCTTGTCGATGCCCGCCACGCAGGCGTAGTTGTCGTAGAAACCGCCGACGCTGGCGCAGGTCCCAAACGCCAGTACCCACTTGGGCTCCGCCATCTGCTCGTAAATGCGCTTCAACACCGGAGCTTGTCGCTGCACGATCGTGCCGACCACCCAAAGCAGATCGCTCTGCCGCGGCGAGAAACGCGGCGCCTCCGCACCGAATCGGGCCAAGTCGAAGCGCGGTCCCGTGACGGCCATGAACTCCATGCCGCAGCACGCCGTGACGAAGGGGTACATGAACAGCGAGTACTTCTGCGCCCATGCCAAAACGTCTTGCAAGCGTGTGGTCGCAAAACCCGCGCCCTGCCCAGTTTCGATCACCTCTTGTGTCGACGGCTTTTTCAGCTCTCCCACTCGAGGGCTCCCTTCTTCCAGCAATATGCAAGCGCGACAAGCAGCGCCGCGATGAACGCCACCATGGTGGCGAACCCGGTCCAACCGAGGCCTTTGAACAGAACGGCCCAGGGGTAGATGAAGACGACCTCGATATCAAAAACCACGAACAGGATCGCAGTGAGATAGAACTTCACGCTCAGCTTCACGCCGCGGGCGCCCGAAGTGTCGTTGCCGCACTCGAAGGGCATCAGTTTTTCGGGCGTTGGGTTCTTCGGGCCGATGAGCTGACCACCGCCGAACATCACCAAGCAGATTGATCCTGCGATCAGGAACATGATGAACATGGGCAGGTAGAGTTCGAGCATCGCTTTCTTCTTTTTCGCGGCGGGCACACGAGCTGGCCGCCAGACGGGACAAGCTTCGAGGGATTTCAGTCAGAAGACTGCACCCCGCATCTACCACAGGGTCCCGGGGACTTCCTAGGGGCAGCACGCGCACGACCTGCCGCGTATTTTCAGGCAATATCCAACACTTAGCACCCCGCCGGCTCCGAACGGCGCGAAACCGGAGCGGAATGGGGCGCAAAAGCCCGGTTGGGCCGGACGCTGTGTCGGTCTGTCACGCTCTGCGGGGGCTTGGGGACAGGATGGCGAGCATGGCAAGACCACGGCGTCATAGCTCGCGAGAAAGCCGCCGCGAGGCCCGTGGCATGCGGGTTGCTGTTGGCACTGCGTCCCCACGCAACGCAACGAATCACCGAAAGGTTCTCCGCCCATGCAGCTACGCCTCGCCGCCCCAATCCTGACCGTCAGCCTGATGTTGTGTTCCTCACAGCTTCGGGCAGAGCCGACCGAGCCCGCCAACCCCCGCGTGGATCAGCGGCGCGCTGCCGTTTCGCCGCCCGCCGCCAGTCCGCAGTCGCGCGCGCCGCGCGGGTCGAAGCACGCCGCGCGACCCCGGCGCCCCGCGCGCATCGCTGTCCAACCGGCACACCATCCCAACGCGACGCCGGCACGCGGAGGTCAAATCCACTCTGTACGCGTGCACATCGTCGATCGAGATAGCGCTGGCGGAACGACGCGACAGAGCTTCCTGCTCCGCCTCGACGGACATGCGCCCGCACGGGTCGAAATGCACGGCAAGCCGCGGAGCATCGAACTCGGAGTTCAACGCCAAGGCCCCGCACACGCGCAGTCCTTGGCCTTCCACATCGAGCGTCGCGACCACGTGCCAGACGGAGCTGCACGCTCCTTGCAATTGCGCGCGCACGTCCGCATGGGACCCGGAGCACGCGCGACGGTGGCGCAACTCGAACACCCCGACGGAAGCAGCACGAAAGTCAGCGTCGAGGCGCGCTGATCCAGGAGCGGGCAGCGATCCAGGCTACGGGGCCGGCAATTCCAGGCTCAGGTTCGCCTGAAACTCCAGGAGTTCTGGTGGTTTTTGGGGATCGAAGCCGAGGATGCCGCTGAGGGTTTCGAGGGCCCCTTTCTGGTCAAAGCCCGCGAGTACGATCAACGCCTGCACGACGTCCGCGAGTACCAGCTGCCCCGCAAGCTTGGCCACGCCATCCAAACCCGACGCCACCGACACAACGAGCTTCTGTGCGCGGACCTCCGCCGCGACCGCGGTGCCGCCGGGGGCGACAATGGGCAGCAGCAGCGTGAACGCTTCGGTCAGCAGAGGACCCGCGTCACTCGCCAGCGGCGCCACGGTGACGCGCGTGAAATCGAGTTTCCCGTCCGGTCGTGTCTCCGGAATCAGCACGAGCTGACCGCCCACGCGGGCGAGCCAGATGCGCGGCACCAACGAGCCGAGCAGGTCCTTTGCCAGTTGGCTGTCCGGCTTTGTGAGGGCGAAGCCGCCCTGTGTAGAACGTGCCACGTTGTCGCTGCGTACGACGTGACCCGAAACAGGCAGCGGGTTTCCGTCCACCTCCAGTGCGCCGCTGATGGCGTAAACGGCAGCGCCCCCGGGATAGTTGTGGGAGGTCACCTTCGGGTCGAT
>CBDUPW010000239.1:0-11068 GCA_965369205.1 uncultured Polyangiaceae bacterium | reverse complement strand
TGCTCACCTACGACGGCAACTACTACTACTGGCAGTCCTTCATCATGGTGGCCGCCCACGCCAAGGGTTATTCGTACAAAGAAGTCGAAACCTTGTTCGACAAGCGCCGCGCCGGTGAGAGCTTCCTGGACGGCACCACGGTCAAAGCGATCACGCGCTCCTTGGTGGACTTGGGCAAAGCGACCTGGGAGTATCGAGTCAAACACCGCGTCCCTGACGTCAGTGAGCAGTTCCTGCGGCGCTACCCGGTCTTGGATCGCAGCCAGCCCATGAGCCCGGCCCGCAAGATCGAGTGGCAGGGATACTTGGCCGTGTTCAACCAGACCCACTGGATGATCACGCGCGACGTCGAGCGTTACTACGACTCTTTGCGCAAGACCCAGTGGCTCTCGTCGGGCCAATTGCGCGACCTCCAAGACGAAAAACTGCGCCGTTTGGTGCGCCACGCTTACCGCAACGTGCCCTACTACCGGCGCCGTATGCGTGAGACCAAAATCACGCCCCACGACATCCGCGGCCAGACCGACTTGCACAAGCTGCCGTTCTTGACCAAGACAGACGTGCGCGAACACCTCTACTTCGACATCCTGAGCGAAAATCACGACAAGAACGAAGTGCTGCGCATCAGCACCAGTGGCTCTACTGGCGAACCCTTCGTGTGCTACGCGGATCGCGCGCAGCTCGAGTTTCGTTGGGCTGCGACGCTGCGCTCCCAGGAGTGGACGGGCTATCAGTTTGGGGACCCCTGCGTGCGCCTATGGCACCAAACCCTGGGTATGTCTCAGAGTCAGGCGCTGCGGGAGCGCTTGGACGCCCAGCTGACGCGTCGTAAGTTCATCCCGGTTTTCGAGATGAGCGACGCCAAGCTCGATGAGATGGCGCGGGAGATCGCCGAACACAAACCCGTGCTCATGGACGGCTATGCCGAAGCCCTGGATTTCCTCGCGCACTATCTCAAGAACCGCGGCGGCCTATCGGTGCGTCCCAAAGCGCTGATGTCCAGCGCGCAAACCTTGCCCGAAGCCAGTCGCGCACTGATCGAAGAGGCCTTTGGCTGCAAGGTCTACGACAAATACGGTTCCCGGGAGTTCTCCGGCATCGCCTACGAGTGCGAAGCGCACAGTGGGCACCACGTCGTGGGCGAAGGTTACATTGTCGAGATCTTGCGCGACGGCGCGCCTGCCGCACCCGGCGAGGTGGGCGAAGTCGTGATCACAGACCTGAACAACTACTGCCTACCCTTCGTCCGCTATCGGATCGGCGACCTCGCCGTGGCCCTAGATCCGGCGGGCGAATGCTCCTGCGGGCGCGGCTTGCCGTTGATGGGCAACATCGAGGGACGCGTGCAGTCGATCATCCAGGGTACCGATGGCCGCTACGTGCCGGGCACCTTCTTTGCGCACTACCTCAAGGAGTTCGACCACGCGATCTTGCGTTTCCAGATCGTGCAGGAGCGTAAAGACGCCATCGAGTTCCACGTCGTCAAGGGCGGTCGCTATTCCGACGACACCATGGATGAGATCTTGCAGACCTTTCGTCAGTATCTGGGTGAAGACATGCAAATCGATGTCGTCTTCGTCGACAACGTCGACATGGTGCGCACCGGCAAGCGCCTGGCGAGCGTTTCCAAGTTGCAGGTGGACTTCCAAACCAGCGCGCCCACGCGAGTGACCAATGACGGATAGTCTGCCCACGGCCGATCCGCTCTTCGAGGATTTGATTGGCGACACCTCCGGCGATTACGGCGCCGAGCACTTCTCGCCAGACGAGTTTGCCTTGCGCGAGGCTCTCGAAGACCACCACTACTGGCACTTGCACCGCCGGCAAGTGATCTTCGAAGAGCTGCTGCGCGCAGGGGTGCCTCGAAAGTCGCAGCTGATCGAACTTGGCTGTGGCATCGGCACCGTGGCTACCTATCTCAACGCTCGGGGCTACTGCGTCGACTACTCGGATATCCACCCGGAAGCGCTGGTGATCGCGCGACGCCGGGCCCAGAGCGCATTGGGGTCAGCTGCTGATACCCGCAGTTTCGTGCGCTTCGACGTCACACGCGGGCCGTTGGAGCGACGCTACGACGGCGTGCTCATGCTCGACGTTCTGGAGCACCTGCCTGACGATCGACTGGCGCTCGGCAACGCGATCCAGCGCTTGCCGCCTGGCGGAGTCGTGGTGTTCACCGTACCCGCGTTCCAGCTACTGTGGTCTCCCTGGGACGACATGGAGCACCACAAGCGCCGCTACACGGTGGCCCAAGCGCGGACGCTGGCCACGGACGTGGGGCTGATCGTTCAGCGAGCGACGTGTTTCTTTTTTCCGCTATTTTTCGCTGCACTAGGGGTCAAGCTGTTGCGGAAAGCGCGCGAGGTTGCCGTCGGCCCCGCACCAGTGGCGGAGAACATCTTGGAGATGGCGGAGACCAAGACCAACCCCGTCTTGAACAGCGTTGCCAGGAGGGTCTTGGCGGCGGAGCACCCCGTTCGCCGCTCGCTCGGATTCGCCCTCGGCACCAGCGTCCTGTGCGTGGCCCGCAAACCCTGAACCACGCGAGTGGGGGATGAGCCGTTCCGGTCCGTCGCGCGCGCCTGCGCTTGGTAAACTGCGCGGACTCTCGAGTCGTCTGACGGCAGCGGAGCTTCTATCCATCATCGTCGGCTTGGGGCTCGTGCTGCGCTACTTGTGGCTCGTCGACGATTCCTTCATCTACTTTCGCTACGTCGACAATCTGGTTTTGCTTGGGCGAGGCCTGGTGTTCAACGCGGGCGAGTACGTCGAAGGTTTTACCAGCCCGGCATTTGCCCTTCTGCTTGCTGCCCTGCGCTGCACCCGGTTGGACTTCTTCAGCATCATCGGTGGAATTGCGGTGCTGAGCTTTCTGGGGGCGGCTTCGCTCTGGGTGCGCGTGGACCGTGCGCTCGCTGGTCCGACCCGCCTGGGCCTGCCGGCACTGTTGCTCGCGCCCTGCTACGGCGTCACGCAGTACTTCTCCTCAGGGCTCGAAACACCGCTGGTGCTGCTTGCGGCAAGCGTCACCGCGGTCTTCATTCTCGAGCCCCGTAGTCGGACCTGGGGAACGTTGTTCGGGCTGGTGCCCATCGTGCGCCACGAGCTCGTGGTGCCCTTTGTCATCGTTCTGCTCTGGTACGCAGTGCGCGAGCGGCGCGTGCCGTGGTGGCCGCTGGGTAGCGCGGCGCTGACCGTGGGTGGTTGGCTCTGTTTTCGCGTCTACTACTACGCGGAGCTGCTCCCCAATACGTTCTACCTCAAGGACGAGAGCAGCCCGCAGCAGGGGCTGCTCTATTTGCAGAACTGCTTCGCGCCGTACCCCCTCGCATACGTCGCGATCCTCGCGCTGGCGTTGCTGGGCTACTTGGCGATCCGCCGCCGCGCGCCCGCTCGCAGCGAAGCGCGTGTGATCATGCTCGTCGCGGCGCTCGCGAGCCTCGGCTACGTGGTGCGGGTTGGCGGCGACATGTTGCACTTTCGCTTCGTGCTGTTCCCGGGGGTGCTTCTAGCGTTGAGCTGCTCGGGCGTCGTGGAAGCGGCGCTGGCGGGTGCGGGCCTGGCGCCTGGACGCGTGCTGCGTGCCCTGGGCGCGGTCGCACTCTTGGCCGCTGGCGCGGCCTGCTACCCCGCGCAGCTCCAAAGCCACCCGCTGTCCTTGCGGGAGAAGATGCAGAAAGTGCACGGCATCAGCGAGTCCTCCTGGCACCGACAGCAAGCGGACCTCGCCTTTCGCGCAGGGCGCCGCGCCGAAGACCAAGCGCAACGTGCTGCGTACGTGCAGTACTTGACGCAGAGTCCCGCGCAGCGGGGCCTGGTGCTGCACGGTTGGTGCGCGAAGCTGTACCGAGACTTCAGGGCCTACGCGTTGCACGATTGGGGGCTGACGGATCCGTGGTTGGCGCGTCTGGACGTGCGCGCCGATCGCCCGGGCCACAAGGGCGCGCTCAATCGCGTATTCGGGCCACAGCTTTTCCGCATGCGGCAGCGCGTGGCGCCAGGCCCGGGCGCGGTGCGGGCGGCGGTGCAGGCTGGACATGCGCCGCTCTTCATCCAAAAGAACCTGCGCGCTGCAGAGCTGATCGAGGCCAAGGCCTACAACCACCACGACTTTTTCGACAACCTGGGCTTGGCGCTCACACGCGTTCCCAAGCTGGAGCCGTAGCGCACGCCAGCCGTGATACAGTCCGGCCCATGAGTATTTCACGCAGGGGGTTTTTGGGCGCTTTCATCGCAGCGGGGGGCACGTCCGGCTTGCTGTTGGTTGGCTCCGGTTGCGGCAGCGATGATGACGCAGGCGGGAGCGGCGGTGGGACCGGCACCGGCGGCAGCACTGGCGGCAGTTGCAGCTCCGACATCGTGTCGAATCACGGCCACACGTTGAATGTCAGCGCCGCGGACATCAGCGCGGCCGCCGACAAGACGTACAGCATCAAGGGTGGCAGCGCCCACGATCACCAGGTGACCTTGACCGCGGCACACTTCGCGACGCTCGGCGGCGGCGGCAGTGTGACCGTGACCTCCACCGACGCCAGTGCGCACAACCACTCGGTGACGGTGACCTGCACCTAGAGCGGCCGCGGGAGCCCGGCGCTGAAGCCTCGGTCGGCTTGGCGCGATGCGAACCACTCAGCTCGCGCCCTGAACAGCCACAAGGACGAGGGGTGCACGAGCTAGAAAATCGGTTTGAATACAAACTATTTTTTTCTTAGCGATCCCCCGCCGCAGCCTCGGTTGGCTTGGCGCGATGCGACCCACTCGGCTCGCGCCCTGAACAGCCACGAGGGCGAGGGTGCACGAGCTAGAAAATCGGTTTGAATACAAACTATTTTTTTCTTAGCGATCCCCCGCCCGCAGCCTCGCTCAGCTCGCCCCGATGAAACCCACCGCGGCGGTAGCGACGGGTGTACCCGTGTGCGCCGGGGCTCAGCTCGCCCCGATGAGCGCCCACCGCGGGGCGGCGGCAGCAGGGTCGCTCGCTGCACGCCGTCGTCAGGCCGCCTCGGAGGCGGACCCGACTGTGATACAAGCGGGCCATGCTCGAGCGGGCGCGGCGGTCGGTCGCGATGCGGCTTTCCGCGGCGACGAAGGTCGTGCTCGAGGACAAAGTGTTCTTGCTGCTGTACCTGGCGCTCGTCGCCGTGTACCTGGCGCCCGTGGTGCTGCTGCGGCACTTGCCGATGCAGGACGGACCCGCGCACTTGGCGTTGGTGCAGATCTGGCGGAACCTGGACGGCGACGGCCTGATCGCCAAAGAGTACGTCGCCCGCGGCGGCCTGCCTCCCTACATCACCTACTACTCGCTGCTGCGCCTGCTGGGCAGTGTGCTTTCTCTCGAGGCCGCCAACCGCGTCATCTTGGGCGCCTACGTCGTGGCGTTGCCGCTTTCGGTGGCGTATCTCGCGACGCGTTTCGGACGAGACCGTCGCTATGGTTTGTTGGCGTTCCCGCTGATCTACAACACGCCATTCGTGTACGGCTTCACATCGAACGTTTTTGCGCTACCCATCTTCGTTCTTAGCATCGCGCTGCTCAAGGAGTACCTGGATCGCCCCAAGTGGAGCAAAGAGCTCGGCATGGCGCTGTTGGTCATCTTGCTGTACCTGAGCCATGTGTTGGTCGCCGCGGCGTTCGCCGTGGCGGGCCCGGTGGTCTTCTTTGCGCAGGTGCACCACCCGCTGCGGGTCCTGCGGCGCTGCTTGTTCGCGCTCCCAGCGTTGATCATCGCGCTGCTGTGGTCTCGAGGGCAGACACAGAACGCAGGCTTCGACGGCCAATATCTCAGCGCCAGCGAGAACATGACCTGGCTGCTTTCCTGGACCAACGACGTGCAACTCGGAAGTGTGGACGAATACGCACTTCTGGTACTAGGAGCGACGCTTGTGTTGTGCACCACGGCGCGGGTGCAATCTCTGGCACTACCGCGCGCGCAGTGGTCCATCGCTGCGGCCGCTTTAGGCATTCTGTGCCTCTTTTTCGTGGCACCCGCGCATACGTCCAAGCCCATCTATCACTGGGCCACGAACGTGCGTCTGGTGGTGCCCGCACTGTTGCTACTGCTGGTGGTGCCCCGCGCCCAGTTGCGTGGCCTGCAACTGGGGCTGATCCTGCCCGGCCTGGCCATGTTTGCCTACAGTGGCAGCAGCCTGTTCCAAAGCTTCTCCAAATTCGACGCCGAGGTGCGGCATCTCGATCGCGTTGTCAGCGTGATCCCGGAAAACCGCCGGGTGTTGCCTCTGATCTTCGATCAGAGTGACGGCCTGCACCAGGGCTACCCCATGCGCAACATTCTGCTCACCTATCAAGCACAGAAGCCTGGCTACATGCCCGAGGGCTTGGTCAACGAAAACACGCCGATGGCCTTTCGCAAGCACCGCACGCCGGGGCCGTTCTACAAGACGCCGTCAGACTTTCGCTACAGCGCGCACGGCCGCTACTACCACTACTATTTGGCCGGCTTCTCCAAGGGACAGGACCCACCGGAAACCCTGGCGCACAGCGATGGCAACGTGCGGCTACTGAAACGCAGCGGTCGCTTCGCGGTGTACGAAAATATCGGCACGCAGCCCGCGGACTGAACCGCCAGCCGGCCCAAGTCCACTAGTTTCCAACGCACGGGTCGGGGCCAGGCGGCACCGGCGCTGCGATCCCAGCGGGCTGCACCGCGACTGCTTCGAAACCAAAACCGACACTGATGCCGTCGCATGCCTTGTTCGGATCGCCATTGCTGCCATCCAGCATGATGTCGTTCGCCGCGCGGATCTGAGCCAGCAAGGAATCCAACGTCGGCACGGGACTTGCGACTCTTCCGTGCGATCGACAGCCGTTCCGCCGACAGGCTCCGACAGGCTCACAGCCGTTGAGTCTCACTCGCCACATGAAGTACGCTTTTCGGAGTCGCAGCTCAACAAGGAGGTAAGTCATGCTTTGGCACCGCATTCTCAAGGCCGCGGGGTTGGCCTTGTGGCTGGCAATCGGCGGCTGTATGGCGGCCCCCGACGAGGACGAAGCCCGGGACGAGGCACAACAGGCGCTCCTGTCGCCTGACGACAACTGGATCTCGATCTCGAGTGCAGCGGACGTTGCAACGCGGCGGAGTCAGCTCGTCAGCTACATTTGGGGAGCCGGCGGCTGGCCCAGCGTAGCGGCAACGGCCGTTACGCACGACCCTATCATCTGCCCGACAGCTGACCTGGAAAACCTACAGAGCGTCTCACAGCTCAAGACCTTGGTTTCCGTCTCGGCGACGACGACTACCACTTACGGCTGCCACTTCAAACCTCAGCTAGGCAACGAACGCGCCGTGGTCGTGAATCTGGGGCACTGGTACACGTATTACGACCCAACTCCGGGCGGCTACCAGGACGGAGACGGTGGATTCCATAGGATGATCAACAGCCTGCTTCGGGACGGCTACAGCGTTGTGGCCATGTACATGCCCGAGTGTGATCCGACGGACTGGCCGGCGAGTTGCACGGCCAGCCACAACGCCTTGTTCGCGGCGAACCCATCCGGCGCCGCTTTTCGCTTCTTCTTGGAGCCCATCGCGGCCGCCGTGAACTACCTGACGGCACAGCCCGGAGGTTTTCAGGACTATTCGATGGTGGGGTTTTCAGGTGGCGGTTGGGCTACGTTGCTGTATAGCGCGCTGGACCCCAGCATCCGGTTTGGTTTCGACATGTCGGGATCCATGCCACTGTACACGCGCGGCCCAGCGTCGTTCGGTGACGCCGAGCAGAACCTGTCGGACCTGTACTATCGAAATCCGACGCTTCCTGGCAATAACCACGGCGCCAGCTACAAGGATTTGTACATCATGGCGAGCCACGGAGTCGGTCGAAAGTTCGTCCAAGTGCTCCGGCGGCGCGACACGTGTTGTTTCGGCGAAGGGAGCTACAACACGAGCTTGGGCACGTTCAGCGATGTCATTCGAGACTATGAGTTCGAGGTTCGGGATCGCCTGGTTTCCATCGCACCGGGTCTGGGAAGCTTCCGAGTGGAGATCGATGAAACCGATGGCAACTCCCACATGATGTCTTGGAACGGAATTCTAAATCAGGTGCTTGCTGAGCTCAACGGGGGACGACGCTACATTGAATCAAAAAACTGGCGTGCCTTTGTGCGAGGCGCGAACGGCCATTTGTGGACACGCCAACTTTTATGGGTCGACACGGGGATCGCTTTCGTGGGTGTGCCCGCGATAGCGGAGGGCGTTATCCACAATACCGACGTGTTCTTCAGAGACGAAGGCAACCAGCTGCGGCACGCCTACAACGACGGAACATGGCACGTCGTGACCGCTCCAATGCTCGGTAGCGCCATTACCGATCCCGAAGTGGCGTCGTTTGGCTTGGACCTATATGTTGTGACGACGGACCGCGACTACAGCTTAAAAGTGTTCAAATGCAACGCCTCGGGCTGTTTCCTGATGCAGCCGTCGGTTCAAGCCATCGGCCCAGCTGCGGTCGTCGCGGATTCGACAAGCATTGACGTCTTCTTTCGTGGCCGCTTCGATCGGGGCATCCACCGTGCCCACTATGCCGGGTCAAGCTGGTCCACGTCGATGGTCGGAGGCACCATCGTCGACTTTCCTACGGCCATTCGCGCGACTCCGGGCTATCGCGTCTTCGTTCGGGGAGTCTCGCCGCATCTGTGGGAGTTCCGAGGCACCGGCAGCGGTGGTTGGACAGCCACCAACCTGAGCCAGCAGCTTGGCGTGACCAGCGAAGGGAGCTATGGGACGCCCGATGTGTCCTTCTGTTCCGGCTCGCCAAATCCGCCGTTGCAGGTTCACGCGCGATCGGCCGCGGGGAATCTTGTCCGTTACCAATTGTCATTTCCGACGGGCGACTGGACCTACGCGAATCTCGGTGGAGTAATCACCGGGTCGCCCACGTCGGTACCTGCGGGTGCTTACGCCCGTGGCCAGGCTATGAACCTGTGGTTTAGAAACAGCTCCACGTGGCACGGGTACGGTGGTACGTTCGACTGAACGAAGCGCAAGTCGTCCTTGGGCGATGGGCCTCAGCACGAGCGCTAGCGCGTCGTGCCTTCGCGCAGTGCTGCCCGCCGAAGGAAAAGCCGCGATTCTCGCCCATATCCGCCGGTCACGCGGTACCTGAAGCGCAGTTCTCGCGTTTGAGGCGCAAAAAGCTTGCGATTTGCTGGCGACGCGGTTTGGTAGTGGGGTCAACACGGAAGCTTTGTTCAGCTGCGGCGCGCGGCGACCAGGGTAGTTAGGGGCTCAAAATCTCGACCGTTCCAACACGGCCGACTGCTTTCCAGCCGGCAGACTTCAGCCGCCGCGCGAAGTTTGGATCCTGGTAGCGTCCTGTTGCCACGAACGCAATGGGCTTTGGCTGCTTCAAAGTCGCGTCGTAGAGTTCTTCGTCGGTGAAGAGCCGATTCTGGACGCGAACCTCCTTGGACACCCGCGCGAGGCGTGTGAACTGATTGCGCGCGGCAGGCAAACGGGTCGCTGTGCAGGCAACCAGATAGTTGGGCCAGCGCGCGGACACCGTTCCGTCGAGACCGACGGCCGTGTCGAGGGCTCGGGCCACGTCGTCCTCTGCCTTGGGGCGCTGCGTGAGGTCGGAGCTGGCGTATGCCGAAAGGTGGACCGAGGCTGCGGGCACCGCCACCAAGGCCGCAGCCGCCAACAGCGCTCTGAACTCCCCGGCCAGTGCAGTTCCGCAGAACAGTATCAGAAAGGGGAGCGCTGCGACCGCGTACTGGTCGTACGTCTTGACGGGAATGAAGGCCATAGCAACGCAGACCAGCGCGGCAACGAGGTACGGCGCGGATTGGCGAGCAACACGACGCATCCGCCAGCAGGCCAAGACCAACAGTAACATCAAGAGCACGTTGTGCGTCGCTGCGCAGCCGTCTTGAGGCGAGCACCTTTCCAGTCCGAGCGAGGGCAAGAAAACGTTGCTTGCTTGCTCCCAGCTTCGTTCTCCGCCGGGATAGATAGAATGAAAAGTCACGTTGTCGAACCAAAAACGCGACGGGGCCATGAACGCTAGGAGGAGGACAGGAAGGAGTGGAACGATGCAGCCGAGGATCGCGGGCAAGAGGCGGCGGCGCATTGGCGCGCACTGTCCAGCGCTATTCGGTGGCAGCATCACGGCCAGGATCACGGGCAGGGCTAGAAGCGCAGTTGTCGCACGGCACGCGATGGCGCAACCCAGCAACGCACCGGCGATAAACAGCCGACTGAAGCGTTGTTGCGCTTCGACGGCGACGACCACTGCGGCGGTGCCGAACGCAACCTGCAGCGTGATGGTCTTTGCAACGACCACCCAGCTCGCGACGAGAGGATGACTGGCGCACAGGAGGCACGCCGCCACGGCGACTAGCCTCCCTCTGCGCAGCAACGCCGCGTACACTGAGATCACCATCACTGCGGCCATAGCGGAGGCCGCGGCCCTGCCGGCTTCGATACCGATGCCCGCCGTGAGCTGACCGATGCCGAAAACAAGGGTGCTCCCTGGCGTTTGCGGGAAGAAGAAGTCGACATACGGAAGGTCACCCTTCAGCAGTTGTTGCCCCGATATGAGGTAGAACCCCTCGTCGTCATCCGTCACACGCCAGCGGCTAAGCGTTCTGAAATAGGCGTAGGCAGCGGCTCCCACTGCAAGACACTCGATCCAATACTTCGGCCAGCTGGAACCGGAAAGAATGGTTCGCAGCGCCTGCGCCCGCTTCTGCACACGGTCCATTCGACCCGGCAGCGCGGAGACCGGGTCGTCTTCGCCAAGTGTGTTTGCCATCGGCTCCTCTAGGTCCGCGCTAGTGGTTACAACCTCCGCTCGGCGATCCAATAAGCGGTCGTGAGCGCAAGTCGCGGAAGTTCAGTACGAGCAGTAGTCATAGTGGAACTTGTACACCGACCCCGTCAGGTCGAGCACCGAGTCTGGCAGTGCGACGACACTGCTGTCGGTTTGCTCAAATAGGGATGCTATCCAGGTTCCCACTCGGCCGTCCACTCCGCCTCAACGCGCGTCGTACTCATGTCGCCCTGCCTCGCCCTTGCGCTCGTAGAACAGCACCCGCCGCGAACCCCAAG
>CBDUPW010000238.1:0-11076 GCA_965369205.1 uncultured Polyangiaceae bacterium | reverse complement strand
TGCCACACGCCGGCGCAGGGCGGCGCGGCGCCTTGCAGCTCAGCCCAGCCGCGACGGGCTCTGCCGGCGCGTCCTGTCCGCACGCGAGGCACAGGCTCGCCGCAAGCACCACAGCCACAGGGCGGGCCAGCCGTCGCCAAACAGAATCGAGGCAGCGCGCCATCGAGGAGAGGATCCCCGATCTAGGCGCTACTGGCTACTCCGCGGCTGGCTCGCTAGGTGGTGCCTCCGCGGCCGGAAGCAACTCTGTCAGATATAGGCCCCACTTCACTTCGCCCTGATCCGGACTACCAAGCAGTAGTTTCTCAACTTTCTGTTTGCCCGCCTCTCCCGGACAGACCTCAAGCAGGGCCGCGGCCCGCCCACGCAGGTCGGCGTGGAACTTGTCCGGGGTGGCTAGGGTTAGTTTGGTGTTTTCGCTGCCCTCCGGCGCGACAGCGACCGCGAGCAAACACTGTCCCGCCCCCGGCACAGCGGCGGAAACCGGCAGGTCGAACGCGACATTGGCGAGGAGGCTCGCCCGACCGCGCAGCGCCACGCGTTTCAGACGTTTGCCCACCGCGTCGTACGCAATGGCGTCCACCATCTCGTACCCTGCTTTGGTTTCTGCCCCAGATGCCAAGAACGCGCGCTTCGCCTCTTCGAGCGCTGCCGCAACCACCGTCTGTTTCACCTTCACGGCGATGACCTGTGCCATCCGCGCCCCCAAAGGACCGACCAACCGCTCTCCGTCGTCGATAGGACCCCGGTCTGCACGATGCCCTTGTACGTTGTAGCGAGGCTCAGCTGCGACTTCGTAGTCGGACCACTCATAGCGAATGGGTATCCGCTCTTCCTTCTTCTGGCCGTCCGCCACGCGCTCGAGAACCAAGTTCAAAGAAGCGTTCGCTTGGCGCGCGAACACGACCTTGCGGTACGGATGGTCCGCGTGCTCCTCCTTCTTCAACTGACTAGGTTCGGAGGCGTACGCACTCTGTGCCGCGCTGCGGTCGGCCTCGGCTTGATCCAGACTGCTGCGGCTGGGTTGAACTAAATGTCCTAGACCACAAGCCGCGCCACCAAAACCACGCACGACGGCGCTATCACTCTTGGCCGCCTGCTTTTCGCATTCCGAGATGGCCTCTTGTTTGAGGCGGTCGAAGTTGCGCTTGGATTCATCGTAGTCCTGTTGTGCCTGGCTGACACGCTCGTCCGCCTGGGACACTTGATTGCGCAGTTCGTCCTTCTTCGGATTGTCCACCATGTAGGTGCGAGCGACGTAGCGACTGGTGTGCTGCTCTTCTCGCTGTTGCAGCTCTCCCACGGTGGCGTTGGCGACCGTTACTTGTACACGATAGGTGACGTCCGTTTCACCGGGAGCAGCCACACGTGCGGCCCCTCCCGAAGCTTCCCGCACTGCGCCATTGACCGTGCCCGCCATCGCATTGGCCAGTTTTCCGGACCGCACGTCAGCCGTGGCGCGAAGGCTCACGTCGAGCACCGTACGCGCGAAACGCGAGCCGTCCACGGGCTTCGAATTGTAGAAGTGCACGGGGCCGAGGGTGCGGCGAACGCGCGTGAGATCCAATGCGTTCGTATTTGAGAAACCGCTCCACATCGATAGCGTGCTGCGGCACTCGACATGGCTCGCCTCGGCACTGTCCCGTTCGCAGCGGCCCGGCGCCAAGCGGAGCGCCAGATCTTCGGGCGGTGTTGCGGCGTCGGTTCCCGCCTCGACGAAGCAACCAGCGACGCTATCTGCGCGAACTTTCAGCAAGCCTTTGCCAAACTCGACCCAAAGCACGTCCGGCGCGGAACCAGCTTTTCCCGTGACCTCTTGTGCCAGCTGTGGCCCCAAAGCGACGTCAGTCGCTTCGAGCTGCACTCCCGGCTCGCTCTCTACAAGCACGGACTCCGGCGCTTGCCCGCTGGCGTGCAGCGCGGCGCAGCTCTCTTGCCAAGGCGCAAATACCCACTGTTTGCCAACCCGAGCCATGGCGGCTTGGAGCGGTTTTGGATCGCTAAACACACAAGGGACGACCTTGCCACGAGGAAGCGCAAGCCAGCTGAGCGCGCCACTCTTCTGCCGCACCTGAACTGCGACCGCGTCTGGCGTGGGCTTGACCGCCATCACCGTCATGGTGCTGGGCGACGCAACCGACTGGTGCCCCGCGAGGTCCACCCCCTGGTACTTTTCTGCCCCCTGCGCGGATCCCGACGCGCGAATCGGGCACTGCCAGCCGGCGGGCGCATACAACGTGATCTGCTGCCCAACCCGCAGACTGGTGGCGGCCTCGGGCAATTCGGTAGGACTGGTCAGCTTGCAGCTCGCTAGCGCAGAAAGGCCTAGAACGGTGATGCAGCTCGCAATTAGTCGTGTCGTCATGCTTCACCTCTCCTAGAAAAGATTGATCCCCAGACCGAGAACGAGCCGCTGTTTTTCCGGCATCGACATGGCGACAATCTCGCCAGCCTCCTTGTCGGAGTAGTCGGGATCGCCGGACGCGCCCATCCGCGCGTCGATCCCCGCCAAGAGATACACTGCGCCAAGCTTCACACCGGCTTCTAGCCCTAGGTACTGACCGACCAACACGAAGGTGTTGCGATAGTAGAAGGAGCCTTCGATGTAGAACGCTCCTGTGCGAAAGCGCGCGAGCGCACCGTATTCAACGCCACCGTAGAAGCCGTTCTCGTCCTCCGCGCCCGGGCCATTTGAGAACATGTGAAACGGGTGCGCGAACCCACCGAAGCGCGGTCCGATAGAGAGTCCATCAGTGAGGTAAATGTCCACCCCGCCATCCACGTTCACTGGCGTAAAGGTGAACACTTTTTGATCCCGGTCGTTCTTGACGAACGCCAGCCGAAAGATCGGGGCGACCCAACCCCCAATGCCGCTGTCGCCGAACACGAACTTTGCCCCAAAGAATCCCTCGTGGCCCACCATCTCGGATGCAAGCAGGCTCTTGTCGTCGCCGTTTACCGGGTCGAGGGTGAGAGCGGCGTACCCCAGCAAAAAGTAGCCGATGCGTCCGTCGCCAGGCGTCTTGGCGGCGGCCATGTCCAAGCCCAGCTGTTGTGGCGTTGCGCCCGCGGTCGTGGCGGCGGTCGACCTGGCCTCGCTCCCAAGTACGAAGGGCATGTCCGTTCCCGCTTCGACGAAGCCGAGTGTCGCCGACCAACGCGCTTCACCAATCTTTTCTACGGCCTTGGGCGGTCCGCTCACCGGAGGCGGTGCAACCACGACGGGTTTGGCCGGTTCTGGGGGTGGCGCAACTTCGGGCGGGGGCGCCACGGCTGCGGGGGCAGCTTCGGGTGGAGGTGCTGCTGGCGGATTGCGCTTCGCGTCTTCTTTTTGCTTTCGCTCCTCCGCTCGCAGCTTTCGCGCTTCTTCGCGCTGCTTTCGCTCTTCTTCGCGCTTCTGCTTTTCCGCCTCGCGTTTGTCACGCTCCGCCTTGCGTCTTGCTTCGTCCGCCTTGCGCTGCGCCTCGGCGGCCTTCTTCTTCAGCTCTTCCGCTTCCTTGCGCAAACGCGCAGCTTCGTCGTCTTGCGCAAAGACGGCGCGCGGTGCAGCAACTCCTGAAACGGAGAGTGAAACAAGTAGAGCGATCCATGCGTGCCGGATCCACGGCATTCCCAGTGACATTGCCGCAAAGATGCCTCGACGCCGCGGCGCTTCCTACTGTGGGAACTACGTAGACAGCGCGCTTTTGTGCGCGCTTCAACTACATTGGACTAGGCGTCCGTGTCTGCCTTGCAGTCAGTCAGCTCACCGGCACAAGAGGACTGCACGCGACGCATGCCTGGCAGGCTCGGCGCGCTGCGCGCGCGGTTAGTCCGCCGCGAAGCAGTAGATGCGACCGTTGCCGCCTCGCGCCTTCAGCCCGTTTTCGGTACACGACTGCGCCTCGTGTGCGGAGTTCCACGAAGGACTGAAGTTCGTATTCGAGGGCGTGTCGCTGTGGCCGACCTGTGCAACACGGTTGTTGGCGGCCGACGTCCAGTCATCACAGGTGGCGCCCGTCTTCACGGTGCCATCCGCAGCTGTGCCCGTGAGAATGTCGTGCACGCCGGACGGAACCGTGGTCCCGGTCTCATCCATGAACAGCGCGTCCGCGGGCTTTACAAGAATGTACCCGGGGCGATCGACGGCTGGGTCAATCGTAGGGTGCAGCGCCGTCAAGTTCGGCGAAAAAACCTCGAGCTTTTGGTTGTACCAAGGCCCAGTGCCGATGCGATCCTTCGCGTGCACCGGCGAACCAGTGCCGCCGTCTTCAACGCTCAGGTACGCGACCCACTTGGTCTTCGTGGAACCCACGGCCTGCGCCAGCTTCAGGCAATGCGCGTCGGCGCCAGCCAGGCCGCCGAGATTGCCGGTCTTGGTCACGGGCGTACTGCTGACGAAGAAACTCATCGCAGCCGTTCCGCCACCGCTGCCCGCGCTGCCGCTGGCCCCCGCGCTGCCACTCGCGCCGCCGCTGCCGCTCGCACCCGCGCTTCCGCCCGTTGCACCGGCTCCCGCGGAACCACTGCTGCCGGAGCTGCCCCCCGTCGCGCCGCTTCCACCGGTCGCGCCGCTTCCGCTAGCGCCACCCGAGCCACCGCTGTCGTCGTCTCCGGAACACGCCACCAGAGAGAAGACACACAGCCCAGCCACGAAGGATAATTTGTTCATGACCCGAAGTGCAGCACAGCGCTGCAGACCTCGCAAGCCGGCCGCTTAGATCAGCGACTTCAGATCGAGCATCTCTTCCACGTTCGGCATTAGCACCAACTCCACGCGACGGTTCTTGCCGCGGCCCGGTTTGCTGGTGTTTTCGCTCACAGGATCCGTGTCGCCGTAGCCGGACGCGCTCCAGTGTTTTGCGTCCAAGCCGCCTCCACCGTTCTTGTCGTCTGTGGATGCAATCATGAACACGAGCACTTCTCGGGCGCGCATCAGTGACAGTCCCCAGTTGTCTTTGAAGGTCTCGGCTGCGCGGCGCAGAGGCTGGTTATCGGTGTGCCCTGCCACCTGGTACTGACGGTCTTTGAGGGCTTCGTCGCCACGGATGACCTCGGCGACCTGCAACAAGATCTTCTGACCATCCTTTTTCAAGGCGTCACTGCCCGAGGCGAACAGCACGTCCCCGGGCAGCGAGATGACCATGCGATTGTTGCGGATCTGCACGTTCAGTCCCAGGTTCGTGAGTTTCTCTAGCTTCTTGCGCAGCGCTTCGAAGCGCGCCTTGATGCGTTCCAGAGTTTGCGCGCGCGCCCGGTACTCTTCGAGGGCGCTCTTCATCTGCTCCAGGTTCTGGGACAATTGATCCTTGGCGCTGCCCTCAGCACTGAGCTTGACTCCCATTTTCTCGAGCTCTTCGTTCAGCTTGCGCACGCGGTCGCGCTCTGCCGCCAGCTCTGCCTCCACGCCGCTGTGTTGCTTGGCCAGCGCGTCGTACTTGGCAAGCTGCGCCTGCCATTCGTCTTCGGAATAGCCGCAGCCCGCCACGAGGCCCAGACACACCAGAATTGTTGCGCGTTTCATCAACATCAGCAGACTCCCTTTCAGCTGCGCGCAGGATAGATAAGAACCCGCTCGATCGCGAGGGTCATGTGCCAGCGTCGCTTCGCTCTAGAACTAGCGCTGGTTTGCCCGCTCGCGCGCGGATCTTGTTCAGCGTCGACAGCACGCTGGGCCGGGACACGAGTCGGCGTTGTAGAGCGCGTTTGCCGCGAAACTCGATCAAGCCCAAGGCCACGATAATGGTCAGCAGCCCTTGTCCCGGCAGCACCAACATCGCCACACCGGCAAACAAGAGCAGGACGCCCAGCGCATTCCTGAGCAGACGCGAAGCGGTCACGGCGCCTGGCCGCTGCAAGATCGCCGACGGCGGGTCGTCATCGTGCACGAAATAGTCTTCGGGCAGACGTGCCACCAGCCAAGGCAGCGCAAGGATACTGCCCACGAAGAACACAAGGGAAACGCCACTGGCCCAAGCGAGCACCGGAGGCGAAAGCGCCCAGTTGAGCGCCGGGCGCACTGACTCAGGGACCCAGGGCGGCATTGCGGCGACAGCATGCAGCGGCTCTGGCCTAAGCGGTAGGCCGCAGTCGCGTAGCCGCCAGCCCTTGCGTTCGACTCGCGGCGCGTGTCTCATCATCTCCGATGTCAAAAGGCGGAGTGCCCGAGTGGTTCGGTAAGGACGAAAAGCCCGGCGCCAAGCGGCGTTCGCCAGTTTCGACGGAGCCCGCGGCGCCCGAAGGCGGGGGCCGGGAGCGCGGTGCGGCGTCGGCGGGCGGCAAGCCACCCCCCAGGCAACAAGCGCTGGTGGGCGCAGCGGTGGCCGTCCTGGCAATCGCTGGAGCGGGGGCGTTTTTTGCAATGCGGACCCAACAAGGCGTCCGCGACGACGCCGCACGCGAGTTGGCCGATCGCGCTCAGCGGGAGCGGCTGCTTGAAGCGATGAAGCAATCGGCCGCGGAGCCCGCGGAAGAAGTGCCAGATCCGAGCGAACTTCCCTCCATCGATGAAGTGATTGCCGAAGACGAGGCCGAGGCGGACGAAGCCGACGACGCCGACGAAACGGAAGCCGCGGACGCCGCCCCCCAGGCACGTGACAGTGCCTCTGTGCTTCAGATCACGCGTGCCCTGAATCCGGAGTTCCGACGTTGCTACGAACAGGAGCTCAGGCTGAAGCCGAACGCCAAAGGCCGGGCAGATGTCACCCTCACCATCGCACCGGAGGGGCACGTGACCAAGATTGTCGTTAAGCTGCAGGGCGATCTATCGGACAGCGTGAGCAGCTGCGTCAGCGGCGCCTTTAAGAAGGCGCAGTTCGAACCTGCCGCGGAAGAGGCGACCGTAAAGCTGCCGATCTTGTTGCAGCATTGATAGTTGCAGCGCGGTTGGCTTCCTGGCTCGTCGCACAGAGATCTGCAATGGAGCCCGATCCTGCTGCAGCGCGGCAAGCATTCTGGTTCGGGGCACCGCGGAGCGGTCTAGGGCGCCACTTCGAACTTGGCCCCCGCCAGCGCAGCGTCGCGCAGCGCTACGTTGGCTTCTGCGCAGTAGTCGATCATGACGTTGACTCGACAAGCAGACGAAAGGTTGCGTGTGGAATGCGGGCGCATGTTGTCGATCTCGTACAACCCTCCCGTCTGCATGAAGAACGTTTCGTCTCCGATGCTGAACTCGCAACCTTCGGCCTCGGTCAGCGGGACGTGCAAGTGGTGACTGAAACGCTTCCAGTCTCGGTTGTGTCCCATGTCTTTGTGGCGCGGCACACTGCCACCGGGCGCCAAGATAGCTAGCACCAGTAGATGCAGAAGCCCCGGACCGTAGTGGGCTCGGCAAGCCGCTGTAATGCACTCCAACTCTGCGCGCAGTTCGCGCTCACGACGCAACCCCGCGGGCAGCGGCAGGGCCCAGGGCGACGCCGGGGATTCCGTGTTCACGATGCCAAGTTGCAGATACCCGGTCGGGCGCATCTTGCGATACGCAATGTCCGGGGGACGCTCTTCGCAGTCAATGTACTCGCTTCGCCGCCGCACCTTACGCCACAGCGAGCTGTCCAGATCGTCTATCAGAGGACCAAGGTCCTGACGGACAATCTCCGCAAGCGCGTCGACAGGGAGCGAAGCGATGCGCTGGTGACTGTGCTCGAGACGCATGTGTTTCCACGTAGCCTAGCAGATCCAAGCGTCGCTCGGCTTCACTGGGGCCGACGGCTCGGCCCGAGGATCCCAGCGCCGGAGATCTGAAACGGCCGCTCGAACGTCGCGCTGTCGACCAGCCGACCGCGAGCGAAGCGCAGCATCAGAGTCACGTTGCGGTAGCAGCGACTCGTTGCGCGCTGGTAGGTGAAAAGCGCGACGTCTTTGCCAAGCGCGACAAGACTCAGCACGCGACCCATGCCAGTAAACGTAGTGTGCATCTGCGCAAGAATGTTGCGACCAAGTTGCTGTCGATTCAAAGCGTGGCGCGAATGCGACGCCACGGTGGACGTCAGAAACCCAAACGACGTGACCAGGTAGGACGCAGCGCCCGCATCAATCGGGTCGACAAACACGTCCCAAGGGCGAAAAGCTTGCCGTTCCAAAGCTTCAAAGTACGCGGCTGCTTCTGCGTCGGTTTGCCAGCGCGTTTGCGCCACTAGCGTGGGCGCACCGGGTGGGTCCGCCACTTGGAAGCGTCGAATGCCCACGGCCTTGGCGTGGGTCGGCGGGTGCAAGTCGAGGCTGGTCAGAGAACACTGCAAGAGCCGCGCGAGATCGGGCGTCCCGAAGCCCCCACCCAGATCAAAGCGTGCCTCCGCGTCGCGAGGCAACCGCGCGAAACCGCTCTCAGGCACTGCTGCCAACCAATCGTACATGCCAATGACGGTGTTGGTCATACCGCCAAGAGACTTGAGCAGCACGCCGGCTTCGAGTTTTCGCCGTGCCCACTCAAGCAGGCGAGCGTCAGCGCCGAAGAGACTCTGCAGCCGCTGCTCCAGCTGCGCCCGCGAGTGCAAGCTGCTTGGCGCATTGGGCTCGAGATCGAAAAGCGCGTGTTGAACGAACACCCGCAAGTACGGGATCCGCGGTTCTTGGGCGTTGAGCATGTGTAGGGTGCGCCGTGTGCTGCCGAAGTCGCGTTCATACAGCTCGAACACGATTTCCATCACAGCGTCCAAGTCACGCAACCATGAGCCGCCCATGGGGCCGGTCGGCGCCTCTGCCGTGATGTAGTCATGCCAGGCCGAAGGCCCAAGTTGCAGCCGCGGCACCGCCCAGGGTTGGCGCGTGGCAAGCTCGCTGACCAACTCGGTCGCCTGTGCCAAGCTCACATCGTCGTCGATGACGAGCGCCGAGAGCTCCTGCAGAATCTGTCGGTTGGGCCGCTTGCTGCCCCGCGCCATCGCCTCGAGGATCTCTACGAGGCGATCACTCGAAGCTGTGGTCACGCCGCGCGCTTCGAGCGCCAGCGCAGTTCGGCAGCTTGCCCCCACGCCTTGTCACGCGGCCCGTAGGCGCGCGTGTTGTACTCCGCCAGGTAGCGCAGGTGCGCCGCATCTTGCGGGTAGCGTCCGTCAGCGCCATTGCCGTAGCGCGCCATGCCGTGGAACGGCAGCGGCCCCACTTGTGACGTGAGATCAGTCGCCGCGGCTCCCGGGAGCGTGCGCGGTTTGAACACGAGGTCCGTGTGCAAGAACAGGGAGCGTTGCAAGCCAGCGCCTGGCGCACGGATCCCGTCGAACTCAAGCACGACAGCGTCGCCGCGACGCATGACCACAAAGCGGTCATCCGACTGCCCAAGCAACGGCGTCACGTCACCGTAACGGGTGAACCTGCCGTAGGTGCGCTGTTCCTGCCCGATCGCGCCGCGGCCGTCGTCGACCGCCATTCGGGGCCGCGCCGGATCCCCTGCGTAGGGCAGAGTCGGGGCTCCCGAGAAGTCCAACTCGGCGTCCCCTGCACTGACGTCGTAGCGATCGAACTCCACTGCTGGCGCTTCACACAAACGCACACGATCGATGAACCACATGGTCTGCCCATCGCCGGGCGCACCGGTGTAGAGCCGCAGCTCCCACCGACCCGTTGGGGTCTCTACCTGGGACAGGTCGAAGACCAAACCCTTGCGGTCACCGCGGGGTGCACCGAGCGGCATCACTTCGCGCCAGCTACCGTCGCGCTGCTTGACCTCCAGCCGCGCCTGCTGTCCTGCGCCAACGCTGTCGCCCCGACTCAAACGCAACCGCCAGCCCTCTATCACGAGCTTGGCGTGCTGCTTCGATCGAACCGCGCCAAAGTCCAGCTCGTAGAAGTTGTCTTGGGCAACCTCGTGGCGCACCGCGCGGTCGTCCTGGCGCGAGATCTCGTCCCGGACGTCGTAGCGCCCCATCCAGCTAGCATGCTCGGGCCCCCGCAGCGCGGCACTCGGCAGCGCGACGAAGTCCCACTCGGGTGCCTCCTCGAAGCTGCGACGTGAAATCGCGCTTGAAGAAAACACCTCCGACCCGTGGGCATGTTCCACGACAGTCAGATGTGCCTCGTCCAGGTAGACAATCTCATCTTCGGCGGCGAGCAGCTTGGCGCGCACACGGCCCGCCTCGACCCGGGCTTGATCCAGCCGCACCCACATGGGCATGAAGTCGACGCGTTTGCCGAGGGCGCCGGGTTCTAGGTGTTTCTTGCGGCCAACCAGGGCCACACCGCCAACCGTGCTCTCGTAGCGGAAACAAGTGCCGTCGTCGGACAGCACGTAGGGGCAGCATGCCGGCCACTCATCGATCTGGCCGTTGCAGTTGTCATCCTTGCCGTTGCAAAGCTCGCCGGTGGGGAACTTGGTCTGGAGGCACTTCAGGGAACCACCCGAGCAACTCAGGTTACTCTTAGCGCACTCTCCGAGCTTGCCCGCGACGGTGCACGCTGCCCCACCGCCGGGATTGCCCTCGTCGATGGAATTGTTGCAGTTGTCGTCCTTACCGTTGCAGACCTCGGTCTTGGGGAACACCGTCTGAGTGCAGGACAGGCCACCGTTGGTGCAATTCAGCACGCCGGTGCGGCACTCACCAAAGAGCGAGGTATTGGTGCAGCCGGCGCCGCCTCCAGGGTTGCCTTCGTCCGTGGACCCGTTGCAGTTGTCGTCCTTGTTGTTGCAAATCTCGTTCTTCGAAAAAACCGTCTGTTGGCAGGTGATGGAGCCGCTGACACATTTCTGGATGCCGTTCGAACACTCACCCTGCATGCCCGTGTTGCAGTTGCCGCCACCACCCGGGTCTCCATCGTCGACGGTGCCGTCGCAGTCATCATCGATGTTGTTGCATTGCTCGGACTTTGGCTGCTGGTTTTGTACGCATACAATCGCGCCGTTCTGACACGTGTCAGTGCCGGTTGCGCAGATGCCTTGCTTGCCCGTGCTGCACGTCCCGCCACCGTCCGGGTTGCCGTTGTCCTTCAGCCCATCGCAGTCGTCGTCGATGTTGTTGCACGCCTCGGTCTTCGGCGTGACCTCACCGGCGCAGGTACTGCCCCAGGTTCCATTTTCGCAGGTTTGGGTGCCACCCTTGCAGATGCCGGTATTCTCGGTGCCCTTGGCTCCGCCGTAGCAGGGGCGCGTCTCGTCGTTGGTACACG
>CBDUPW010000237.1:0-11136 GCA_965369205.1 uncultured Polyangiaceae bacterium | reverse complement strand
GTCGCAGGCGTCCAATACGAGCAGAAAGGAGTCACCGCCACCGATGGGCTGCTGACCATCGATTAGCGCGTCTGCAACGCCGCCTTCATCGAGGGCCGCCAACAGCGTCTGGCTGTCGTGCACACCGTCTAGGCCCACCCGCGCGCCCGACTCGAACACTCCCTGCGCTAGGCCGCACTGATAAGTGCTGCGCGCCAGCGCGGACTTGCCGACGCCGACGGGTCCTGTGATCGATACCAGGCGTGCGCCGTCCGAAAGCCACCCCAAGAGCTGCTGCTGCTCGGTGTCGCGACCGACGAGGGCGACCGCTGCGGGCTCCGACATGACTTGGGCGTAGCAAAAAGCCGGGCGTGGCGAAATGGTAGAGGCCTGCTGACAGTAGCCGTACACGTCCGGCCGCGTTGCCCGTCGGAGGCAGGCGGGACACTGCCTAATGGATGACGACCAGCTCCTTGGTTGTGCTGTCGTAGGCGTACAGCTGGTTGGCGGCGGCGTCGAAGCCCAGGCCATACTCCGAGCTGCCGGAGTTGTATGTGGCTAGCTTGTCCGCGTAGGCGGCGCCACCCGGATCACAGACGAAGTATACGGAGCCGGTGCTGCCCGTGTAGTAGATGAAGTCGACCTTGCCGTCGTTGTCCTTGTCGTGCGCGGCCAGGCCAATGGCGCTGGTGGTCAGCGGCCACACGTCGGTGATCAGAGAAACCGCGCCGTTGCTCCGGGCAACCTTGACCAATCGATTGGTCGAACCGCAGGCCACGTAGAAGTAGGTGTCGTCCATGCCGAGCCCACTGCAATAATATTGGCCGAGCACGTCGCGTTCCAACACTGCACTGACGGGCGCGGCGCCGCTTGCCGGCATGCGCCAGATCTGCGTGTCCTGGGAGGTGGAACTCTCGTTCGTCAGTGCGTAGATTTCGCCCTTGTGGCTGACCGCGGCCTGGAAATCGTCCAAGGGGTATCCCTGAAATAGGGCGTAGTCCACCAATGACCAGCTGGAGCCTTTGTTGCTACTGATCTGAAAGATGCGCTTGCTGTTGCCCGAGGTCACGCTGCCGATGGTGAAGATGTTGTCTGCGTCGATCAACATTGCGTAGCCGACAGTCGAGTTGCTCAAAGCTGCCGCGGCGTACACATTGTCCCAAGCGCCACCGGTTTTCTTGGTGCGGTAGAGTGCGTTGCTTCCCCCGATATACACCCAACCCGCGGGGTCGTTGTCCGTGGCCACGTAGAACTCAGAAAGCGTCGTGGTGGCTCCGGTTTTGTAGCGCTTGACCGTGGAGCCGATCATGCCACCGGTGCCCGGGCTACAAGGGGGAGTGACAACCGTGAACGTCCAGGTTGGAGCCGCGACGGGCTTCTTGCAAGTCGCGTCTTCGAGGCCGGTCCAGCTCACGGTGACGTCTTCCCCCGGGGTCAACGCCGAGGTCGCGATGGTCAAGGTCTTGTTGGTATTCGACCACTGCACGTTTGCCGGACTCAGAGACAAGTCGTAGCTCAGGTTGGTCGTTGCTCCCTTGACCGTGACCACGCCCTTGGCCGGGTTCACCGGTGCGTCGAAGGCAACCTCCAGGTTCGGTGACAAGGTCGTCGTGGTCGAGCCGCTTGTGGGCTGTACCACGGTTGCGGCAGCCGAGAACACGGCGCAGTCGAGCTCTGTGATGTGGACGGTCAGCGGGTTGTCGAGCTGAGTGACGCCGGTCGTTGTGTCTCGCAAGTAGATGTAGACGGGTGTGTTGGCGCTGACCGGTACCGTGGCGTCGAGTGAAGTCTTTGTGTACTCGTTGCTGCACGCGAGGGTGGGAGACAAGGTTCCACAACCCTGATCAGAGACCACGAAAGCCCAGCGAGTGTTCGCGGGTTTTGCGATGGAGAGGTCGATGCTGCCGCTGAAGGAAGGATCGTAACGCAGCACGACGTCGGGACCCGTGAGGGTAGACGTGTTGCACGCGGGCTTGACCGTCAGATGATCGGCCTTGGTTGCAGTCCAGTTCACCGTGGTTGTGCCGGCCTGCACCGCCCACGCCGTGCTGCAGTCTTCGCCGGTGATCGGCGCGGTCACGCAGGCTGGCGTGGCGCCGGATCCGTCGCAGGTCTGACCGACCGGGCAGGTGGTGCTGTCCTGCCACTGCTTGCAGCTCGTTCCGAGCAGGTTGCACGTCTGGATCGCGTTGAACTGGCAGCGTTGCGCGCCCACGGTGGGGCAGGGGTCCGTGCAGTTGGGCTCGCAGGAGGCGGTCTGTGGCCCCGTCAGTTTGCATTGCCATCCGCTGCCCTTGGCGGTGCAGTCTTCGCCGGCAGAAAAGGACATGCAATTCGAAGCGTCCTTCTTGCAAGTGTTCACTACGCCGCCGATGCAGGTCTGCAGCCCTTCTTTGGCACACTGGTTGGCGCAACCCACGACACACTGTTTGGTCTTGGTGTCACAGCTGCCGCCAGCGGCTGCGCACTTCTCGGTGGTGGACCAGAAGAGGCAGCCACTGCCGTTGTCTTTGCAGGTCTGCAAATCGTTGCCGCTGCACTGGGTTTCACCGACAAGGTTACATTGGTTGATACACTTGCCGGTGCACTCTGCAGTTCCGGAGCTGTCGTCGCAGCTCTGTCCTGTTGCCAAGCAGTCCTGGCTGCCACTCCAGTCCAGGCAACCGCTAACGCCAACCTGGCAGGTTTCGATCTCGGTGCCGTTGCAGTGTGTGGCTCCTTCGGTCGAGCAGCCAGGCACGCAGCCGTCGCAGACCGGGGTGCCGCTGGCCGCGCTACAGCCCTGGCCCTGGTCGGCGCAATTCGTGATCGATTGCCACAAGCGGCAACCCTTGTCTGAGTTGCAGGATTCGATGCTGTTCCCATTGCATTGCAAGCTGCCTTCGCTATCGCAGGTGTCGTTGCAACAGCCGATGATGTCCACCGTGCAATCGGAGTTGCAGCTGACGCCGCCGCCGGCGTAGCCAAACTGGGAGCAGTCCTTGACAAACGCCTCGCCGTCGCAGTTTTCACCCGCTTCGACGACGCCGTTGCCGCACGTGCCACACTTCCCTCCGGCACAAGTGGCGCAGTCTTCGGCACAGTCAAAGTTGGATTCGCCGGCTTCGCAGATGTCGTTGCCGCAGGTTGGGTTCACACCCTGCAAGGACGCACCCAAATCCGATTCTTCGGCGGCGCATCCGCCTAGGGCCGCGACGACGCCCAACACCAGGCTCAAAGAAAGCAAACTTCGCAAAGATTTCATTCGTTCCGCTTCCGAAAATAACGCGGCGCGTCATAGGCACACCAAGGGCTGATACCCGATACGCCTCAACGGGGTCGGGCTTCCCTGATCTAAACGTAGGCCGCGGGTGAAACGTCACGCGGCGCTACGACTCGGGGCGATTTTCACCGCTTTAGGCGGGTTTGGATCTGCTTCACAGTCTGCTGAAACGCCAGCGCCTGTTTGGCGCATGGGGGTGGGCAGGGAAAGCGCTTCTTGAAGCCGCATCCTTTGCGGGTGTTGTTGCTGAGCATGACCAACGTGGCGACGGCGCGTTGGTCGCCATGGGTGCTCGCTCGTGCGAGGAGCTCGAGGCGTGCCTCGCAGCTGTCCGCCGAGCGAATATCGAAGGCTATCAAGAGCGCCGGGGTTGCGTGGGCGCGCGTGGCGGGCTTGAGCAAGAGTTCCCGCGCCTGGTCGCGTACATTCGGCGTGGTCACGTACAGGTCGTAGAGCAAGTCCGGACCCGCGGTGCCCATCTCGTCGGCCATCACTTGCAGCGTGCGAGCACTGAGCTTCTCGTTAAACGCAAGTTTGAGCAGTAGCGCGCGCACTTTGGTGCCCTTGGCCGCCACCCGGTCGAGTTGAAATAGCCGGACCAGGGTGTCGAGAGCTGCGACGTGGTTTTCAAGCTTCTCGCCATACGCCAGCGCCAAGGGTTCGAGCACATGCGGATCTGCGGGGCAGCGTTCGGCGAGCGCGAGCCAACCCACGAGCCCCTGAGTCTTGGCGGTGTGCAGCTCTGCGATCGTGGCACGTCGGGTCGGGAGGCTAGCATCGGGTGGCGTGTGCGCGCTCAGGAGGGGCGCCGCACTGGCGATGTCCAGGTCAATTGGAGGCGCGGTCGCTACGGTGGGCGCCGGAGTTGACGGATTGGTGGTTGCAGGCGGCGCTTCGACGGCCAGGCGTCGTGGCGCTTGATCGAAGCCATAGCGCATCAGAAGCCCGACGAGGCTCAGGGTGAGAACGGCGGCAACCGGCCCGACCAAGATCCGGCGCGCCCGCCCAGGGTGCTTTGCCAAGACGCTGCCCCGTATAGCAACGGCCGCGCCGACCAATACAGCCACTGAACACAGCACCATGTCCCAGCCGACCCAGGCAGCGCTATTGCTGGCGGCCACGCGCTGTCGCCAAGCATCGTGGGCGCGCACAGAAAGGGCAGCAAGCCCGTAGGCGACAGTTGCGGAGTAGACAACCGCTCGCGTGCGGGAGAGCAGTTCCGCAACGCGCGCGCTGTTGTGCCAGATCCGGCGGCGAAGAAATCTGAGGCCCAGCACCCCCGGAGTCGCGATGGTGCCAATGATCGCAAACGCGGCCAGCGCGAGCTCAAAGCCCGTCGGCGCACGCTTCAAGATGAACAGGCCCAGACCACCGTGCACCGCCATAGAGAGCCACAGCGCCAGCAACACGGCGCCCAAGGTTGCGACGGCGATCAGGCGCGTGCGGTCGTGTTCTGTTGCGTGGGCGTGGTCGTCCCGGCGCAGGGAGGGCGGGAACACCGATTGGCGTTCCTCGGCAGCGTGCGTGTCGCGCTCGAAGGCTTCCAGTTCGGCTTCTAGAGCGGCGGCGCTTGCAAAGCGGTCTGCCGGATCCCGGGCCATGGCACGCTGAATGATGGCTTCGAGGCGTTGGGGGATGGCCGGCGCATGGGAACGCGGACGCGTTGGCTCACGGTCCATCACGGCCAGTACCGTCGCTTGTGGAGAGTCCTCGGAGTACGGGGGCACGCCGGTCAGCATCACGTACAACAGTCCGCCGATGGCATAGACGTCCGTGCGTTGGTCCGTATGCTCGGCGCGCGCTTGCTCCGGGGCCATATACGCCGGCGTGCCCATAGCGATGCCACTGCGGGTGAGAGACGTGCTGCCCGTTTCGATCATGCGTGCCAGACCAAAGTCGAGCACCTTGGCGTGCGGGGCTTGAAGGTCTCCCACCAGGAAGACGTTGCCCGGCTTGAGATCCCGATGGATCACCCCGCAGCCGTGCGCTGCGCCAATGCCTCGGCAAACGTGGCGCGCAATGCGGGTCGCTACTAGCGTCTCCACCCGCTTCACGTCGATGATCAAGCTGGCGAGGTCGACGCCTTGCAGATACTCCGTGACGATGTAGGGACGTTCTCCAGGCGTGGTGCCGACGTCGATGATGTCCACGATGTTCGGATGCACGACACTCGCGATGGCGTGGGCCTCGCGTTCGAAACGCGCGGCGATGTCGTCACGTTCGGCCATATTGGAGCGCAGAACTTTGACCGCATAGCGCTTGGCGGGAATGCGCGTGTGCTGCGCCAGATACACCCGCGCCATGCCCCCTTGACCCAAGAGTTGCGTCAAGGCGTAAGTATCGCGCAGGGTGAGGCCAACCAGATCGTCGCCTTCCAGCTTCTCTAACTCCCCGTCGTGTAGCGTCGACGGCTCTTCCAGATTGTCTGCTTTGGCCATCGCTACGACGCCGGGTCCAGGTGAGTTCGGATTGTGATCATGCGACGGGCGCCCTAACGCGTGGCCAGTCTACGTTGCGTCGCCTGCGCAATGGCCCGCGCTGTGCGTTTTTCGTTGAAGCCGCTCAAAATGTCCCCGTCTATGTCCAAAACAGGAACGCCCCCGCTGGGAACCAAGCGACGATGTTGCCGCTTCGCATCGGGGTTCTTCTCTACGTCGTGCTCGACGAACGCAATGGAGTTCTGTTGCAGCCAGCGCCGCGCGCGCGTGCAGTGGGGGCACCAATCCGTGCTGTATAGCGTGATCTTCACGTCCCGGAGTGCTGCGCGCAGATCCGCCTCGCTCGGGGGCTTGGGCGCGTCTGGCGTGGTGGGCTGCTGCGCCGAATCCGCTGCGACCGGCGTTTGCCCGGGTCCCGCTGCGCCGGGCGCTGCCGCTGCGGTGGTGGTCGGAGCGAATCCCTCCGCGGCGGCGAGCGTGGTCGGAGACTGCACCGCGGGCGATGCGACAGGGCTGTCAGTTTGCGCAGCGCCAACATTCGGAAGCGTGCTTGCAGTCGGGGCGCTTCGTGCCGCCGAGCCGATCAGTTTGACGCCGATGCCAGCGACACACACCGTGGCGATCCCAGCGATAGCCACGCTCAAGAGGCGGCCGGGCACTGCGCTTGCCGGCGGAGGTTGCGCGCGTCGGCACAAGACACACTGGCCGTTGGGCGGCACTACCAAGTCGTGCACAGGACAGCGCATTTGCCCCAGCTTAGCAGGGGCCCGCCCCGGGTGAAGTGGCTCTGGGATGCGGCCGCGCAATTCGAGGCCCATGCACGCATGACCCGGCGCGAAACCGAGCCCTTTGATCTAGCTCTGCAAACGTCGGCGCAGGGCGCCGGTTGCTCGTACTTACTGCGCTGTTTCTAGGCGTCGAGGCGCTGGACGGCTGCCGTGGCTGCTGGGAGCCTTTTCTAGACCGCGCCTAGTTTCCTCGCTCGCGGATCTGCGTCAAAGTTCGTTCGAGGGTTGCGTCGTCCCGGAAGCAACAAGCGCCCTTCTTGATGGTGCAGGCCGGCGGGCGCAGTTTCTCGAGTTGCCGCGCGGTGCGTTCGTCCCCGTCCCGCGCTGCGATTGGGAAGCGCTCGAGCTTTCGGGTGCAGTTCATGCGACGAATGTCCAGGGTGACGCGCAAGGCCGGGGACGCACGCTGCACGGTGTCCGCTCGGAACAGCACCTGAGCGGCGCGCGTGCCCGCCTTGGATGTCGGAGCTGCTTCCAACACGCCGTACAGCACGTCGAGACCAGCACTGCCTCGGCTGTGAGTGAGTTGGTCGAAGACCTTTTGCGTCGCTTCGTCTTCGGGCTCAAGCGATAGTAGCATGCTGATGGTTTTCTTCCGGACGGCTTCCGTGTCGAGTGCCTTGGGGTTTGCCTCCAGCATGACTAGCCAGCTTGACGGAGTGGGCGTCGCGACGAATGCCGTTTGCGGATCCGCCGCTACAGGTTGGGGCGGAGCCGCGCTTCGCGCGCCGCTCTGGGATGCACTGGCTTTCGGCATCGCCGCCGATGCGGCAAGGGCTGCAGCTGCAGAGGACCGGGTCGGGGGATCTTTGTCCCCGGACACCGCGAAGCCCACAGCAATGACGATGACGGCAATGCCGACAAGCCCAAAAGCCAAGACACTTGCCGGGTGCGCGCGAACGAAACCGCCCACGCCGCCCTTCCGCGCCAACGGCTCGCGCTTCTCGGTCGCGGAGGTCAGCTGCGGCTCGCTCACTTCCGAAAGCCCGGCGGAGCTGCGCATGGGCGGGCCCGGCGGCGGTCGATAAGACTCGTTCGCCTGGAAGAATCCAGAAAGCCCGCGGGTGGCGCCTGCAATGGCGGCAGCTGCTGCGGCCGCGTCTTGCCAACGTTCGTCTGGAGATTTGGCGAGTAAGCGCATGATCACCCACTCCAGATCTGGGGACACATCGCACTCGGGATTGCGCTCGCGCAGGGGCGGCGGCGGGGCTTTGCGGTGTTGTTCGAAGAGTTGCACAGCGGGTAGCTCGACGTCGAAGGGATGCTTGCCGGCAAGCATCTCGTAGAAGATCAAGCCAAGAGCGTAGAGATCCGAGCGCTCGTCCACGTTGTTCATGCCGAGCAGTGCGTCGGGAGCCATGTAGGCCACGCTGCCGAACACAACGCCCGCTTTCGATGTTTCCCAATCCGGTCCGACGTCGCCTGCGGGAACTTGGGGCAGCGCATCGATGGGAACCCGCGCGAAGCCGAAGTCGATCAGCTTGACCAGATCGTCGGTGCCGTCGACGATCATGACGTTGGTGGGTTTCAAGTCGCGGTGAACGATCTTGTGGGAGTGCGCCGCCGCGAGTCCCTCGGCCATTTGCCGCGCAATGAAAGCGGCGCGCTGAACCGGGACGGGGCCGCGGTCCATCAGCTGCCGCAGCGTCTCGCCGGGAACGTACTCCTGAACCAGGAAGTAGGACTCGCCGTCGAACTTGCCCAGATCACTGGCGACCGCGACGTTGGGATGGGAGATGTGTGCGCCGGCAACTGCCTCACGTTCGAAGCGCTCGACCAACTCCGGGAAGTTCTCGATTTCGGGGTGCAAGACCTTGATGGCGACCTGCTTGTGCATGTGCAGGTGCGCCCCGCGATAGACCGCACCGAAGGCGCCGCCTGCGATCAGGGCGTCTATCCGATAGCGGTCCGAGAGCACGCGCCCGATCATGTCGGGACGTTCGGTCATTCCCTTCGGCAATGCGTCGCGGGGCGGCTCGTTGGGGGGCGACATGGGGCTCGAGCTTCCGAAGCAGGAAGACCTCGCGAATTGTAGCGGTCGCTGGGCGCGAGGGAAAATACGGCGCGCTCGGCGGCAGGGCCGGCCTTGGGCGGCGGAGCCGGTCGAAAGAGGTGACCGATCTGGCCGCTCGTCCGTGAAAGATGCCCGCTTCGGGCAGTCAGACTCCCGATGCACCAACCGTCGCAGGACGCTGACCAGACCGTTTCGCGTCTGCCGCAGAGCGAAATCTACCGGGATCTCGCGGTCTCAGAAGCGTGGTCGGAGCGAGCAGGACGCGGCTCAGCCCCGTGGCTCTGTCGGGTTTCCGCCCGACTTCGTACCCCGGCTGCCGCTGCGCGCCCATCAGGCATCGAGCGAAGGGCAGGCCGCATAGGACCACCGACGTGGTGCAGGTCGCCTGGAAGCTATGCGCCGACCGTGGCGGGCGCTATTTGAGAGCGAGGCCCCGCTGAGACGACAGCCGCCGTGTCGTCGAAGAATATCTCGCGCTCCACGGCGCGTTCATGTTCCCCGCGCGTGGTGTCGGACGCCATGAAGTCCCGGTGGGTGTGTTGGCGTCGGGTCAGCTTGCAGTAGCCATTGAATAGCAGGTTTAGCTCGGTCAACAGTACGCTCCGCGGTAGCCCAAAGTGGAAGCCATTGCGCTCGGCCAAGTGTGAGACCTTGCGTAGTACGGAGCCGCCGAACTCGAAGGCGTCGATGCCGAGCTCCGCCAAGTCTTCTTCCAGATACGGAATCAAGCCAAGGGCAGGCAGGATCAGGTTCAGGCGCCGTACCTGAGCCGCTGGATTCAGCTTCTGCCAGCGGCTGAGGGGGAACTCTTTGAAGTAGTTGCTCGGCAATCCGGTGTGCCGAGACTCGTCGAGGTGAAACAGGCGCAAAACCTCCAAGCCCGGCATATGACTCATGAGCCCGAACAGGCTGAGTGCGATGCCTTCGACCACAACGTTCATGCCAAAGAACTTCTCCAGGCCCTTGGCCTTGAGAACCCCCTCGAGCAACATGTACTCCCAGGCCGATTGGCGCGGAATGGGCACGTCGAACGCTTGCAGCAGTTCGCGCAGTACGACGAAGTGCTTGGCCTCTTCGACGACTTGCATCGTCAGGGCTGCGCGAGCTCCGGTGCTTTTTACTTCTCCCAAGAGCTCCGCCGAAACGATCCAAGCGTAGGCTTCGCCGTGCCCGATCGCGCTTAGCACCGACACGATTGCACGCTTCTCGCGCTCGCTGTATTCGCGGTTTAGCAGTTCTCGGAACTCTGGCAGGCTCAGGCGCTGGCGCGCTGCCTTCTCTTCGTCGGTGAGTGAACGCTCAGCCATGTCCAGGAGCGAACGTTCGTGCTTGTTTGCGTCTTGGAAGCTGAGCCACGGAGCGTGTTGCTCTGCCTTCCACAGCAGGCGCAGACTCTTGTCGTAGTGCTTGCGTCTTAGGGAGTCGCGCGCGCCGCCGACGAACTCGTACGCCTCGTCGTCATAGGGGGCCTTGCGTCCGCCCAGGTGCGCGCGCGCAAGCAGTCCATCGACGCCCCGCACGGCGGCGTTGAGGTTCTTTTCCAGGCCAGTATTCAGTCGGGCCACCCGGGCATTGACTTTGAGCTTTTGGATCTTCATCGCTTGTTCTCCATCAACTGATGGATTATTATTCCACCAACTGATGGAATAAGCAACGCGCCAAAATCCCAGAGAAAAGAGCATGGAAACGATTCGACGCTCCCGCCGGCCCCGCAAGGCCACCCGTGCGAACGGAGCAGCCACCCGCACTCGCGCGCTCCAGGTGGCTCGCGACGCATTCTCGACAGCGGGCTACGAAGGCAGCTCCTTGCGCCAGATCGCCAGCAATGCCGGCATCGATCTGGCCACCCTCAAATACCACTTCGGTGACAAGCCCAACTTGTTTGCAGAGGTCTACCGCGAGGGCCAACAGGCGTTCGTGCGCGCCGTCGCGCCCCTTGTCGCTGCGCTCAGCCGCGTACAAACGGCGTCAGAGCTCCGCACACAGCTGCATACCCTGGTCGACGACGTGTACGACTACATGTCGGCCAATACGGCGTTCTTGCGGATCACCTTGTTCCGCTTGCTCGAAAACCCCGCGTCCGTGATCGAACAAGAAGCGCGATTGCAGGGAGATGCGATTGCGCTCGTCGAGGTTGCCCTTGCGCACTTGCGAAAGCGCGGCATCGTGCGGCCCGTGGACCTGCGCGGCGCTGTCGTGTTGCTGATCACGGCGCTGCCAACCTGGTTTCTCACTGCCCAGCAGCGGCCTCAGTGGCTGGGAGATTCGGATCTCGCGGACCGCGAACGCTTCAGCGTCTTCTTCGTCGACTTGTTGGAAAAGCACTTGGTCGCCGACTGAGTCGAACAACCCCGGGAGGCCGGCTGGACATCCGTCGCGATCCCGGTGACTATTCCGACGTTGTCGCGCGCGCCCTTTGTCCTGCTCATCGTGGCGGTCTTGACTGCGGGCTGCGTGGTGAACCAACGCCCTGTCGAAGTGCCGAGCACGAGCGATGCCATCGTCCTAGTTGGTAGCGCCGCGTTGCCCATCCCCATAGACGGGTTGGCGCGCCACCCGTGGATCTCGCTGCGCGAGCGTGGTGGGCAGCGGTGGGAGCGCTGGGAAGTCATGTGCTGCCCCCAGCCCGTTAGTGCTTCCTGAAGGTTCGTGCCG
>CBDUPW010000236.1:0-11402 GCA_965369205.1 uncultured Polyangiaceae bacterium | reverse complement strand
GGCCATGGGCTCGAAAGCCGTACTGCTGACCGGGCCGGACGTCGGGCAGGTAGCAATGGAAGACCCGTGCGGCCCGTTCATGCATCGGCACCCGGCGCTCATGGCCCGCGGCGTCGAAGAGGCACAGCTCCACCGCAGAAGCGCCGTGAGAAAACACGGCGAAATTGACGCCTTCTCCGTCCCAAGTGGCTCCGAGGGGGGTGGGCTGACCAGGCCAGATGCGCATGACCCGGGAACCTACCCCGGCGCGACACGCACGGGGAAGCGCTACTCGACAGCTGCGAGCAGCCCGAGCATGGGGATTTTTGCCCAACTAGGCCGGTGGTTCAGCTCGTAACCGATCTCGTAGAGCGCTTTTTCGACACAGTACAGGTCGAGCAGCGTCTCGAGATTTGCGGGATCCGTGGGCAAGAGCTCGGCATCCGCGACGGCGTCTAGGTATCCGGCGAGGTAGCGCGCGCTCGTCCAATGGTACCAAAGCTCCGCCCAGGGCGTCAGGAAGGGCACGTCTTCTTGGCGCACGTCGCTGCCAGGGACGTCTCCGGTCAAGACGCCGAACGCCGCGTAGTGAAAGGAGCGCAACATCGAGGCGACATCTGCGAGCGGACAGCGCTTGCGACGACGGTCCGCCAGGGCGCGGGCGGGTTCGCCCTCGAAGTCGATGATTACAAAGTCGCTGCCGCTGCTGAGCACCTGCCCCAGGTGGAAATCCCCGTGCACGCGGATGCGCTTCGCTGCAACTTGTGAATCGATCAAAAAGCTGAGCCGCGTGCGCAAGCGCTTTTCGCGACCGAGGACCTGAGTCAAGAGCTCGCTCGGTTGCGCGCTTGCCTTTAGCAGATCGAAGGTGCGAGAGGCTAGGTTGCGGATGGACTGATACAGGGAGCGCCGATTGAGCGCATTGAAGTTGTCCGGCGCGAAAGCTCCTTCGTCCGCTGCGGCCAGGGCGATGTGCAGCTCGCCCGTACGCTGGCCCAAGAGCTCCATGCGTGAGAGCCACAGCCCGGTCCGATCTCGAAGGATTTGCGGAGCAGTTGCCCGCACCTGGCTGAGAGGTGAGCCGCTAATGTGTGGAACGCTCGGTCCTTCCAAACGCTCCATCAGCGCCAGCTCGTAGTAGCGCCGCAGTTCCTCCAAGGCGAGCTGCCAAGCGTCGCCCTGGTTGGGTACAAGGGCCTGAAAGATGCCTAGGGTCGCCGTTTCGCCCGAGTCCCAGCTGAGCTCCAGATGGCCCAGCAGCGCGGGCACACTCAGATCCGGCGTGCCCTTCAGATGTTCGAGGACTTCGAGCTCGGTGCTCTGACCTGGCTCGACCTGACGCAACATCTTCAGCAGAGCGATGTCACCCAGTACGAAACTAGTATTGGACTGCTCGCGGCCCAGAGCACGCGCGGACACGCCGGCCAGCTCCGCGGCGGGAAGACTAGAGCTTCCGCGCACGCACAGCTCGCCCCCGCGGATCTTCTTGCGATGCAGCAGGCTCACCAACAGATCGGCAACTTCCGCGCTTTCGCTGACGTCAGTCAGGAACAGCACTTCCGTGCCGCGCTTGGTCTTCACCACGACCTCCGCGAAGGTATGGTCTTGGGGCAGTTCAGTCGGGGCGACCACGAGCACATAGCGCTCTGGATCTCCGTCGTTGAGTTGCACCTCTAGCACGAGCAGCCGCGGCGCTTGTGCGCCTGATGTGAGAGCCACGGAGTCCGTGATGCGGATCGACTTGGCGCCGCGCGCCTTGCTGCGGAACCAGCGGCGCGCAACCACATGACGCAGCAAGGCGCGTTCCAGGGGAGAGCGACTGCGCTTGGACGGCTCGAGGGAAGCATGCCATCCGCCAGCGACTTCAATCACGGGCACGCTTTCTTGCGTCCGCACGCTGGTCGCTTCGTCTGTGGGCGCCTCTAGGGAGAGCCAATGAAAGCTGTGCGGGCCCATGGTTAGGCGATAGGGCGTGCCTTCGACCGGTGGAAACCGCACCTTACCGAAGAGCTCTACGACGTCTCGTCCGGCGAACTCGGCCAGATCCAAGTCCACGTATTGGGAGAAACGCGAAAGGTTCGCCACGACAAGAATCGCTTCTTCTCCGTGGCGGCGTATGAACGAAAGGATGCGTCGGTTGTCTGGCCGCAGCGCCTCGAAGCTGCCCGCTCCGAAGGCGTGGTGCTGTTTGCGCAGTGCAATCATGCGCTTGGTCCACCACAGCAGGGAACTGGGATTCTTCTGCTGGGTTTCGACGTTGATCGCCTCGTAGTGGTACTCCGGATCCACGATAGGCGGCAGAAACAGCCGCTGCGGATTAGCTCGGGAAAACCCAGCGTTGCGGTCGGGACTCCACTGCATGGGTGTGCGCACGCCGTTGCGATCCCCAAGGTAGATGTTGTCGCCCATGCCGATTTCGTCGCCGTAGTACATGACCGGTGTGCCCGGCAGCGAGAACAGCAACGCGTTCATGAGCTCCAGCCGTCGACGGTTATTGTCGAGCAGGGGCGCAAGCCGCCGGCGGATGCCGACGTTGATTCGCATCTGCGGCTCTGACGCATAAGCGCGGTTCATGAAGTCACGCTCTTCGTCCGTGACCATCTCCAAGGTCAGTTCGTCATGGTTGCGCAAGAAGATCGCCCACTGACAACCTTCGGGGATAGCGGGCGTCTGCTCGAGAATGTCGAGGATTGGAAAGCTGTCTTCCATGCGCAGCGCCATGTACAGCCGCGGCATGATCGGGAAATGGAACGCCATCTGGCATTCATCACCGTCACCGAAGTATTCCACAGCGTCTTCGGGCCATTGGTTGGCCTCCGCAAGCAGCATGCGACCCTTGAATTTGCGGTCCACGTGCTTGCGTAGTTTGCGCAGAAATGCGTGGGTTTCCGGCAGATTCTCGCATGTTGTGCCTTCGCGCTCGTACAAGTACGGCACCGCGTCGAGACGTAATCCATCCACGCCCAAGCTGAACCAGAAGTCCATGGCCTCAAGGGTGGCTTTCTGGACCTCCGGATTATCGAAATTGAGGTCGGGCTGGTGCGAAAAGAATCGATGCCAGTAGTAGGCCTTGGCTACGGGATCCCACGTCCAGTTGCTCGTCTCTGTGTCCGTGAAGATGATGCGAACGTCCGAGTACTTCTTCGGGTCGTCACTCCAGACGTAGAAGTCTCGGAAGCGGCTACCACTGGGGGCCTTGCGCGCGCGCTGGAACCACGGATGCTGGTCTGAGGTGTGGTTCAGCACTAGCTCGGTGACGACCTTCAGTCCGCGCTGGTGTGCTTCTTTCAGGAACTTCTTGAAGTCGCGCAATGAGCCGACGGCGGGATCGACAGAGCAGTAGTCCGCGATGTCGTAGCCATCGTCACGTCCTGGTGATGGATAGAACGGCAGCAGCCAGAGCGTGGTGACGCCGAGGTCCTGCAAGTAGTCCAGCTTCGCGGTGACGCCTTTTAGGTCACCGACGCCGTCGGCGTTTTCGTCGAAGAACGAGCGGATGCGCAGCTCGTAGAAGATTGCGTTTTGGTACCAGTGCGGGTCGGTCATTTGGTTTGCGGCCGCCGCCGGGTAGGCGGCGCGGGACGCACACCCTCGCCGGTATCTAGGCGTTTTTCAACAGCTCTAGAAACGCGGCGCCGTAAACCGAGAGCTTTTTCGGTCCGACCCCAGGCACCGAAGCCATCTCGTCCAAATCAGAGGGGCGCCGTGTCGCTATTTCTAGCAGGGTGCGATCGTTGAACACGACGTAGGCGGGCACGCGCCGGGCTTTCGCCAGGTCTCTGCGTAGCGCTTTCAACGCCACAAATAGCGCTTCGTCAGAGCCACTGACCAACTCCGCAACCGCGCGCCGCGGCTCTGGGCGCGCGATCAACGACGCCAGCACGTCGGCAGTGGTGCAGGAGTCGCAGGACCCGCCGCAGTCGTCCATCGCCTCGCCAAACCAAGCGGCCAGGGCGCGGTGGCGACAGGCACGGGACTGGGCGAACTCGAACATTTCTCGCACCATGCGGCTGGTGCGTTCGGCTTGCTCTTCAGAGGCTTCGTTGCCGAAGCGATCGTAGGCGATGACCTCCGAGAACGAGTAGAAGAGCACGCACTCGCTCTCGAGGCCGTCGCGGCCGGCGCGGCCGATCTCTTGATAGTAGCTCTCGATCGAACGCGGAAGGTCCCGGTGCACGATGAAACGCACGTCGGGTTTGTCGATACCCATGCCGAAGGCGATGGTCGCAACCACGACGTCGAGATCGTCCGCGCGGAAAGCGTCTTGAACCCGGCTGCGCTCGTCGACGTCGAGGCCGGCGTGATCCGCCGCGGCGCGCACGCCGGCCGCGCTGAGCAGCTCTGCGGTCTTCTCCGTGGATTTGCGGGACAAGCAGTAGACGATCCCGCTCTGCCCCGGGCGGCTGCGCACGAAGCTGACGATGGCCTTGCCCACGTTGGGAATGCGGCGTCCTTTTTCGGTGCCGCCCTTCTTCACGGCGAAGAGCTTGAGGTTCTCTCGATAGAAGCTGCCGCGAAACAGCGTCGGGTTCTTCATCGCCAGCTGCTGAACGATGTCGTCGGTGACCTCTGGCGTAGCGGTGGCGGTCAGCGCCAGGATAGGCACGTCGGCGAAGCGGCGCTTCAGACCGGTGAGCTCGCGGTAGGCCGGGCGAAAGTCGTGGCCCCACTGGCTGATGCAGTGGGCCTCGTCGACGGCGATCAGCGAGATGTTGGCACCTTCAAGGGTGCGCCCCGCGGAGGCGCGCAGCCCCTCTGGCGCCACGTAGACCAACTCGAACTCTCCCGCGCGAATGCGCCGGGCGCGCTCGTCGCGCTCTTCGATAGGCACGGTGGAGTTCAAGTAGGTGGCTCTCAGACCGACTTCGTTTAAGGCGTCGACCTGGTCCTTCATTAGGGCGATTAGCGGGGAGACCACGAGTGTGACGCCGCCAAGCACCCGTGCCGGGATCTGAAAGGTGAGAGATTTGCCGGCACCGGTGGGCATCACGCCGAGGCAATCCCGCGCCGAGAGCACGCCTTCGATGATTTCCTTCTGGCCGCGACGAAACTCGTCGTAACCGAAGACTTCGCGCAATACTCGTGCCGCTTCCACCTGGTGGTGCACGCCCACTTGTGCCGCAACGTCGCGCAGCATGTCGATGTGACCGTCTGAGAATGCCGCAGCGTCCCGGCGGTACACGCGTCGCAACTCGAGTAGTTCGCGTTGGGCTTCTTTAGATCGCGCCGCGTCGCGGCTCATGGTTGCGAGCGCGGAAATACGCTCGGCAATGGCGACGACCTGGGTCATGTCGCCTTGTAACACGACGCGGCTGGACTTCGGGCGACTCCGGGGTTCGCTGTTTGGGAATGGGTGCATGGCGTGCGGTGCGGGCCGCATGCGAGCGGCCGCGCGCCGCCTCATCGGCGTGCAGTGCAGCTCTGTTGCTAGAAAAAAACAGCCAAACTACTGCATGCAGCCGACGCGGCTCTTGGCCACGACCATGTGGTCGTAGCTGACGCTACCGGCACCGCCTTTGGTGATGTAGTTCTGCGGCCAAAACGCGTTGAGCTTGAGTGCCGCGGTGTTGCGGTACTGGAGATCCAGCGCAACCTTGGGCGTGCTGGCAGACGGTGGATAGTCGGTGCACGAGGCAGACGTCGCGCCGTCCGGGCAGAACTTATCCTTCAGCCAGTAGCCCATGGGGGAGGTGTCGCTGTATTGAATCACGCTGACGTCGTTCTTCCACACGCCGAGCTCGGCGCCGGCGCCTAACCCCGGGTTGGGATTCAGCTTGATGTGGATTTCGATGCACATCCATTGATCGTCGTCGACCTTGAAGCCGGCGTCGTGCACCAGCGTATTGCCGTAGTACGCCGTGGAGCCTGACGGGTTGTCCATCCAGGAGTGCATCTTCATCCAGTAGTTGTAGTAGTCCAGCCGTGGATTCGCGCCGCTGCCCACGGGTTCGATGGACACGCTGAAGCGGTCGTTTCCGTTGGGCTTCAAGCCGGCTTGCGGGCTCGGCCAGTTGCTTGCCGGGTTGTAGCCGCCGACCCACACGCCGGTGTGGTGCCACTGCACGCCGCTTTGGTACTTGGCGTAGTAGCGGACGAAGAGCTCGTCGTAGCCGGGGTCGAGTCGCTTGAACAAATCCGCCGCGTTCGGTCCAGAACCGCTCGCTGTCATCTTCATGCTCTTTTGACCGGAGCTCTTTGGCGGCACGTCGGAATCCAGGCTGAGGCCGGACTTCTTTGCGTCGTTGTAGCGGGCAACGACGGCGTCCACGTTGGCTTCTTCGAAACCTTCGTACCAAACCACATCCGGGTCTTTGTCGATGCCCTGATCCCCAGGGTACTTGGAGGACAGTCCGCTCGAGGAAGCTCCGCCGCTGCTGGCGCCGCCACTGCTTGCGCCGCCGCTGCTGCTGCCGGCGCTGCCGCCTGCGACTCCCGCGTTGCCGCCGCTATTTTGGCCGCCACTGCTGGCGCCACCACTACTGGCACCGCCGCTGCTGGCGCCGCCGCCCGCGGGTGTGCCGCTCGAATCGTCGGAGCCACATCCGATCAGTCCCAACGCGGAAATCGAAGCCAGAAAAAGCACATGCTTCATGGAGACCCTCTCTTATAGGAGTGTGGCGGCAGGCTGGGCTGACGCGGCTCTCATCCTAGCGCGATTCCGTTGTTGCGGTTGGCTGCGGCCGCTGGGATCGGGCGGCGAGCGGATTCCGGGGCCTTACGTGGGCGCGGCTGCTTTGGCATGATGTCTGCGTGATTCCCTGGAAAGTTCTGGAAAGCAAGATCCTGCTCGAGCGCAAGTGGCTCACGATCACGGAGCAGCGTGTGGCATTGCCTCGCGCTGTTGAGATGGAGTTCCACCAAGTGCGCTCGCCGGATTGGACCAGTGTGCTGGCGCGGACCCAAACGGGTGATGTCGTGCTCGTCGAGCAATATCGTCACGGGTTAGGCGGCTTGAGCTTGGAGTTGCCGGCGGGAGTGATCGATCCAGGCGAGTCACCGCTGCAGGCGGCGAAACGCGAGCTTCTCGAGGAAACCGGCTACAGCTCCGAAGATTGGCGGGAGCTTCAGGTCGTCAACACGGAGCCTGTGCGGCATACGAACCGCGCACACTTCTTCTTCGCAGCAAACGCAAAGCAGACCCAAGAGCCGACTCCGATGGAAGACGAGAACATCGTCGTTCGGCTCTCACCGGCAGCGGCACTGCTGGACAGCGTCGATCGCGGGGCCATCGTGCACGGCGTGCATGTCGGCGCAATCCTGTTGGCGGCGCGACGCGGCTGGATCTAGTGGGCGCTGGGCTTGGCCCAGCCGCGCCGCAAGCGGCGCGGCACCGTTCCATCGACGCGAGAAAAGCACAGGGACGATTCAATTTGATGTGAGTTTCTCAGTGCGGTGCGCGAAGCGTCGTTGGTGCAACGTGCGAATGCCTTTACACTCTTGCAGCTGGGGAGGCGCGCGGCGTGTCCGACCCGGAAGTAATACTTAAAGGGAGATACATCATGTCGAAGCGACTTCTGTGGGTGCCGGCGGCCATGGCGCTGGTTTGTATGCCGTTTGGTTGTGGCAGTGACGACGACGGTGGCGGCTCTGGGGGCGGCAACACCGGCGCAGTGAGCGGCACTGGGGGCACTGGAGGCGGAAGCGGCGGCAGCGGTGGCGGCAGCGCGGGCACTGGCGGTGGCACCGCTGGCAGCGGCGGAGGCACCGCAGGCAGTGGCGGCACTGCGGGTGCATCGGGATCTGGAGGCGCTTCGGGTAGCGCGGGATCGTCCGGTGCTTCCGGTGCGGCCGGTAGCGCAGGCACAGGCGGTAGCAGCGGCAGCGGTGGAACGGGCGGCGCGACCGGTGGCACGGGTGGCGCGACCGGCGGCACGGGTGGCGCGACCGGCGGCACGGGTGGTGCGACGGGTGGCACGGGTGGCGCGACCGGTGGCACGGGTGGCACGGGTGGCGGCCCAAACGTGTCGTGCCAGAAGCTTGATAGCGACTATCAGAAGGCCGTTCTTGCCGCCAAGAGCTGCACGATCCAACCGTCGAATCAGTGCACGACGAAGGTCGGCTCCGCCCTGGGATGCCCCTGCGACACCTACATCAACAACGCGAACACAAAGGCCGTGTCCCAAATGAAAGCGGCGAAGACCGCCTGGGACAATCAAGGCTGCACGCCGCCCATCTTTTGCCCGAAGTGCCCTGTCGTGTCCGGCGCCAAGTGCGTGATAGGCAGCGGCAGCGTGGCGCCGATGTGCACGGATGCCGCGGTATCCACGGGCCCCTAGGGCTCGACTGCATCGATAGGATTCAGCCCCGGGCGCGCATGCGTTCGGGGCTGTTCGCTTGAGAAGCGCCTCAGTCGCGCTCTACGCGCAGTAGGTGCCCCACCTTTTCTTTCGGGTCGAGCCGCACGTAGGCGCGTGGGCCTTGCCACGGATAGCGCTCGCCCGTGAGCAAGTCGGTTACGGCGTAGGGCTCACTTTCGCCGATGCCCAGCGCAGCGAGAGGAACGTCGATCATGGTCTCGTGCGCGTTGTGGGGGTCCACGTTAGCAACGATGATGAGATCGTTTCCCGGCGCCGACTTGTGGAACGCAAGAATTTGCTCGGAGTCACTCTGGAGGAAGGTGATATTCGAGAGCTGCTGCAGGGCCGGATTCTCGCGACGTAGGCGGTTGATGCTCTCGATCTCCGCGTTCAGATTGCCTGGCGCGTCGTAGTCGCGCACCCGCACTTCGTATTTCTCGCTGTTCAAATATTCTTCGCTGCCCGGTCGAAGCGGCACGTTCTCGCATAGTTCGTAGCCGCTGTAGATGCCGTAGGTCGGGGACAGGGTCGCCGCGAGCAGCAGGCGCACACGGAATGCAGGGCGGCCACCTTCTTGCAGGTACTCGTGCAAGATGTCCGGAGTGTTCGCAAAGAAGTTCGGGCGGTAATACTCGGCCATCTCCGAGTGTGCCAGCTCAGTGACGTACTCCGTGAGCTCTTCGGTCGTGTTTTTCCAGGTGAAGTAGGTGTAGCTCTGTGAAAAGCCAAGCTTGCCCAGGTTGCGCATGCGCTTGGGGCGTGTGAAGGCCTCGGCTAGGAAGAGCACCTCTGGGTGCTTGCTTTGGATTTCCTGGATGCACCAATGCCAGAAAGCGAAAGGCTTCGTGTGGGGATTGTCCACGCGGAAGATGCGCACCCCACGGGCGATCCAGAACAGCAGTACGTCGCGACACGCAGTCCAAAGCCCAACTCGATCATCGCACCAGAAATTGAGGGGGTAGATGTCTTCGTATTTCTTGGGAGGGTTTTCGGCGTAGCGCAGCGTGCCGTCGCCACGTACAAAAAACCACTCGGGGTGCTCCGTGATCCAGGGATGATCCGGTGAACATTGCAGGGCGAAGTCGAGGGCAATTTCCAGGTGGTGCCGCTTGGCGGCCGCGACGAAGTCCTCGAAGTCCTGCAGCGTGCCCAGCTGCGGATGCACGGCGGTGTGGCCGCCCTCTTTGCCGCCAATTGCCCAAGGGCTGCCCAGATCGCCAGGTTCACACTCGGGGTTATTGTTCCGCCCCTTGCGCTTGCTGACGCCGATGGGGTGGATGGGCGGCAGATACAGCACGTCGAAGCCAAGGGTTTCGAGAGAAGCGAGCCTCGCGGTGGCGCTACGGAAGGTGCCGTGCGTGTGACTTTCCTTCGTCTCGGAGCGCGGAAATAGCTCGTACCAGCTGCCGAAGACCGCGAGTGGACGGTCGACGTAGATCGTTCGCTCGGCGTGGCGGGTGACGCTCTCGGCAGTCTGCGGGCCTTGCATGTCTTCGCTGAGCTCGGCGGAGAATGCGACTTCCAAACGCTGTTCCAAAGGCAGCGATGGGTCTGCCAGCACGGACTGCGCCGCTTGCAGCGCACGAACGCCGCTCTTGGCTCGCTCAGCAACGAAAGCGGCTCCTTCCAGCAGATCGCTCTTTATGTCTTGCTCAGCATCCAAGCGCTTGCGCAGGTCCGCGCGCCAGGTCGCGAAGGGATCGGGCCAAGCCTCGATGCAAAACCGCCAGGCACCCGGCGCGTCTACGTCGATCTGCCCGTGCCAACGCTCGGCATCGAAGTCGAATACCAGTGGCGCGGTGAGCCAGGCGGACTCGCCGGGACGACAGTAACGGATGCAGGCGGCGACCACGTCGTGCCCATCCTTGAGAATGTCCACAGAGATCGCGACCGTGTCGCCCACGATGCGCTTGACCGCATACCGACCTCCGTCGAGTTCAGGCGAAACGCGTTCGATGACTACGCGGGCGAGTTCGGCGGCGCTCGGGGGCCGACTTCGGCGCGGCGCGCTACTTTCCGTGTTCGACATGGCACCCGCCTACGCCGATCCGTTCGCCTTTGCAAATGCGACTTACTGCGTCAGAAGTTCGGCGCCCTCTTCGACGGCGAGTCCGACGGGGGACAGGCAGCAACCCTCTCGGGAATGGCCGTCGTTCGTCACGCGGAACCAGCAATCCATGCCGCCGTGGTAGCAGCCGCGGGGGGTCGCGGGGGTTGCGGCGCGGAGGCCGGTGTTCAGTACTTCGCGGGCTTGATTCCACTGCTCGATACTGATCAGGCGTGGCGCACCATCTGCCTGATCCACACGCACGGCCTTGTCTTCCACAAACACACTCAGCGTCTTCACGGATGCGCCGTAGTGGCTGCCCGTGACGACGTTCAGTCGCACATGGCGCGCGTTGGCGGGGATCGGGGTGTTCGCCGAGACTTCGCTAACGCTTTTGGCGGGCGGTTGGGACGCGCAAGCGGCGAGTACGCTGGTCGCGGATAGGGCAACGGTCGCAAAGGCACGGAGCGTTTTCAGGCGCATGTCCCCTATTGTTGCCGGCCCGGGTTGGCGCATTCAGCGAGCGTTTCGACGCGAACATGGTGGAGGACGACGCGGATCTGCTCCGAGCGCGCCATCGCACATCCGCCCACGTTTCGCACGCGGAACTCGCTGTGTTTCTGGCGTTTGCGCGGCTCTCCTGACAAACTCAGGACATGCGACGCCTTGCCATTGCTTCCAGTCTGGTCCTGCTACTTGCATGCACGAACGATTTCGAGAACTTCGAGTTCGGACCGGGTGACGGTGGTGGGCTCGCCGGAGCCGGAGGCGGCATCGGAGGATCCGGGGGTGGCAGTGCGGGCGCGGGCGGCGGCGTGGCCGGTTCCGGTGGTGGCACAGCCGGATCCGGCGGCGGCGTTGCGGGTTCTAGTGGCGCTGGCGGCACAGGCGGAGCGACAGGCGGCACAGGCGGAGCAACCGGCGGCGCCGGCGGCGCGACGGGCGGCACGGGTGGAGCAACGGGCGGCACCGGCGGAGCGACGGGCGGCACCGGTGGCACAGGCGGCGCGACGGGCGGAACCGGCGGCGTGACGGGCGGCACCGGCGGCGCGACGGGCGGAACCGGCGGCGCGACGGGC
>CBDUPW010000235.1:0-11404 GCA_965369205.1 uncultured Polyangiaceae bacterium | reverse complement strand
GGAGCTGACGGACGAAGCGCTGAAGGCGGCGGCCGAAGAGGGCAGCTTGACGCTCCTAGATACCTGGCTTGCGGGATCAGACGAGGAGCAGGAAGCACCTGAAGCGGCTCCTGGTCTCGACCCCCGGCCGGTGCGGGTGCTGTGGACCTTTGCGCCGCTGTCCGTCGACAGTCTGGAAGCCTATCTTGGCCATTCGCCGGACTCGCGAGAGCGCGCTGCCCACGAAAGGTTCCGGGATTCGGACGCGCTAGTGATCAAACCAGTCTTCTCTGGGTTGCCCGTGTCCAAGACCTTCGGTCTTCGAGAAGACCTGAAGGCTTTCGCGGGCTACACAGTGTCCGACGACCCAACGCGTTTGCGCCTCTGGGAAGCTGCGCCGGGGAATTCCATCCTGATCACTCAGTTGCTCTCCGCGTGCCTGGTGCAAGGACAAGCTTGCATGCTGCTCGCCTGCACGAAGCTGGACTGGAGCAGCGCCGAGCCCTGCATGCTGACTGCCCGCACCGTGGTCGAAGCCGCCGCCAAGCACGAAAACCGGCACGCAGCCCTGCGGGGGGCAATCGCCGCTCGCAACGCCGCGAAACGTGCCGATCTTGTCATCCACAGCGCCGCCATGGTCGCGGGCCGACCCCGCTTCATGCGGAGTCGTGCCGCTGACGCGCCGGCGCAGCGCTAGCGGGGCAAACTAAGCTTTCCAAGTGGGCTGCGTCCTGTGGCGCTTGATAAGGCAACCATTGGTCGCCACAAGTTGGCCATGAACCGCAGTTGTGGCGAGCAATGGCCGGCGCCACAGTGCGTCGGGCTTGCCTCTTGAAACGGGCGCCTCACAGGGACAGGCTCGACCGTGGCTTCCGGACGGACTCCCTTCCCCACGCAATAGGACTCGCATCATGAAAGCTCGTTCATTCACAACATCGCTCACCTGTCTCGGCGCCCTCGTGCTGTCGCTCCTAGCGTGCAAGCAAGGTGAAACTGAGCAAACCGCCGAGAGTGCGGCCGTAGCACCGACGGTTGCGCCGCCCGCGGCGCCAGCACCCGAGACACCGGAAACGCCGGAGCCCGAGCGCACCGCGGTCAAACCCGACGTGGACGAAAAAGGCGTGCCTGCCGTTCCGGATACAGAATCGGACCCACCCAAGGGCAGCGAATGGGACGACGGGCTTGCGGTCAACACCCAAGGCGCCGGTAGCCAAGGCAAGGACTGCACGTTGATGGTGCTACGCGAGTGGTTGCAAGTGACCTGCCGCGGCAAAGTGACCGGCTTTGAGAAGATGGACGGCTTTGGCCGCAAGAACGTCGACTATTTCGAGTCGTTCATTCCGGGGCAACACGGCTCGTTCGTTCTGCGGTTGAAGAAGGGCAAGTATCCAAAGGTGCGTATCTGTCGAGGGAACAACTTCGCCAGTCTCTTCGTCAGCTGGCCAGCTGGCGCGGAGCGCCCCAAGCACATCGCCCTCGCACAGATGAACAAACCCTGCGACGGCTGAAGCGGCGCCTCGGCAACCTACGGTACGTTGACGAACAGAGCTCCGCTCGGCGGGCTTCGGTGCGTCACCCGCCGTGAAATGCGTCGTCGCGTACCTGTTCGATGTTGCGCCAGAAAGGATAGTGCTCGCGGAAAGCTGCGAGCATGTCCTCGAAAGGGAAGTCCGCGAAGGTGCCGCGGTCGTGCACGTACTCCATATACTGCTGTCCGCGTCCGTCGAAGGCATGCAGCAAGGCGTCGCTTTTGCCGTCGAATTCCAGGGGCGCGACACCAAAGCGCTCGCAGAGTGCGGCGTTGAACGCGGGCGTGGCCTTCAGCCACTGTCCTTCCAAGAACATCTCCGTGTAGCCGTGGAATACGAACAGGTCCGTCTGCATCAGCTCGCGTAGCTTGGGCGACGCCAGATGGTTCTTCACGTCCGCGAAGCCCACGCGCGCAGGAATACCCGCCGCGCGCGCCACGGCCGTGAGCAAGATGGCCTTGGGCACGCAGAACCCGCGGTCCTTCTCTGCGATGGCGCTTGCCTTGTATTGCTCGCGATCGGTGACAACAGAATACGGGTCGTAGCGCCAGCCATCGCGCACGGCGCGGAATAGCGCGCGGGCTCTTGCGACCGGGGAGTCGGCTCCCGTGGAATACTGGGACGCCAATTCTTGAATGACGGGTGAGTCCGAGTCGACGAAATAGGCGTGTGCCAGATTCCGTGCCGGATCGTCCGAAGCGCGTTCGACCATGGGCGAGGTTGTGGTGTTGGACGGCGCGTCCGTCAATCTCAGAGCCGCGCTTCCATGGTGTTCGTGACCACGCTGTGCACTACGTCTGCGAGCATTTGGCGATCTGCATCCGTGACGTTGGCGATGCGTGGCAAGTGGATGAAGCCCCCGCTGATACCGCTGCTCTGGGACTCCGCCATGATGCGGTAGAAAATGTTGTTGCAGATGTAGCGCCCGGGGTCGTCGCTGAAACCGGCGGCGATCCCGCGGCCCGATAGGTCGCTCAAGATCGCGTCTAGCGGCAATCCAGTTGCCAGCTCCCCAGGCCCTTGGGGCACCACCGGCTCGCCGCCGGCGATGATGCCACGGTTGTCCGGCACGCCTCCGGCCACGGCCGAGGAGTCCTTCTTGTTGTAAGCCGTGGTCTCGAGGTCCACCTCCGAGCGGCCCTGGCCAAAACCGACCACGATGTCCGGCTGACAGCGCGTGATGGCGCTGTTGACGAGTCCTGCCGCTGTGTCGAATTCCACCGGCAGGATCATCTTCATCACGCTGATGCCCGGCACGGATGTGGCGTCGAAGCCCAGAACGGCTTGCTCGGAGCTGTTGTCCCGAGTCGAGTCTGCCGGAAACGGCTCGAAGCCCGTCAGGAGTATCCGCGTGGTATCTGGCGAAAACGAGCACGGGGCTTCTTGCGCATGGCGCGTGAGGCGGCTGGTGGCGCGCGCATACGAGCCGCTCATCAAGCTGACGCGCAGGCGAGTCTCAGCGGGACACGCGCTCAGCAGATCCGCGGCTGGCACGCTGACGATGCTTCGGAATTCCGTGTCTTCCTGGCTGGCCGTGCCGGTTTGCAGGAGTCCAGTCAACGGATCGGTCAGATCCGTGTCGTCGCATTTCAGCTCGAAGCGGAAGTTGGTCGGCGGATCATGCGCTTCCAGGGAGAGCGTTGCGGCGTCGTCGATCACGCCGGACGGCGGCGCGAGGATCAGTTGGCGCGCGGACCGGAACACCTCGACGTAGTCCACCCGCGCGCGCACGGTGCCAAGCCACTCCGCGCCGACGTTGACTGGGCCGTCCGTGTACTGCGTGAAAAGCAGGCTGACGTTTTGATACGTGAGCGGCTCTACGAACTCTCTCCAAAGGACTTCACGCTCTCCCAGTACGCTACCGTCGAGGGAGCGGGCTGAGAGGCGCAGGACGGGCGTGTCGCAGTCCGCGCCGTCACAGCTGGACATGCTCAGGGCGCGGGCGTTCAGGATGAAGCGACCGCGGCCAATGACCTTGCTGCTGGCCTTGCAGGCGACGCCGGGGTCGTCGAAGTCTGGATGGAATCCCCGGCCCTCCGCTTCGCGGATGCCGGTCGTTGCCGCACAACCGTCTTCGGCCTCCCACACCTCGGCGTCCAGGGGGTGGCCGGTGCCGTCGAATTTGCCGTCCAAGAAATCCGCGTAGAGTCCGTCTGGTAGCGCGTCCTTCGGAAGCTTGCTGCTGGGGACGCCGCCGCGCGCTGCGCCGTCGTCGGCACTGCCGCACGCCAGCGCCAGGACACACGGCAAGAGCCCCACCCACTTCAACTGCGCCACAGCCATCTCAGTCAACACTCCCGTCCAGGATCGGTCCACCCGCATCCACACTTCCGCCGTCGCCCTCGCCACAGCCGGTCGGGACGATGAGCCCGCCCTCGCCGTTTTTCAAGTCGGCGCCGTCACTGCAGAAATCTTCTGGCCCTTTGCCGTAGAACAGGTCGTAAAACTCCGTGAAGACGTCCGGCTCGAAGCAGCTGGCACGCAGCGTCGCGCCCCATGCCGCTGCCGCCCACTTGGTGATGAGCTTCGGGTCGGGAGACACGATCACTCGGCGCTTGGCCGAGTTGTTCGCGCACAATGGGTCCGGCGGCAGGGTGGTGGCCCAAGTCTCCGCTTGAGCGACCTCTGCTGAACAGTCCGTGGTGCAGTTGTAGAGCACGACGATGGCGCCGTGTTCCATCGCATGCACCAGGTATCCGAGGGGAACTGGCACGGAGTAGATCTCGTACGCCGCCCAGGTTGCGTAGTGTGGACCAGAAGATGGCGGATTCGTGGTGAAGCTGAGCTCCGAGCACTCGTCCACATGGGGTGATGGATCCGTGGGGTGTTGTTGGCGGATCGCGTTGCATGCGCTGCCGGGCACCGCAATGGCGTCGTAGTTGACGTCTGCGGGACCATCGACGACGCCCACCTCGATGGCGCCATCGCTCTTCGAGCCGCCCGTTCCGCCGATCTTGCTGCCACCGTCGTCGTCGCTTCCGCAGGCAGAAAAAAGGGCCGACCCTGCCAGGAGAAGGAATACGCCAGCACCGAGTCTTTTCACCGAGACCATGTTAGCAGGCGCTCCTGCCCCCTTGCCACCTTCCGCAATGCCCGTGCTTCTATCCGTTCCTCATGCCCGTCCTTTGCTTGCGGGCGAACTTGTGGGCCGTCGCAAACGCTTCCTGGCGGATGTGCGACTGGCCGGCGGGAAGCAGGTGGTGGCGCATTGTGTGAATCCGGGCCGGATGGAGGGCATGGTGATCCCGGGTGCGCCGGTGCTCGTCAGCAGCGTCGACCCCGACTCGAAGCGCAAGCTGAGATACACGCTGGAATTGCTACGGGTCGGACGGGATTGGATCGGGGCAAACACAGTCATTGCCAATCGCATTGTGGAAGCGCTCCTACGCGAAAAAAAACTCGTCGGTCTGAAGAGATACGGCGAGCTGCGGCGGGAATATCGCTATGGCGACAACTCCCGCGCGGACTTTTGGATGCGGCGCGGTACGAAGCAGACGTTCATCGAGGTGAAGAACTGCCACCTCGTGTACGCTGATGGTCGCGGCTATTTTCCAGATTCCGTCAGTGCGCGCGCGAGTCGGCACTTGGAAGAACTCACGCGGGTCGTACGCGCCGGGCACGGCGCTTTGGTGCTGCTGCTAGTTCAGCATGCCCGCGCCAATGCGGTGCGGCCTTCAGACGTCCATGATCCGGCCTTCGCTTCAGCTGCGCGCGCGGCGAAGGCCGCGGGAGTCGCGTTTCGCGCACTGCGGGTGCGTCCCACACCTCGTGCTTATGTCGTCGAGAGGGAGATCCCGGTCGAGCTCGTTCCGTACGACACGCAGCCAATCGTGGAGTACCGGCAGCGCAACGACGCTTGGTCCGGATCGGAGTGGTGAGAGTGCTCGGGCCGCTGCGGTGGCACGCAACTCGCTCCGGATTTCGTTAGGTCGCGTCTGCTCTTGCAAGTAAAGTTTGGCACTATGCTCAGACACCTCTCCGCAAAGACGGCCGTTCCGGTCGCACTGGTCTTCGCTGCTCTGCTTGCGTGCAAGGGAAGTGACAACTCCGCAGCACCCTCGGCGGCGCCAAGCGCTGGCGCGGCACCGGCCGCGGCGGCACCGTCTGAGGTGACTGCGGAAACGATGGGCACATTCGTTTGCAAGGAAATCCAAGAAGATGCCTGCGTGGGCATCACGGATCGTTTTCCTGTGGATGCGCCCGTGGTGCACGTCTCCTACAAGACCAAGTCCATTCCCAAGAGTGGCGAAGAGTTCAGCATGCAGTGGATCGCCGAGGACGTGGGTGCCGCCGCCAAACCTAATACTGTGGTTGCGACGGTGAAGAAGAAGGTCGAAGAACTGCCAGACTTCGGCGTCACTAGCTACTCGCTCCACACCCAGCTCACCAAGCCGGATGCAGGTTGGCCGGTCGGAAAGTATCGCGTCGAGATCAAGCTCGGCGACGCGCTCGTGACCACTGCCCGATTCCAAGTCGCAAAGGACTGATCGGTTCCGCCGGTTCCGCCGCTCCCCGTGGCAACTGGACCGGTTTCGTGACAGGGCGCGTGGCACGAGCGGCTTGGCGCTCCGTGCATGCCTAAGAGCCGTCAAACGCAGTGCTTGAGTGCCTCAGTGCTCGCTTCCGCGGGGCCTGGCGCGCAGCGCCGCCGGATCGCGTCGAGGGTCGCCCCGGCGGAACCAGACACGCACAGACTTGCGTACGGGTCACCGCGGGTGGCGCTGTAGTTGACGATGAAAATGGGTATGCCGCGCTCGCTGGCGCGGCGCACGAAGCGAAAGCCGGAAAAAACCGTGAGCGAGCTGCCCACGACTAGGAGCGCGTCGCCCTGGTCCAGGAATGCGAACGCGGCGTCGACGGTCGGGCGCGGCACACCCTCGCCGAAGAACACCACGTCGGGTTTCAGGACTCCGTTGCAGGCTGCGCAGGCGGGGACTCGGAAGTTCGTCACATCTTCGCGATGGGCGTCGCCGTCGGGTGCCAGCTGTGTTGGGCCGTGCTGGTGCAGACTCGGGTTGTCCGCCAGCAAGCGGAGCTGGAGTTCTTTGCGGCAGCTGAGCTGGCCGCAACCCAAACAGCGCACGCGCGCTAGCGCGCCGTGCAATTCCACCACGTTGCGACTGCCAGCGGCCTGGTGCAGGCCGTCCACGTTCTGCGTGATCACGCCGCTGAGGGCACCGGACGCTTCCAGCTGCGATAGCGCACGGTGACCTAGGTTGGGTTGTGCGGCCGCGATCCGCGGCCAACCCAGCGCACTGCGCGACCAGTAACGCGCCCGCGCATCCGCAGAGGTGAGAAACTCGCGCGATTGCATCGGACTCTTGGCGCGCTTGAGTGTTCCTGGCCCGCGGTAGTCCGGGATCCCGCTTTCTGTGCTGCAACCCGCGCCGGTGAGCACCGCGAGACGCCGACCCGCCAGCCCAGCACAGAGAGCGTCGAGCTGCTCCGCGTTGGCCGCGCATACTTCCGCAGGTTGCACGCTGCGATCTGTGGCGCGGGACCACCAGCCGTCAAGCGGGCCGCATGTGCATCGTTCCAACCAGTAGAACGACGTGTTCGAGTCATTCTATTGGATTGATCGGTCCGCTGACCGTAGCTTGAGTGCTCGGAGGTTTTCATGCGTTTGGACAAATGGTTTCAGGTCTTGGTGGTGGGTGGCGGGACGCTGGCGCTCGGCGCGACTGGATGTGGCGCGGAAGATCCCAGCACCGGCAGCGGTCAGAACGGCAGCACTGGCACCGGAGGAGCTGGTGGCTCAGGCGGCGTGGGTGGCAGCGCGAGTGGGGGAAATGCGGGCGGCGGCGCCGCGGGCAATGACGCCGGGGCGTCCGGCGCGGGGGGCGCTGCGACTGGGGGCAGCGGCGGTGGCACTGCCGGACAAGGAGGGGCTTCTGGCGGTGGTGCGGGCGCTTCAGGCGCGGCCGGCGCGGCGCCGTGTGCCAACGACCCCAGTGGCCGCTGCTGTCCCGGCGTGGAGTGCTGTTGGATCACCGGATGCAAGGCGTTGGACAAGTGCTGCACGGACGCGGGCTGGTGCTGAGGTGAGCACGCAGACCGATATCCGAACCGCAGCTGGCCGCGTCTGGGCATACCGTGCGTCCCAGGAGCGTGAGGCCGCTGCGCGTTTCTTCCGCATTGCCCGACGGGTGCGCGAGGTATTCCCATCGCTGGAGCACTTGGCGCGCGACGCCGCACGGGACGAGTTGCGCCATGGCGAGCTGTGCGATTCGCTCGCAGAGAAGTTCGGCGTAACCGCACGGGTGTTGGTGCGTGTGCCACCGGACGTCGGGCCCGGTGGATTGACCTTCGAGCAACGCGTGCTCTACGAAGTTGTTGCTGCCTGCTGCATTTCCGAAACGCTGAGCGCGACGGCGTTGAGCCAGATCCGGGTGCTAGCCGACGATGCCCATGTCGCGGACATCGCGCACACGATCTTGAAAGATGAAGTGTCTCACAGCCGCCTCGGCTGGGCGGCGCTTTCCGAAGCGCAGCGCACGACGGATGTCGGCTTCCTTTCAGCACACATTGGCAACATGTTGCGGTTTGCGGCCGGCGACGAACTGTACGTGGGCGTGCCGGACTTGAACGCACCGGAGGAGCGCGCGGAAGGGCTGGGCGTGCTCAGCACGGCGCGTCGCCGTGAGGTCGTGACCAGCACGGTACGGGACGTGCTACTGCCCGGGTTTGCCTCCTTGGGCGTGACACTCCCTGCCCAATCGCCACAGCTGAGTGCGGTAGGCTGACGGCGATCGCGCGTCCGGAGCCGACGCCGGCCGCTGCACATGGCAGCGTCGCGCGCACATCACTCGAAAGACAGCCCGGGTCCAGCGCTGAAACCCTTGCGCACGTGGGGTGCGTGCACCAGGATGCGCACCACTTCGCCCATGACGCTGCTGCTCATCTATGTCGGGATCGCACTCGGGATCTCGTTCTTGTGCTCGGTCCTAGAGGCAGTGCTGCTTTCGCTCAGCCCGGCGTATCTGGCGCGGCTCCGCGAACAACGTCCCGCTCTGGGCGACCGGCTTGCCGCGCTGAAGCACAATCTGGATCGACCGCTTGCCGCGATTCTGAGCCTGAACACGATCGCGCACACCATCGGTGCCGCCGGGGCGGGCGCCCAGGCGCAAACGCTGTGGGGCTCGGAAGTGCTGGCTATTGCGTCGGCCGTCCTGACACTACTGATCCTGGTGTTTTCGGAGATCATTCCGAAGACTCTGGGCGCGTTGCATTTCAAGCGGCTGGCCCCGTTCACTGCTGCCGTACTGCCCGTGCTGGTGACGATTCTGTTCCCGCTCGTCTGGCTCAGTGAAATTGTCACCAAGTTGATCAGCTCGAAGGGGAGCGGACATGGTCGCCTCGACCGCGACGAAATCGCCGCGTTGACCCAACTGGGTGCCGAACAAGGCGTGTTCGACAAAAGCGAGTCGCGCATCTTGCGCGCTCTGTTCAAGGCCAAGGCGCTGCGTGCAACCGACATCATGACGCCGCGGCCTGTCGTGTACTCGCTTCCGGCGGCGACCACCGTCGCAGAGGTGCTCGAGCAGCCGGACGCCATGCGCTTTTCCCGGATCCCAGTCTGGGGCATGAACAGCGACGAAGTGCTCGGCTACGTGCTCAAGGACGATATCTTGCTGCGAGCTGCGCGCGATGAGCATTCGCTGGAGATTGGCGACTTGGTGCGAGAACTGATCGTTGTAAAGCCGGAGCTGATCGTGCCGGACCTTTTGGAACGCTTGCTCGAAAAAAACGAGCACATTGCGCTCGTGGTCGACCAGTTCGGTGGGGTGCAGGGCGTGGTATCGATGGAAGACGTGCTGGAGACGGTGCTGGGAGCGGAGATCGTCGACGAAGCCGACGCTACGGGAGACATGCGCCTGCTAGCACGCAAGCGTTGGTTCGAGCGGGCGCGCCGTCTTGGGATCGCTTCCGACGACGCCCTGGAAGCGTTGCGAACGCCTTGAGTTTCCGTGTCGAGGCGCGCTGTTTCCCGGCGTGAGACGAGTCGGATTGGAAATCTGCCCGAGTCGCTCTAGATAGTTGTCATGGGCACGATTTCCGCAGTCTCCGGCAACCAGCAACGCCTCGACGGCGGCGCTATGTTCGGCAATGCACCGCGCGCCGTGTGGCAGCGTTGGGCTGCGCCCGATGAAGAAAACCGCATTCTGCTGGCGTGCCGCGGGGCTTTGGTCGAGGAAGACAGCGGAAGGCGCATCTTGTTCGAAACAGGAATTGGGGCGTTCTTTGCACCGAAGATGCGTGAGCGCTTCGGGGTCGAGCCGGCGCGGCACGTGCTGCTCGAGTCGCTTCAAGCGCTCGGCACGAGTCATGAAGCCATCGACGTAGTGGTGCTCAGCCACTTGCACTTCGATCACGCGGGCGGTCTGCTCGCTGAGTGGCAGGACGGCACTGCCGCACGTTTGCTGTTTCCCCAGGCCCAGTTCGTGGTGTCTAGGGGCGCGTGGCAGCGAGCTACGCAGCCGCATGCACGCGACCGCGCGTCCTTCATCCCCGAGCTCCAACCGCTGTTGGAAAGCTCGGGCCGGTTGGAGATTGTGGACGGAGCCGTCAGCGAAACCCTCGGCGCAGCGTATCGGCTGCACAGCAGCGACGGCCACACCCCAGGGCTGATGCTAACGGAAATCCCTTCCGCGGATGGACCGGTGGTCTTCGCGGCAGATCTGATCCCGGGCGCCGCTTGGGTGCACCTTCCCATCACCATGGGTTACGACCGCTTTCCCGAACAGCTGATCGACGAAAAGACGCAGCTGCTGACCGACTTGCTATCCCGGAACGGTAGGCTGTTCTTCACCCACGACCCGGAAGTCGCACTCGGGCGCGTCACGCGCGACGCGCATGGTCGCTTCTCCGTAACGGACGTTGTTGCAGCGCCCGCGCATTTGCCGATCTGAGGGTGCGCGCCGCTGCCTGCGCGTCCTCCTCCTACCGCTCCTTCCGTGGTGCCCAAGGCACGTCGGCGACCTCTGCATCATGGTTGGCGCGCCGAGCCATTACAAACAGGAGGTCGCTGAGTCGGTTCAGATAGATCAGCACGTCGTCACGCACGGGCCCCGTGCGACGCGCGCTGAGCAGTCGCCGTTCGGCGCGGCGGCACACGGTGCGCGCATGGTGCAGGGCAGCGGCGCCCGCCGTGCCGCCCGGCAACACAAAACTCTTGAGTTCGGGCAGCGGGGCTTCGGCTTCATCGATGGCGCGCTCCAGACGAATGGCGTCGTCCGCACCTAGCAACTGCATGCCCAGTTTGCCTTCCTTGCCGGCAACACAGGACAGTTCTGCGCCCAGGACGAATAGGTCCGCCTGCACGGCAGCCAGCACCGAGTCCACGCTCGCCGGCAAACCGGCGGCGCGGGCGGTGCCGATGACGGCGTTCGTCTCGTCGACGCTGCCGTAGGCTTCGACACGGGCATCGTCCTTGTCCACCCGGGCGCCGCCGTAGAGACCCGTCTGCCCGTCATCCCCCGTGCGCGTGTAGATCTTCATGCTGCCAAGTATAGGCGGCTGCGTGGTGACCGCGCGTGATTCTGGATCAAATCGCCCTCGGACGCGCCGCCGGCCTCGCTCTCGCGCTCACGCACGCTCTCGCGCTCACGCCCACGCTCGCTCTCGCGTCCACGCTCGACGACAAAGGTCGTTCGCGCCGCTCCCCCATGCCCAGCAACGATCGCGGCGGCGCGCCAACCGCGCCCGACGCGATGCCCGCGCCGATCCCGACGCCCGCGCCACCGGATGCGACCCTGCGCCCGCCGCATGAAGGACCGTTCTCCGTCGTCGAGCCCCTATCGCCAGGTCGCTATCGCGTCCAGCTCACCGTGGACCAGCGCTTCATCGATCTGATCGAAGAAGCCCGCGACCTGCTCGCGCATCAGATCCCAGATCGC